>CAUZMC010000001.1:0-81599 GCA_963580875.1 Dehalococcoidia bacterium
GAGGCAGAAGTTACGGCAATCCCTTTCTATTCTAGGAAGAGGTAATATGTATCCCCTCGACAGAAGATATTCTCGCGATCACGAATGGGCGAAGGATGAGAATGACGGCACATTTCTCATTGGTATAACCGATTATGCCCAGGAACACCTGGGGGATATCGTGTTCTTGGAACTTCCGCGTGTTGGAGCAAGTTTGAACCAGATGGAAAAGCTGGGTGAAGTGGAATCTGTGAAATCAGTGTCTGATATTTTCTCACCTATATCTGGAGAGATAGTGGAGGTAAATCAGATTGTGGTGGATAGCCCAGAAATTGTGAACGAAGACCCATACGACCAGGGTTGGCTCGTACGTGTCAACCCGTCGCAGCCAGCCGAGATTGATGATCTCATGACTGCAGCCGACTACGAATCTTTCCTCGAGTCCTTGGGTTAGCCGCAGATGCATCAGGCCCGCCTTTCTTCGCCATACGTTCCAAATACCGACATCGACCGTCAGGCCATGTTAAATGCCATCGGGGTCGAATCGATGGAAGCACTTTTTGCCGATATACCGGAGGGTTACGCTCGTCCGTATCTTGACCTTCCTGCTCCTCTTTCAGAGTTGGAACTGAGAAGAGAGCTTCAGGCGCTATCTGACCTCAACTTAACTCCAGGGAGGGTGCCGTGTTTCCTTGGCGGCGGAGCCTATCAACACTACATTCCTGCGGTGGTGGCCCACGTTATTAGCAGAGGCGAGTTGGCCACCGCGTATACCCCGTATCAGCCTGAAGTAAGCCAAGGTACGTTGCAGGCTATCTACGAGTTCCAGTCACTTGTGTGTCAGGTCATGGGTATGGAGGTAGCTAACTCAGGAATGTACGATGGTGCCACGGCGCTGGCAGAGGCGGCCCTAATGGCATGCCGGATCACTGGTAAGAGACGTATTGCCGTCCTAGATACTGTGTCACCCACGTATTTGTCTGTGATGAAGACATACACGGAACCGCAGGGCCTTGAGATTTACAATGTAAATTCTGCTTCTCTTCACGTAGAGGACGATAGTGCATGCGTTATAGTACAGCATCCAAATTCCTACGGTTACCTGGAAAAACTAGAAGTTCTTGGTAGGATGGCGCACGAAAGGAATGCCCTGCTGGTGGTCTCTACTGACGCAGTATTTTTGGGCATGTTCCGATCTCCTGGTGAGAGCGGAGCGGATATTGCCGTTGCAGAAGGACAACCGTTGGGAGTAGCTTTGAGCTATGGAGGCCCGTATGTTGGGCTCTTCACCTGCAAAACTGAGTTTTTGAGGCAGATGCCAGGTCGTATCGTCGGGAAGACGATTGATACTCATGGACGTGACGGCTACGTTCTTACCCTTCAAACTAGGGAGCAACACATTCGCCGTGAGCGGGCCACCTCCAACATCTGCACCAGTGAAGCCCTAATTGGCACGGCTGTAGTGGCCTATCTGGCATGCATGGGGAAAGTTGGACTGAGACATATCGCTGAACTGACGTATCATAAAGCCCACTACGCAGCGTCCATTATAAGCCAGATTCCAGGTTACTCCCTTCCTATTGACGGAACGTTCTTCCAGGAATTTGTGGTGCAATGTCCAATCACATCGGAAGAGGTGAACCGGAGTCTCTTGAAAGAGGGAATAATCGGAGGGGTGGATGTCAGTGACAGAATTCCGAATGGGCTGCTTCTATGTGTAACTGAGATGAACACCCGCCAAGAGATCGAGGATCTGGTAGAGACATTGACGAGAATTGCTCAGAGCTGTAAATGAGAGAAGATACAAGAAATATGGAGCGTAACCGACGCTTGTTGATGGAGCGAAGTGCTCCAGGAAGGATTGGGGTCGCTCTGCCCGCACTGGATGTGCCTTTACAGCCTCTTCCTTCAGAGGAACAGTTAAGGGACTACTTGGAACTTCCGGAGGTGAGCGAGGGTGAGGTTGTGAGGTACTTTACAAGCTTGAGTCAGATGAACTTCTCTGTGGATACCAATTTCTATCCGTTGGGTAGCTGCACCATGAAGTACAACCCAAAGATCAACGATGAGGTGGCTGGATTTCCGGGGTTCTCGCAGATTCACCCATTGCAGCCGGAAGAAACCGTCCAGGGAGCATTGAAACTCGCTTTTCAGCTTCAGGGGTTTATGTCCGAGATTGTTGGTATGGAAGCCACAAGTTTGGCTACTATGGCCGGTGCACAGGGAGAGTTGGCAGGCATGCTTATGATACGTGCTTATCACCGGTCACATGGAGATGAGTCCCGTAGGACAGTTCTAGTGCCAGATAGCGCCCACGGCACAAACCCGGCTTCTGCTGCCATGTGCGGCTTCCATGTTGTGAGCATACCATCCGACGCCAGAGGCAACATGGATGTAGATGCCCTCAGAGAGGCATGCGATTCTGAGACGGCTGGTCTTATGCTCACCTTACCAAATACCCTTGGACTCTTCGATACCAACATTCTGGAGATATGTCGCGTCGTGCATGAAGCGGGAGGGCTGGTATATGGTGATGGCGCAAACATGAATGCCATGCTGGGCCAGACAAAGCTGGGTGAACTGGGCTTCGACGTGTTGCACATTAACCTCCATAAAACTTTTAGCACTCCACACGGAGGAGGAGGCCCTGGTGCAGGGCCTGTGTCTGCCAATTCAATTCTAGCTCCGTTCTTAGCTTCACCAGTGATTGAGAAGGTGACAGCCAGCGATAGCGATGAAGAGGTTTACCGTCTAGCAGAGCCAGAGCAAAGCATTGGTAAGACAGCGGCATTCCACGGCAACTTTGGGATGCTGGTCAGGGCCTATACTTACATTCGTGGTCTCGGAGCCGAAGGATTGAGGGAGATAAGCGATAACGCCGTCATCAATGCTAACTATATACTCAATGCCCTGAAGGATTATTACCATCTCCCATACGACCGTTCATGTATGCATGAGGTGGTCTTTTCAGCGAAGACCCAGAAGGTGGTCGGAGTAAGTGCCCTTGATGTTGCTAAGCGTCTCATAGACTACGGCATTCATCCGCCTACCATGTATTTTCCTCTGATTGTTGAGGAAGCCTTGATGATAGAGCCAACGGAGACTGAGAGCAAGGAGACTCTGGACTACTTTATCCAGGTGATGAAAGACATTGCCATGGAGGCAAATGAAGATGCACAAGTGTTGAAAGATGCACCTCACTACACACCAAACAGTCGATTGGACGAAGCTAGAGCCGCTCGCAGGCCTGACCTTCGCTGGAAACCCTCAGAGGATTAATTACACAATGAAAGTGGTTTCTTCTGCAGAAAAAAGAACAGCTCGGTTTGTAGAACAGTTTGGCGACATGTTGCGTGATCGTCGGCTGATACTTGTAAGCAATAGAGGGCCTGTGGAATATCAACTTTCACCTGAGGATAACCTTCAGGCTCGTCATGGCAGTGGTGGAGTAGTAACTGCTCTCAGCACTCTGATAGATTACGTTGATTTCACTTGGGTTTCAAGTGCCATGGGAGAAGGGGATCGTCGTGTTGCAAAGCAAGCAGAGGATGGAAGGGTCAAGTCTCCTCTGACAGGGCAGAAACTCTATTTGAGGTACGTTGTCACACCAAGACGTGTGTACCACAAATTCTACAATATATTCTGTAACCCACTTCTCTGGTTTCTTCAGCATTATATGTGGAGTTCCACATATACTCCTAATGTGGACGAATCTGTATATGATGCCTGGGCGACGGGATATATCCCGGTCAATCGGTCATTTGCAGATGCAGTATTGGAAGAGGCCAAGCATAGCGTGTTACCTCCCTACGTCATGCTTCACGATTATCACCTCTATCTCGTTCCAGGAATGGTACGAGAGTCTTTGCCGGAAGCCATAATACAGCACTTTCTACATATTCCGTGGCCGGAAACAGTTTATTGGCAGATGATCCCGGCCTTTATGCGAACTGCCATCTGTGAAAGCCTCTGTGCTAGCGACATAATAGGATTTCAAACGTTACGGGACGTACGTAGTTTCCTGCATAGTTGCGAAATATTCATAGATGAGTGTACTGTTGATCATAAGAAATGTACGGTTACCTTGAATGGGCGGGAAACATCAGTCCGGTGCTATCCCATCTCCATAGATGTAGAAGAGGTGAAGGAGATTGCCAACTCTCCTAGGGCATTGGAATACGAGAAGAAGCTCAAACCTCTATTGGGTGAGAAAACTATTATTAGGGTGGATCGCGTGGAGCCCAACAAGAACATTCTCAGGGGTTTCAGAGCCTATCGTCTTTTTCTGGAACGGAACAAGGATTTCATTGGGAAGGTTAAATTCCTAGCATTTCTTGTCCCGTCGAGGACACACATAAGGCAGTACCAAAGATACCTTCAGGAAGTGGATGCCCTGGTTGCTGAGATCAATCAGGACTTCGGCACCGAGGACTGGCAACCCATAACAGTCTTTTACGAGAACAACTATATACAAGCTATGGCTGCAATGAAACTATACGACGTTCTTTTGGTCAACTCCGTAATAGATGGAATGAACCTGGTGGCTAAAGAGGGTCCAGTGGTCAACTCTCAGAGCGGCATAGTAGTCCTCTCGGAGACTGCCGGTGCATACGCTCAACTACATGAGGGTGTTTTGGCTGTGGCTGCTGCAGATGTGGAAGGCACAGCTCAGGCCCTCTACCAAGCCATAACAGCATCCTTAGAAGACAGAGAGAAGCGTGCCAACATGCTTGTTCAGAAGATAGAAAAAGAGGACATAATCTACTGGATGGAATCACAGATAGAGGATATGAAGTCCCTGGTCAGCTAGTGAGTCCTTCAGTATCGGTATCGCTCTCAAGAATAAGATCAGCATCTTTTTTCATGCTATAAGGGGCGTAATGGTCAAGAATACCCCTCCCCACCAGAGCCAGTCAACTGCAAATACCCTATGCCGTGAGACCGTGGAGCGTTTTAAACGCGTACACATCCAGTATATATCCAACACATAGAGATATCTCCTTAAGTCAGTATTCTACAACTAGCTTGCCACTTATCCATATTTCTAGGCCGTTGGTAGCTACGTAAATCGCTCAATCTATGCTAAGCATATTCTTGGTCTGGGTACCGTTCTGTTATGGACTGTCACATCAGAGCTTGAGGTCTCAGCTATCTATCATGTCACATTGTCTTAATAGATGCCCGGCCCATACCTTATGTTCATGCTCTGTGATACTCGATAGCGCGTTATATTGCAATGAGGTCAGTGCAGGTATTTTGAGTAATGACTAGTCGTAATCCTCGTCGTCGTCATCATCCTCGTCATCATCTTGTTGAGGTGAGGCTCCTGGTAAAGATAGCCTTGGTAATAACCCGTTGGACTGGTCATGTTTTGTCTTACGTGGAGGAAGTCCGTCTATGGCATCTCGTACCTGGATGGCGTCTTCCAGTTTCATGATCCTCATATCTACGACGATTCCTTGAATACCAACGTCCTGCAGAACGACCATTTCATTTCGGTTCAAAGTTTGTGCACGTACAAGAAGAATGGGTTTGGAAGTCAGGTCTCTTATGGAGCGGATCTGCATAAGGTCCTTCACTGACATTGGTAAGTTTTCTTCCAGTCCGGTAAGGAGTACAGCATCCACTGGTATCTCCTCAAGAGAGTGTCCAAGCTCCTCCGGGAACCCGACCGGTATGGTTATTAACTTACCCAAATTCTCTTCAGCAAGTACCTCCACATTGGTGTCTAGACTGGAGAATATGAAAAAATCTCCGCCTCCACCTTTGAGGGCATCAAGGGAGTCTTTTGTTAGAGTATCAGGCCACAACCCCCATGGGTAATCTCCCCACATGTCCTTTGCTGCCTTGAGTTCTGGTTTTCCCACCTTGCTCCCGACAACAATGTAGGAGTCCGCTTTTAGTTGAGCACTGGATATTGTTGGCTTTGTTCCGGATAGAGCTACGAGCACCAAAGAAGGAGCTTTATTGGCAGCACGGTTGACTCCGAAACCAATAGGTACCGGTGTAAACATGCCTACTTTTTCAAGGCGCTCAATCAGCTTGCTCATGAGTATCTCCTAAAGGGAATTAACCGCACAGACAAATCTAAGCCATCCCAAAGCGATGCCTTGAAATGGTCGTTGAATCTTGCAGGGGTGTGCCAGCTTAGTACAGGAAGTATCTGTGTTTCCTGGGAATTTAGTCTGAGGAGGGTAGTCTCTTCGCATCCTGAAGTGCCATCTCTTTGTCGCAACACAATGTGGGACCCTCACCAGCCTTGGTACATAGGGCTACGGTGCCACACGTATCACATTGATATCTTTTACCAAGTTCATTTGCCATGTCAAACCTCCGCCCTTTTCCCTAGGGCATCCGGGAATAAAGGTATCTACTTTTGCTGTACAGGCTCTCCGTGGCATGACATTTCTCCATTGCCTGCCGTGGTAACTATGAACTCAGAGCCGCAACTCTTGCAGAAATATCTCTTACCTGACTGGTTTGCCAACTCTATCCTCCATAATTATAACTTCAAGTGCATTATAGCTTTCGGATTAGCCTGGGTCAACTAGACAAGACAGCGTTTTAAGCATGAACATCGGTGTTTGTAGCAATGCCTTTGGAATTGAAAAGGCAGACATGTAAAGGATTGGTCTGATATGATGTTTACGTATGACATCATCTTCAGAAACTAAAGAGAGCCCTCATCAGCGCCTACCTCCATGGTTTAAGGTGACGATGCCTGGAGGGGCCAACTACATTGAGGTGCAGAACTTGCTGCAGCAGGGCGAGCTGCATACCGTTTGCGAAGAAGCTCATTGCCCCAACATTGGGGAATGCTGGGAAAACCGTAGTGCAACTTTCATGGTTCTGGGCGACATCTGTACGCGTGCATGTCGCTATTGCGCTGTGACCACAGGTAAACCACTGGCCGTCGATATTGAGGAACCTCAACGCTTGGCCCGTACGGTTGAACGTCTTGGTCTGCGTTATTGCGTTATAACTTCGGTAGATCGGGACGATCTTCCTGACGGAGGGGCCTTCATCATCGCACAGTGCATTAAGCAGATTCGTCAAAGGTTGCCTGAGTGCCAGGTAGAAGTGCTCATACCTGACTTTCAGGGTTCGAGGTCGGCTCTTAATACGGTTATGCGTGCCGTTCCTGATGTTCTCAACCATAATATAGAGACTGTTGAGCGGATCTTCCACTCGGTCCGTCCGAGGGGAGATTACAGGCAGTCCTTGGAGTTACTGGCTACGGCCAGGGAGATAGCACCAAATGCCGTGACCAAATCTGGGATGATGGTCGGTCTTAGCGAGGAATGGGATGAAATAGTCCGGACTATGAAGGACCTCCGCTCTGTTGATTGTGATCTCCTCACCATAGGCCAGTACTTGAGGCCGTCTAACAAGCATGTTCCAATATCTAGGTTTTACACTCCACAAGAATTTGAAGGCCTGCGAAAAGAAGGGGAACGTCTCGGTTTTCGCCACGTTGCATCCGGACCTCTTGTACGCAGTTCCTATCACGCAGAGGAGCAGTTCGTCACAGCCCGTCGCTCCTGACGACAGCCATAATTTTATGTCTTGGGCTGTTCCAGATATTCTTCTTCGTAACGCGATTGTAATTACTTTGGATCCTGCTATGCCGCGCGCTTCCTGGATAGCTATAGATCATGGCAAGATAGTCGATGTGGGTGTGGGCGAGCCTAGCATTGACGCAGGCGGTTTTACGAAAATCATCGATTGTCGTGGCGGTACGTTGATACCAGGCTTCAATGACGCTCACTGTCACGTGCTTGCAACTGTCGCTTCACTGTTGTCGGTGGATTGCAGTCCAGCGTCCGTATCCTCTATCGAAGACATTCAGCAGAAACTGCGTGAGCGTTCCCGTTATGCCCACATGGATACATGGATACGAGGGACTGGATACAATGAGTTTTACTTGAAGGAAAAGCGGCATCTAACACGCTGGGATCTTGACCAGGCGGTTACAGATCACCCCGTAAGACTTCTTCACCGATCAGGGCATGCGATGGTACTCAACAGCATGGCATTAGAGCTGGCGTCCATAGATGGAGGCACACAGGACCCTCCAAGCGGCGTGATAGAGCGGCAACAGGGCACAGGGGAACCCAATGGGCTTCTCCTAGAGATGAATGATTACCTTGATGGAGTGATACCGCCTTTGTCTCAGGCCGAAATGGATATTGGCGTCGGTCAATTCAATGAGAAATGCCTTGCCCTCGGAATCACTTCACTTCAAGATGCTACTCCTGGGAATAACATGGAACGTTGGAAGTTCTTTGACAGACTTAAGAAACGTGACTTGCTTATTCCGTCTGTGACATTCATGGCGGGAGTCAGCTACTTACCGCAGTTCCTAGAAGAAGGATTCACATTCGGTTATGGGGCGAAAGGGCTTCGACTTGGTGCGGTAAAAATAATGGTCACAATGACAGCAGGGTCGCTCAGTCCGTCTAGAGATGAATTGCACAGGCTTGTGAAAGAGACACACCTATGCGGCTTTCAGGTTGCCATTCACGCCGTGGAGGCAGAGGCAGTGGAGGAGGCCGCAGAAGCCATTCATTTTGCTATTGGAGATAACGTATTTAACGAACTTCGACATCGTATCGAACACTGCTCCGAGTGCCCGACTCATATCATAGAGAAACTGGTGCACAACGGCATAATCGTGGCCACACAACCTGGATTCTTATACCACAACGGGGAACGCTATCTGGCCGATGTTCCTAGCGACAGGCTGCCTTGGCTATATCCAATAGGCTCTATGATGGCCAACGGGATACCGGTGGCCGCTGCCTCAGATGCCCCTGTTATTCCCATGAATCCACTTGTGGGGATATATGCCGCGGTAACTCGCAGGGCGGAATCTGGCGACACTGTGCTTCCAGGCGAATCTGTGAGTGTGGAGGATGCATTGCGTATGTATACATTGGGAAGTGCATACGCGTCATTTGAAGAACATGTTATTGGCTCCATTGCAAATGGCAAACGGGCAGACCTGGTGCTTTTGGACAGAGATCCAATGGCTGTTGGCGTAGAAGGAATTAAAGAGATCAATGTACTTATGACGATGGTGATGGGTAAAGTGGTATTTGAGAAGTAAGCGTATCGCAATGGTTATTATCTTTCAGTATTGAAGGGACTTATTTAAGAGGGTATGCTTCGCTGGTTCAGTGGTGGCTGTTGTATCAATAGGATGAAAGGAAATGGCAACGCTATGGAAAAGAATGAGTATGCGGAGATTCAATTGGTGCAAGAAGCGGTAGAAAACTGGGAGAGCATGGATGAAGTTGAGGAAATAGGGACGCGTGAAATATTTATTGGTGTCACAGAAGAGCGAGCGTTCCTCTCACGTATCATGTTTAGGGATATGGATAGGCCTGTTTATATCGAGGTGCGCCTGCTAAGGGAAGAAGCAGAGGAGCAAGAAGGTGAAATGGAGTTTATGTTTGAGAACGGGCAGCCAGTAATTTGGCAATAACTTTTGATGCTTTTGTGCGTTGGTGAAATGATTGGTTCTAGCAGTAATTAGTAACGCCGCTCCATGACGTATGAGGCCAGGGTCGTCAGTGAGTGTTTGTAGGAGGAGTCAGGAAGTGAATCAAGTGCCTGAGTGGCTTTGGAGCAAAGGTCGGCGGCTACGGCATATGACTGTGGGATTATATCAGAGGTTTGGATCATCTCAATGGCCCTTTGCAGACTGCCGTCAGCCTCTCTGTTTTCGGATTCTTTGAACCTTTCAAAATTTTCTTTGATGGGGTTGTCGTCTGGATATCGCTCCATGAGCATTATAGACGGCAGTGTGATTGTGCCCTGCAGTAGGTCATTCCCAACTGGTTTACCAATTTCTTCCTCTGTGCCTTGGAAGTCTAAGATGTCGTCTACAATTTGGAATGCCATTCCGAGGTTGTATCCGTAGGATTTGAGAGACTGCACCAGGCTTTCCGGCGCGCCGCTCAGGACTGCACCAGACTCCGCGGCGGTGGAGAATAGGGATGCGGTCTTGTCGTAGATTCTCTGCCAGTAAGTATTCCGTGAGATATTCCAGTTGAAGGCGGAAGATATCTCCGAAAGTTCGCCGCTTGATAGCTCCATGATGGTCTCGGAGAAGCGCCGAATGACCCTTACGTTGTTGGTATCGCAGACCATTGTGGCCGATGTAGCGAAGACGTAGTCGCCGAGGAGAATAGCCACGTTTTCGCCCCACTTGGTGCTGACAGTGGCTTTTCCACGGCGCACAGCAGAGTTATCCACAGTGTCGTCGTGTATCAGGGTAGCTATGTGCAAAAGCTCCACAGAGGCGGCCATTATTATTGGGAGATCGTTGTCATTAGGGTGGAACTTGGATGCCAAGATAGTGATGGCGGGACGTGTGCGTTTCCCTGGGGCTTCCAATATATGACCAAGTAGCTCCACGAGAAGCGACGGTTCTGCCACAGAACTCTGGTTGCCTATAGCGCTAAGCTTCTCTTCGACAGCTTCCAGCTCGTCTTGTATTTGTTCGTATATGGAGAGTGTGTTCAATGTTTTCCTAAGTTTTCTGCTTTAATTTACGCTCTGTCCTAGACGTTCCATCTCGGCGACGGCCACATCGTCATCTAACTTTGAGAAGAGTGCTTCGGGTGCGTTCATATTCTGTCCTGGAGGCAGAGCGCTTTGCGATGCTTCCCATTTCCATCCATTCTCAGAAAGAGCTTCATGGAAGCCCAGCATACCATGTAACTTTTCAGAGCTGAACGGAATGAATGGATAGAGAGCCGTTTTAAGGCAGTTGATGACCGACAGTACAACCCATAGTGTAGTGGCTGTGGCTTTGGGGTTTTCCTTTAAAGTTTTCCAGGGTTCCTTGCTGTCTAGATAGCGGTTGGCCTCTTGAGCCATTGACATGGCGCCTGAGAGTGCGTTTCGGAAGTGGCATAGCGACAAGTTGTGGTCTATGTCCTGGAATAGCTGGCCTGTTTTGGATAGGAAGTCTTTAGCGTGCTGGTCTAATTCTTCCGGCTGGGGTATGTTTCCATCGAAGTTGCGATATGTGAATGTTAGCACGCGGTGCACTAGGTTGCCGTATGTGGCTACCAGCTCATCGTTGTTGCGGCGTACGAAGTCTTTCCAGGAGAAGTCGGAGTCGCTTGTTTCCGGCATTGTCGCGGATAGGTGGTATCGAAGAGGGTCTGGATCGTAATGGTCAAGATAGTCTGTTACCCACACTGCCCAGTTGCGGCTGGTGGATAATTGTTTTCCTTCAAGTGTCACGAATTCGTTTGCAGGTACGTCGTACGGGAGATTGAGTCCACCGTAGCCCATGAGCATGGCAGGCCATATGATAGTGTGGAATACGATGTTATCCTTTCCCATGAAGTAGTAGCTCTTGGTATTCTCCTGCCAGAATGGCATCCATGCGTTCGGCTGGTCCTGTGTGGTTGCCCACTCTTTGGAGGCTGATAGATACCCTATAACTGCCTCAAACCATACGTACATTCGCTTCTCATCGTATCCGTTGACAGGAACGGCTACGCCCCAGTCCAGGTCTCTGGTTATGGCTCTGTCCCTTAGCCCATCTTCCAAGTAGCGTCGTGTGAAGTTCAGTGCGTTTGATCTCCAGTGTTTTTGCTCATTTACCCATTTCAGCAAAGGTTTCTGGAAGGCGCTGAGTTTGAAGAAGAAGTGCTCAGAGTCCCGTATCTCAGGAGTGTCACCGGAGATACGGCATTGTATGTCTATCAGGTCCTCCGGGTTCATAGGTTTGCCGCAGTTATCGCACTGGTCCCCACGTGTGTCTAAGTTGCCGCAGTTGGGACAGGTGCCCTTTAGGTAGCGATCAGGCAGGAACCGTTTGCATGTATGGCAGTATGGCAGAGGAGTCGTAGCTGTATAAATGTATCCCTTGGCTTGGAGAACTTTGAAGATATCCTGAGCTGTCTCTCTGTGGTTCTCTGTCCCAGTGTTTGTGAACAAGTCGAAGGATATGCCAAGGCGCTCCCAGGAATGAAGGAAATCTTGATGGTATCGCGATACGATCTCCTGTGGAGATACACCTTCCTGCTCAGCACGCAGGGTTATGGGTGTGCCATGCTGGTCGCTGCCTGAGACCATGAGTACTCGGTTTTTTTTCAGGCGGTGGTAACGGGCGAATATGTCTGCGGCTAAGTAGCACCCTGCGATGTGTCCCATATGGAGAGGGCCGTTGGCATAGGGCCAAGCTACACCGATAAGTATGCGTTCGGACATTAGTCCTCTGATATTCTGATCAAATTTTGTGTGTATTGTATCATAGTGAGTAAGCGGGCATACAGTGGGTTTTGCTGGGTGCTGCCTAATCAGGTCTAGCTTCTGGCATTCCCTTTAATTCGTAGCCACATCTGATAGATGGCTCTGTGCTTTAGTCCAGTTTCATCGGCTGTTTGCTCCCTGGCTTCTCGACTGGATACATTCTGCTCAAGGAATGAACGAAGTATTTCCTCGGCTTCCGCCAGTGAAGGCGTATCCAATTTCTGGCTGCCGCTTATGATCAGCGTAAATTCCCCACGTGGCATTGTAAAGTGCTCAAGGCACTGAGATACAGTGCCACGGAACACCTCTTCATAGAGTTTGGTTGCTTCCCGCACAGCGGCCATATGCCTATCACCAAGAACTTCATATAAGCTAGTAAGTGTCCTTTGCAGGCGATGTGGTGCCTCAAAAAGGACTATTGGGTGCGGTAGCCTGGATACGGATTCTAGCAGCCCATGTTTCTCGCCTTTCTTGCGCGGTAGGAATCCAAGGAAGAGGAAGTGCTCGGCAGGGATACCGGATGCCGCCAGAGCCGTTACCACCGCGGATGGTCCCGGCAGGGATACAACAGGGATGCCCATATCTATTGCAGCCTGAACTAGTTCAAGCCCTGGGTCGCTTATGCCGGGTGTCCCAGCGTCTGAGACAAGGGCCACGTCCCCCTCTTCCAGTGCGGAGATAATAGCTGGTATCTTTTGAACCCTGTTATAGTCGTGATAGCTTGTGAGTGGAGTATGAATCTCGTAGTGCGTGAGGAGTTTGCGTGTGGTACGGGTGTCCTCAGCGGCGATGAGTTTCACCTCTTTCAGAACACGTATGGCTCTGAGGGTTATGTCTTCAAGGTTGCCTATGGGTGTGGCCACTATGTAGAGAGAAGGCACTGATTTTCCTTAATGATAAACGATTGGACTGGCGAGGTTCATTCTACACGATGACGCCTTGAAATGTGCACTGCTAAGGGAGGCGATACTGTAGGCGTTTAAGGCTTGAGGCGTGACTATCTAGAAGTGGGATTGGGCAACTGTTAACAGTGTGTGCTTCCACAGGGCAGGAGTGTACTTGATCGGTTAGGTACACCAGTAGATACTCTGAAATTTACAGCATGGTCAATATGGCCCTACTGGTCCAGCTTAAGTATGGCCAAGAATGCCTCCTGAGGAATCTCCACGCTCCCTACACGCTTCATCCGTTTTTTCCCCTCGGCCTGTTTCTCCAACAGCTTCCTTTTGCGGGTTATGTCTCCACCGTAACATTTTGCCAGAACGTTCTTGCGTAGCGCACGCACTGTTTCTCTGGCGATGATTCTGCTTCCAACGGCGGCCTGTAACGGCACATCAAAGAGCTGGCGAGGTATCAACGTTTTTAGTTTCTCAACTAGTGCCTTACCTTGCTGGTGAGCCTTGTCACGGTGCAGAATCAGGGATAAGGCATCCACAGGCTGGTTGTTCACAAGAAGGTCCAGTTTCACAAGGGGTGATGGCTGATAACCTTGGAAGGAGTAGTCCAGCGAAGCATATCCCTGAGTGCGTGACTTGAGCTGATCGAAGAAGTCCATGAGTACCTCTGACAGTGGGGCATGGTATTCCAGAAGCACTCTGGCATCCGAGGATGAGGTGCCTTCTTCCTGTGATCCAGCTCCTTGCAGGTACTCCATGCGACGGAATTCCCCACGGCGCGTTGTAACCAACTCCATTATTGTTCCTATGAAACGGGCTGGTGATACGATGCTCAGGGCAAGCAGCGGTTCTTTCATTTCGATGATCCGCTGAGTTGGCGGCAGTTTGGCTGGACTATCTATAATCACTTCAGTACCATCGTCCATTACAACCTGGTAAGCGACACTGGGAGCTGTTATCAGTAAGTTCAGGTCGTATTCCCTCTCCAAGCGCTCCTGGACTATCTCCATATGAAGGAGCCCCAAAAAACCGCAACGGAATCCGAATCCTAGGGCGGCGCTTGTCTCAGGCTCGTAGCTTAGAGCTGAGTCGTTCAGTTGCAGTTTCTCCAGCGCTGTCCGCAGGGGCAAGTATTCGTCACCGTCAGTTGGGTACAGACCGGCGAATACCATTGGCTTCAGCGGTTTATATCCTGGCAGTGGTTCGGAAGCCGGTCTATCGGTAAGCGTCATTGTATCTCCAACTCTGCACTCACCAATATTCTTTAGACCAGTGGCTACATAGCCAACTTCTCCTGCATATAGCCGCTCAACTTGAGTTAGGTGCGGTAGAAAGTTGCCCACTTCCAATATGTCACCCTTGTATCCTGTGGACATCATTTGTAGTTGTGATCCTCTCCCAATGGAGCCGTCGAAAAGACGTACGTATGCAACTACGCCTTTATATGGATCGTAGGCCGAATCGAAGACAAGGGCTCTCAGGGATTCGGAAGTGCTAGTGGGAGGAGGTATTCTTTGTACAATAGCGCTAAGGAGTTGGTTGACGCCTGCGCCATCTTTGGCAGAAACGAAGAGGATTTCATCTTCACTAAAACCAAATGCCTGCTGCATCTCCTGTGAGACCCTCTCTGGCTGTGCTACAGGTAGGTCTATCTTGTTAATAACAGGGATTATGGTCATATCATGCTCAAGGGCTAGATAGACGTTGGCCAGTGTTTGGGCCTGAATGCCCTGGCTGGCGTCTACCACCAAGACTGCGCCTTCGCAGGCGGCCAGTGCCCTCGATACCTCATATCCGAAGTCCACATGGCCTGGAGTGTCAATGAGGTTGAGCTGGTAGCTCATATCTTCAAAGTGGTATGACATCTTGACTGCCTTACCCTTGATGGTGATTCCACGCTCCCGTTCAAGGTCCATTTGGTCCATGAACTGCTCCATCATTTGCCTAGAGCTAATTGTCCCTGTGAATTCCAGCATACGGTCTGCCAGGGTGGATTTGCCGTGGTCTATGTGGGCAATAATACAGAAGTTGCGAATATGGCTAGTATCCATGCTAAATTCATCCTAGCATAGCGTGTCTCTGAAAGACAGTGCAATCTAGCTTTTATTTTAGGGTAAACAAAAAACGAGGTTGTGGAGTAATCTACTCCACAACCTCGTTTTACTATTCTCTAATAAAGGCTGGATTATACTCGAATACAGGAGACCCAATGACCGGGAGAAACCTCTCTCAACTCTGGGACACCACGTTCGTTGGTAAGACCAACCGATTCCGTTCCGGTGCAATCGTGCACTGCTACGGGGCACCTAGGATTGAACACACATCCTGGGGGTGGCCTGAGTGGGCTGGGTACGTCTCCAGTGAGAACTATGCGTTCCCGCGTGGCTTCTACCACGGGATCTGGAATTGGCACAGCAGAGAGAAGAGCCTTTGTGTATGGATGCAAGGGGTTATCGTACAATTCTTGACGATCTGCGATTTCGGCTATCTTCCCGAGGTACATCACCACTATGCGGTCACTTATGTGGCGCACAACTGAGAGATCGTGGGCGACGAAGAGGTAAGTCAGATTAAACTGTTGTTGAAGTTCTTCTAGGAGGTTAACAAGCTGGGCTTGAATGGACACGTCCAAAGCTGATACAGGCTCGTCACAGGCTATGAAGCTTGGCCTAACTGCCAAAGCACGAGCCACACCAATACGCTGCCTTTGTCCTCCGCTGAACTCATGGGGGAACCTCGAGGCCATGTATGGGCTCAAGCCAACCGTACTGAGCAACTCAGCCACCTGGTCTTTGTACTCCGAGCGACCCTTGGTCAGTTTATGGACTATTAAGGGCTCTCCGATGATATTTCCGCAGTTCATGCGAGGGTTAAGGGAGCCGTACGGGTCTTGGAAAATCATCTGCATCTTGCGGCGCATCATCCGCAACTCTTTGCCCTTGCTTTTCGTAAGGTCTACTCCATCAAATGTAACGGTTCCAGATGTGGGGCGATACAGCTGAAGAATTGTGCGCGCAGCGGTTGTTTTGCCACAACCGCTCTCGCCAACCATTCCCAGCGTCTCTCCCCTGTTGATATGGAAGCTTATGTCGTCTACGGCCTTAACATCAGCTACATGCTTCTGGAATATTATTCCCTTGCGGACAGGGAAATATTTCACTAGGTTTTTAACTTCAAGCAGAACATTGTCGTCTTGCATTATCATACCCCCTATTTTTTAGCACCGAGTTGATCAGATATCCAACAAGCTGCGGTGTGGCCGTCGGCGACCTCCACGAGTGGAGGAATCTCAGTTGCACACTTGTCAATGGCGAATTTGCACCTTGCCCTGAAACTGCATCCCAGTGGTAGTTCAATAAGGTCTGGAGGCAGGCCTTCAATGGGTTCCAACTGCGTCTTACGTGGTTCGTCCAAGCGAGGTACGGAGGCCAGAAGTCCTATGGTGTATGGATGTTTCGGGTTTCCATAGATTTCTTTAGCGGTGCCTCTTTCTATTATCTTTCCGGCGTACATTACGTTAACCCGGTCGGCGTAGCGAGCCACAACCCCTAGGTTATGGGTGATTATAAGTACAGATGTCCCAAATTCTTTGCCAAGGCGTTGAATCAATTCCAAAATCTGAGCTTGGATGGTTACATCAAGGGCAGTGGTAGGCTCATCTGCTATTAGCAGTTTGGGGTTGCAACTAAGAGCCATGGCTATCATCACTCTTTGACGCATCCCTCCACTGAATTGGTGAGGATAATCCTTTAAACGCTTATCGCCTTCAGGAATACCAACCAGTAGGAGTAGTTCACCGGCCTTGATAACCGCGTCCTTTTTGTTCAGTCCTTCATGTAACTCAAGGGCCTCGGTGAGTTGAATACCGATGGTAAGTACGGGGTTCAACGATGTCATGGGCTCCTGGAATATCATGGACATATCTTTGCCACGGATGCCACGCATCTCGGGTTCTTCTAAAGACAATATATCCTTGCCATCGAACATAACTTCTCCGGCTACGTTTTTGCCTGGGTTTTGAATAAGCCGCATGAGAGAAAGGGCGCTGACACTCTTTCCACATCCGCTTTCGCCAACTAAGGCCAAGATCTCGCCCTCTTCTATGTCATAAGAAACGTCGTCTACAGCCTTAACCACACCCTCTGGTGTGAAGAAGTAGGTTGCGAGGTTTTTAACCTCCAAAAGTTTAGCCACTTTCCCTTCCTCCTTTAGTCGCTGAGCTTTCCATGTAATTTAATGCCACTTGAGAGGCTTTCATCAGATATTCCCTGACAAATTCAATTTTGAGTCCACCCCTTGTTTCTGGGGAAGAGGAGACTCGAACTCCTACGCCTTAACGGCACATGATCCTAAATCATGCTCGTCTACCAATTCCGACACTTCCCCACATTTATTTCGTGACCCGCACTGGATTCGAACCAGTGACCCGCTGATTAAGAGTCAGCTGCTCTACCGCTGAGCTAGCGGGCCTTATGCTACCTCGTGGGGATGCTCGAAAATTGAACAGAATTTAACATGGAAAGAAAACTATGTCAAGCATGATGGTTATTCGTCAATCGCATCTTTGAAAATTACATTGCAGATATACTCTCCAGAGTTTCGATGCTGATTCAGTGACGGCATAGATCATAGCGATTTCATCACCACTCTGAGGCCATTACTCCTGCTTTAGACCAATTTTCTTTGTCTATATCCTGAAATATGACGATGGTCTCATCTGGGGTGGTTTTGGCTATGTTTACCACCGCATCGGTGATGGCTTTAGCTAGCTCAGCCTTCTGATCTTTGGTCCTTCCGGTCCAAAGTTCTACTTTGATTACGGGCATGTTTGTTCTCCTTGCCTACTGTATTACCAGTAGATTGTATGATTAGTACAGTATAAACGGTTTCACATTTTTACTATAGGTTGCTGATCATAATACTAAGGGTTGTGTGGCCTGGCTTTTCTCAGTGTGCTTATCACATCAAAATTCCCTTGTGGCTCAGATTTGTTGAAGATATAATGCATGCTGTGAAAGTACGAGATATAGGGGAATTCGGTCTTATTAAGTCGATTCAGGAGTTGGTAAATCGTTGTGTGCAGACATCGGAGGAGGCGACATTCCCTCTGCTGCTTGGCATTGGTGACGATGCGGCTGCCTGGCGTACCACTGAGGCGACTGAACTGGCCACCACGGACACTTTGGTGGACGGTGTGCACTTTCGTAGCGATCTCATATCTTGGGAAGATCTGGGATGGAAGGCAATGGCTGTAAACCTGAGCGATATTGCTGCAATGGGAGGGTCTCCCATATATGCACTGGTGACTCTTGGGCTTAGTCCTGAAACTGATGTTGAGGATGTTCACGCTCTATATGAAGGCATGATCTCCGCATGCCTTCAATACCATTGTCGTATAGCTGGCGGAGATATGGTGCAGTCACCTGTTACATTCATAACAGTTGCCATGACAGGTGTTGCTGGTGAGAGTGTCCTAACCCGTCATGAATCTAAACCAGGAGAGCTCATTGCCGTTACAGGTCCATTGGGATGTGCTGCTGGAGGGCTGCAAGCGCTTCTGCAAGACACTGCATTAGAATTGGAACAGAGTAGGCATTTGTACAAGGCTCACAACCGTCCTATACCTAGGCTAGATGCATGCCAGGTGCTGGTAAGCTGTGGGGTAAATGCTGCCATGGACATTAGTGACGGCCTGACCGACGATCTGTCAAAGATGTGCGTTAGCAGCGGGGTGGGTGCCATTATCCATGCTCATCATGTGCCAATTGACTCATTGCTCAAGGCCGCCTTCCCGCAGACTTACCTTCAGCTTGCCCTCAACGGTGGAGAGGACTACGAGCTTTTATTCACTGGCAATGAGGAGGTAATATTAAATGTTATTGCCGAGCTAGGCTTGCACGCTGCAATCATAGGACGCATAGTAGCAGAGCATCCTGGCGAAGTGCAGGTGTTGGATGAGAGTGGAGTAGAGATACAATTGAACCAGCACGGATGGGACCATTTTAAGTAGTAGTTATTTTGCATTTTTGTAAACTATGGAACCTGTAATTCTGAAGAGCCGCTCTGCAGCGGAGACTAGACGCGTTGGTGTTTTGCTGGGTCGCCATGTTGAGCCTGGTGACCTCTTGCTTCTGTGTGGAGATTTGGGCGCCGGCAAGACCTGTCTTACACAGGGAATAGCAAAAGGACTGGGGATTAATGGGTACGTTAGGAGCCCTACCTTTGTTCTGATCTCCATTCATCAAGGCCGACTTCCTCTATATCACATGGATATCTATCGGCTTGATCACGTGGCAGAAGTTTTGGACCTTGGGCTTGACGAATATTTGGCAAGTGACGGGGTATCCGTGATAGAGTGGGCCGACAAAGCTATCGAGGCGTTTCCTCAGTCCTGTTTGCGGGTGACTCTAGATTACGAAGGCGAAAATGAACGGGTCTTGCGCTTGAAGCCTCAGGGAGATCGCTATGAGAGGCTGGTGTTACAGGTGCAGGATGAACTGAACAGTCGCATGTCTTCTAAAATAAAGTAGTTATTCTACAAGTTGTAAACCGTAATTTCATCAGATGGAGGATTGCTTCCTCTGTGAAGCAGTAGTTTTACATTGACAAAAAACATGGAATTATCCATAGATACTTCAACCAGATACGCCAGCGTGTGTCTCTCACGTGAAGGAGATGTGGTGGCTGAGTACTCATGGTTTTCTCAGCAGAATCACTCTGTGGAGCTACTACCAGCTGTAGAGAACCTTTTGAAGGTAGCGAGCGTGGTTGCTCAAGACCTGGCGTGTATCTTTATAGCAATCGGCCCTGGTGGATTCAGTGCCCTCAGAGTTGGGCTGAGTACAGCCAAGGGGCTTGGTGTATCTCTCGGAATCCCACTGGTGGGCGTTAACACATTAGATATTGAGGCCGAACCACACAGAGATTCCGGGTTGCCAGTCTGCTCCATTCTTGATATAGGCCGTGGGGAGATGGCGGTGGCCTTGTATGCAATGGAAAAATCCATCTGGAGCAAGGTTGACCAAGAACGGATAATGACACCAGAAGACTTGAGGGGCATGGTTAAACAGCCCACAATTTTTTGTGGTGAAGGGGTGTCAATTTTCGGAGATGCATTGAAGGAGCATCTGGGTGCAATGGCCGTGCTAGCAGACCAGTCGCTACCAACCAGAAGCCCAGGTACGCTGGCTAGAATTGGATATCAAAGATTTAGCAAAGGCGAGCATGACGACATTTACGGCTTGGAGCCATTCTACCTCCGTCGCCCGTCGATAACGCCGCCGCGTCAGCCCAGCTAGTGGCCTGGATGAAGAAAAGCATACATATATGGGAATACATGAGTATATATAGGAGGAATAATTGAGTATAGAACGGACACTTGCCCTTGTGAAACCAGATGGTGTGCAGCGTGGTCTTGGCGGCACCATAATATCTAGGCTGGAGGCTAGGGGCCTTCGAATAGTGGCAATGAAAATGCTTCAGGTCTCCAATGACATGGCTATGAAGCACTACGGCGCACATCAGGGAAAGCCATTTTTTGAGGGACTGGTAGGGTTTATAACATCTGGTCCTGTCATCGCCATGGTGCTGGAAGGACGGAGTGCAGTGGAGATGGTGCGCAATACAATGGGTGTCACCGATCCTCTCAATGCCCAATCTGGTACAATACGTGGAGATCTTGGAGTGGATATTGGTCGGAACCTTGTACACGGTTCCGACTCGCCGGAATCGGCTGCGCAGGAGATATCACTGTTCTTCTCATCGGATGAGATAATGAGCTACGAGCGGGACATTGACAGGTGGATTACTGAATCCTGAAGAGAACGGTAGCGTTAGCCCATAGCTCTTCCAGGTTGTAGAACGCCCTCTCTTCAGGACCGAACACATGGATTACCAGATTGCCGTAGTCCATGAGTACCCATCCGCCGTCGCTGGTTCCCTCTCTATGGTGGATGGTAAGCCCTGCGCTATCAAGGGATTGATCTATGTCCTCCAAAAGTGCTTGCATCTGACGTCGGCTCTCGGCGGTGAGGATGACGAAATAGTCTGTGAATCCAAATGGACCGCGCATATCAAGCATCAAGATGTTAGAGGCCTGCTTCTCAGAGGCTGTGTCCATCGCTAGGCGAGCTGCCTCCTCTGTTGCTATCTTAGTTTGCTCCATCATTTGTTTTTAGTTTACGTTCTTATACGGAGTGGGTCAACGCTGTAGTTGTTATTTTGCTTGACTGCCCACAGGCGTATCGTTATTCTCGTATATATATTCTTTGGAGGTTCCATACGTGACCAAGCGTAAAGTAGTAGTAGCCATGAGCGGAGGAGTTGACTCCTCGGTAGCCGCCTGCCTGCTGAAATCAGAGGGTTACGACGTGGTTGGCGTGACTATGAAGTTGTGGGACGATGACCAACCAGATACTCCGCGCCATTCCAAGGGATGCTGTACCGCTGATGATGTGGAGGATGCTCGGAGAGTGTGCCAGATTATCGGTGCTCCTCACTATGTTATGAATTTCCAACGCGAATTCCAGGCTCACGTGATCGATTACTTTGTCAGCGAATACCAGCGCGGTCGTACACCACATCCATGCTTGGCCTGCAATGACAAGATAAAATTCGACTTTCTGATGAATAAGGCGCGTGCCTTGGACATAGACTATATTGCAACTGGACACTACGCTCGACTCGATTCCTCCACTGGACATCCGCGGCTACTTAGGGGGATAGACCCATTGAAGGATCAGTCATACGTCCTGTTCAACCTGAGGCCACATCAGGTGCAACACCTCCTTCTGCCTTTGGGTGGGTATTCCAAGGTGGAAATACGTGATATAGCCCGGAATGCAGGACTGCCAGTGGCTGACAAACCAGATAGCCAGGAGATATGTTTCATTCCATCCAACGACTACCGGTCATTTCTTGCCGAGCGCTCCACGCCAACACCAGGCGATATAGTTGATACAGACGGGAACGTCCTTGGGAAGCACCAGGGCATTGAGTATTTTACAGTTGGCCAGCGCCGTGGCCTTGGCATTTATGTGCAAGAACCGATGTTTGTTTTGTCCATTGATATGGAGAGCAACCGAGTCGTGGTAGGGCCTGCTGAGGGGCTTTTCCAAAAAAATCTGTGGGCAAGCGACGTCAACTATCTGTCCGGCATTTCTCCTGAGTGTCCAGTAGAGGTTGAGGCCAAGATTAGATATAAATCCTCACAGGCAGTGGCAATGCTCATCCCTCACGACGACTGGGCTGAGATTCGCTTTGAGGAGCCTCAACGTGCCATCACTCCAGGTCAGGCCGTAGTTTTCTACCGCGGAGACGAGGTCCTTGGCGGCGGATTCATAGAGGGGGCCCTGACGGATAAGTGATGCTTGTAGCTAAGCCACCCCGCGTTGTGTCTCAGCTGAGAGTGCTAAATCAATCGCACTAACCAATCCTTGATAAGAATTTGTTTTCTCTACAATCGTAGTCGTGGAGGCCTCTGCTCTTGGCGCGATCATTGGCGTTGTTTCTCTTTCATCGTTGCTGATACCTTCGTTGTGTTTCCTTAGTGTCCTTATGTTGATCTAAAATGTATAGTTTGGAGGATACATTCACTCTTCCAAAGCGTTCATTGAAAAATCTCATCACATAAGCTAATATCGGTATGTGACTACTTCAGAAAATACACCAAAAGTTGGCTCCCAGGAGCAGTTTGGGCGTCAAGCGCGCTTCTACAGCGATAGCGTGGGACATAGTTCTGGGGAAAGCATTCAGGTGCTTAAGGACTGGGTCGCAAGGGGGCGCTATAAAAAAGCCGCTGACATTGGTACTGGAACAGGCTTCACTGCCGTAGCCCTAGCTCCGTATACCGAAAGTATTGTGGCTGCCGATATCACTCCGGCCATGCTACGCGAGACTCGTTCTCTGGCTGAACGGAGCGATATTACCAACCTGAGTTGCGTTCAAGCAGCGGCTGAGGAACTGCCATTCGCTGACGGTTCATTGGATTTGCTAGCCTGCCGTATAGCGGCACACCATTTCTTGGACTTAAATAAAGCTGTTGCGGAATGGCACCGTGTCTTGGCACCAGAGTCGGTGTTGATTTTGGCGGATACGACGTCTCCTGAGGATGCTGTAAGCGCCACTTGGATGAACGATGTTGAGGAACGGCGAGACCCAAGTCATATACTCAATCTGTCACCGTCCGAATGGCTAGCGCTATTGGATGACAACGGCTTTGAGACAACGGACAGCACAATTACCTTGGTGCCACTTGATTTTGATGATTGGGTGCGCCGTTCTGGTACACCTCAATCTGTGATAGATGGCCTTCGCAACGATATTCTGAACGCTTCTCCTGCGGCTGTAGAAGCGTTCGATATACGCAAGGACGATACCGGGATCATTAATTTCCACTGGAGTTGCGTTGTCATCCGGGCGATCCGGCGCGTATAGGGACTCACAGTCCGACTGGCGTAAAATGGGAGCCCAATTCACACCACCGACCTTTGTCGAAGAGTCGGTTCTGCACAGGCTAGGATATAACCTTATTGCAGGTATAGATGAGGCTGGCCGAGGCCCACTTGCTGGGCCGGTGGTTGCAGGTGCTGTAATCTTCCCAGATGGCTTCAACCAACAGTGGCTGAACGGCATACGCGATAGTAAACAACTCAGTCCCGGTCGACGTGAGACCCTGTTCTCATGTATACAGGAATCTGGAATAGCCTGGGGGGTGGGAATTGTCTCTTCTCAGGATATTGATTCTTTGGGAATAGTGCCAGCCACCAGAAAAGCAATGATACTGGCCATGCATAATCTCCCTGAGCGTCCTGACTTTCTTCTCATAGATGCTCTACCTATTGCACAAAGTGGGATGCCATTCAAAGCTATTGTCAAGGGTGATCAGCGTAGTCTATCGATAGCTGCAGCATCAATCGTTGCCAAAGTCACACGCGACAGGATAATGGTAGAAGAAAATGTGATATACCCTGGCTACGATTTCGCTGTTCACAAAGGATATCCTACGAGAGCACATATCGAGAACCTTCAGAGACTTGGCCCCTGTCAGATTCATCGCCGTTCCTTTTCTCCTGTCAGATCACTGGTTGAGAGTGACATAGCCAGAGCGCTCGAAATAAGAAACTGGGTGGCATTGGAGAAAAACCGCCAGAGGACATATAAAAAGAACGTAGTTGAAGGGTTTTGACAATAATTCCAGTTATGATTACGGAGAAGTGAACATTATTGTGTTGGATGATGATTGTATTGTGTTTCTGGAGGTAAAAATAAGTAGTAGTAATGACATTGGCTCGCTTGAGGAGTCGATTATTCCCGGCAAAGTGCAAAACTGATTGCCACAACCGAGATACACTTCTTACCCTCCGCCCAAATTACTGATAGACATGGTTGTTGTGGATGTGGTCACATGGGTCAATATAATCAGGAGGGAACGTACCCAGAACGTGTAATCTGCTGTGAGAAAACCAGGTTTACCAGTGTACTCCCAGTGTGTTAGAATCCCTCCTACTTAGGGAGAATCATCATGCCTATTTACGAATATCGTTGTCAGAGTTGTAAACGGAAATTCTCCATGCTAAATCGCAGCTTTTCCGAAATTAAAGAGCCTCTTTGCACTAACTGCGGCACTGTAGGAGGCACGCGTCTCATTTCCCAGGTGGCGGTAATTAGAGATGAAGGCGATTTCATGAGCGGTATGCCATCATGGGACTCCATGAGCGACTTCAATGAAGACGATCCACGGAACGTTGCCGATATGCTGAGAAGAATGAAGGACGAAACAGGCGATGACATAGGACCTGAGGGTGAAGAGTTGCTGGCGCAAATGGATGCAGGGCAGATGATGGCAGATGATGCAGATTTCGGTTTCTAGGCATTGTAGCCAGATAGGTTCTTTTTGAAATATGGACCTCCCTATTAAGCAGAGAATAGCTCAAAATATCAAAGGCCTCTACGTCATTGTAGATGTCCAGTTTGCCAAGGGTAAGGACATTGTGGAATTGACTCAGTCTGTCCTTAAGGGTGGAGCACAGGTTATACAACTACGGGATAAACTGCACGACAAGGGAGATGTGTTGCCAGTTGCTCGTCGCATTCGTGACCTGTGTGAACAGCATGGTGCCATATTTATCATCAATGACCATGCCGACCTGGCCGTTGCTTGCGATGCTCATGGCTTGCACCTAGGTCAGCACGACCTGCCGATAAAAGAAGCCAGGGCCATTCTGCGTCCCCACCAGATTATAGGAAAATCGAATGCTTTCTTGGATGAGGCATTGGATTCAGAGGGGCAAGGAGCTGATTACCTAGCAATAGGTACCATATTCCCAACAAACACGAAGGAAAATGCCAGACCTGCTGGCCTTCAGACTTTGGAACATGTGAAGCCAATGGTCTCAGTCCCAATTGTGGCCATTGGTGGCATAAACAAACACAACGTTACACAGGTGATGCAGGCAGGAGCAGACTCCGTGTGTGTCATATCAGCGGTGATCGGCGACCCAAATCCAGAAGAGGCCGCTCGGCGATTGATAGATGCCATGGGTGGTTCGCCACTCACTAAGAGCAGTTGAAGTCCACATGTATTTGAGATACCATTAAAGTGAAAGAAATCGCAATCTATTTTAAACCTGTTTATCAGGAGTACCTATGAGCGAGTCTGAACCAGGTCCTTTGCCGGAACCATATGCCCTTCCAGAGCCAGTTGAAGAGAGATCTGTGCTTGCACACAGGGGTAAACTTCTTGTTGCGGTTGGCGTTTTTGTTTTAGCACTGGGATACTTTGGATTCACAGCTTTTCAGGGAGCCAGCGCCTACTATCTCACGGTGGGTGAGTTGATGGCTAAAGGTGACTCAGCTTACGACACGAACCTGAGAGTCAACGGCAAACTGGTGCCGGATTCCTTTGAACGTGACGAGAACGGGACACTCATACACTTTTCGCTCATAGATGCCGAAGGCACGGAAACAATCAGTGCTGTGCACAATGGACTTGTGCCGGATCTGTTCTTCAACGAACATTCTGAGATACTGCTCGAGGGGACGTACGACTCAAGCGGCCTCTTTGATGCTCAGGCAATTATTGTCAAATGCCCCTCCAAATATCAGGCCGCTGAAGAAACTATCTGACTACCGGCGACATATGGCGACTGGTATTTAAGCGTACCTGAATTACATGTCCTAGTCTCAATACATTAGGGTCGTGATCGTAATTTGAGACATCTAGGAATTGTCCAATACTAAGGCAGCCGATTACCTTGGTGCCATCGTATCTTCTCTAGAGGAGCGGCTTCGTTGTGGTATGGTTTTTGTGCAAACAACTGGGAAATTATATAAAACTCTCAGTTGAATTAGAGCCTTGCTGACTGTTTAACGTATTAGAGATAGACTGACACTATTACGAACGAGAAAAGAAAGAACGCTCCTCAATATGAGGAGCGTTCTTTCTTTTAAACTTGGTTTTGTACGGGCTGTATGCTAAATCTTAAAGGTTGCCAACTGTTGGTCAAGGGTTCGTGGGGAGGCTTTTTGTCTCATTCCCGCCACTCGTTGATCCAATGGCTCTGAGTCTGGCCTCTGATATATGATACCAAGAGGTACACCACTTTGTTGAAGCAGTCCATAAGCGGCCTGTCTGTCAGATGCATCATGATCTTTAGGCACATCCCAAGCGATAGAATCAATGCCTTTTTTCTCATTTCCCTTCAGCTGATCGTAGTTATCATTGTACGTGGTGCAGGGGGATTGCACGTGAACAACGGAAAAGCCAGGGTGTTTCATGCCTTCGTTTATTAGGATGGCCAACTCTCTAGTTTTGCTGGAGAAGCCAGAGGCTACGAAGCTAACTCCTAATGTCAGATACAACTCAAGAGGATTCACGGGGTTTTCTAATTTGCCGTAGGGGGTTGTTGGTGTAATCACTCCCAGTTCCGTGGTTGGTGAGCTTTGTCCCTTGGTCAGTCCATATACTCCGTTATCCATGACAATTGCAGTCACGTTCAGGTTTCTCTGTGCCTGGGGTGAAATATGTTCCGCTCCGATACTCAAGAAGTCGCCGTCTCCAGAAACCACAACTACATTCAGGTCTGGATTTGACATTTTGATTCCAAATGAGAAAGGTAGTGTCCTGCCGTGAAGTCCGTGGATACCAAAGGGTTGGTCACCATCCAACAGGTGTACCAAGTTCCCAGAGCAACCAATGCCTGCCACCACTACTGTGTTGGCCATAGGCATCTCCAATTCTATGTTACGCCTTTCAACTCCAAGCTCCAGCGCTCTTTTTACGCCGAAGTCTCCACAGCCTGGGCACCACTTAAAATCGTACTCGGGATTTTTCTTGCTCATACCTTCACCAGGTCCTTTTCATGTGTTTGAATTTTGTCTGTTATCATTGTTATAAGATCTTTAACTTTGAATGGTGTACCCGTGTATTGGGTAATGGACTCCGCCTTCACTCCTTTGGCACGTAGAAGGCTGGAGAATTGTCCAAGGTAGTTCAACTCTGGTACCAAGACCAGTTCTTTTTTCTTAAGTTCCTCCAACAGCTTTGGTGGTAGAGGGTTGAGTTGCATAGTGTAGTACCATCCCACTTGCTGTCCCTGCTCAGCCATCCGGTCATATGCTTCCCGTGTCGAGCCTTTTGAACCGCCCCAGGTCATGATTGCTATTGGAGAATCAGTGTTCTCGCGTTCGTAGTTGTCGTCTTCCAGTAGCTTCAGTTTTCCGAAGCGGCGCTCAGTCATCTCAACGTGCCGACTGGCGAGGTGGGTGGTGTCTCCCATGCCATCGTGTTCGCTACCGTTTGCCACGTAGGCACCAGGCCCTCCAGGTATTGGCATGGGTGATAGTTCAGCGCCAGCGTACCGTTCGTATCCGTTCTGGCCTTGGTAGGTCTTTCTTCTCTCATCCACCACTTTATTTACGTCTGGTATCGGAATGTTCTGTGCTTGCTCAGATAGAGCATGATCGCTGAGCAAAATCACTGGCCCTTGGTATCGCTCGGCCCAGTTGAGTGCCAAGGCGCCCCCATAGAAGCATTCCTCAACAGTGCCAACCGCAATAACCGGCACGCTGACGTCGCCGTGTGCAGGATGTATTGCAGTAAGTAGGTCTGATTGTTCTACCTTTGTGGGTAGTCCAGTAGCTGGGCCACCTCTTTGCACATTCACTATCACCGCTGGGATCTCGGCCATCCACGCTAGGCCAATTCCCTCGCTCATCAGGCTGAAACCAGGGCCGGCTGTGGAAGTCATGGCTTTCTTTCCAGCGAAACCTGCTCCGACTATGGAGGTAATGGACTCTATTTCAGAACTGGCTTGATAGACAAACTTGCCAGGACCTGTCAGGTTTCGTTCCATATACACGAGAATGGTTGTGGCTGGCGATATTGGATAACCTATAAAGGTATCAAGCCCAGCTGCTATGGCTCCAATAGATATGGCGTCATTGCCCTTGATCATGATTTGTTCGCCTTCAGGTGGCTGGGGGACTTCCATCTCGCCAAGACTGAAGCCGCTTTTCTTGGCCTCTTCCCTACCCAGCGCAAGGGCCAATATATTGCCCTTTATGATCTCTTCGTCACCGGGGCGACCACGTGTGAATCTCTTTGTGACGAACTCAGGTAGGTAGTGCTCCGGCATGTTTACCAGGTTGGCTATGGCACCTAGGATTACCATATTGGCGGCTCGCGCGTTCCCGCTCGATTTCGCCAGTTCGTCTATGCGCATTCCAAAGCTCTTTCCATCTTCTTCCAATTGGAAATCTTCAGAGTTGTATATTATTACACCGCCGTCTCTAACTTCCGACTGGTGGGTGTTATATGCCTCACGGTCAAAGGCAACAAGCACATCCAGTTCATCGCCGTAACTCAAGACTGGCGCAGTGGAGATACGTGCTTGTGCGAATGTGGGGCCTCCCATAATTTGAGACGGGAAAGTAACGTACGTTTTTACGTGGTAACCTACTTGAGCGGTTACTTGAGCTAGCAACTCAGCAGATGTCACGAGACCGCCGCCTCCCTCACCCGCGAATCGTACAACGAAATCTTTATTGGCCATCTATTCCCTTTCCTGTGGTATCAATGTTCTAGCGCTTTGGTTGTCAGCTCGCTCCAAGACGCGAGGATTTCTTGTAAAAAGAAACAGATATGGTGATTAAAATAAAGATGCCTCTCCTCCGCCACGCGTCCTATCAGTAAGATACTGTTGTCGCTCATCAACAAGAAGGCACCACCCTAATGAATGCTAATTAAGGAACCATTTTCTGCAGACTGGCTCCTGCACTCCAGTTTCGACCTTTTCTACTCGATAATGACTATATCATTCGCTTTTGATTGATGTCAATAACGGTTCATGTCTGTTTATATCGTGCGAAATTTCACAAATCGTTGCAGCTACGGTGCCGAAATAACTAATATCGGCCGTTATATTGTGTAAATTGTATATTTCAATAAGTTGTATGTGCTATGTGGGATGGGAAATGACGAAGGGACGCCATGCATGAACGTAAATCGGCTTGGCCCCTATTGAATGGTAAAGAGATAACTTTCCAGGGTACTTATTTTCTGCGGCTGAATTTCGTGCTCGTAAATATGTCCATTCCATGTACCGCGTACCGCGTTGAACACGGCTCTACTGGAGGAGGCTTTTGCTATTACTAGTAACCATTATAAAATAAAGCCAAGTTGAGTGATAGGTTTCATATATCATTGTAATAGTTAAAGCTGTTCTTGAATTATACCTTGTATTGAGTATACTAATAGAAAATAGGGCATTTGATATCTTAGGATCTGAGTGCACTTCAGAATGTAGTTATATTTAGTTGGGTTGATGTTTCTGTGAGAAATTGGCAATTGGAGGAGCGATGACAACCGAAATAGAGATTAAAAGAGGTCTACAGGGCGTCTATATTGACAAGAGTCAATCTAGTTTCATTGACGGCAATATAGGGAAGCTGCTTTATCGTGGATATTCGATCCATGATCTGTCTGAAAAATCTACCTTTGAAGAAACAGTATACCTTCTTCTATATGGAAAGCTTCCAAACAGAAAAGAGTTGAGTGATTTTGATATTCAACTTCGTGCAAACCGCTCCATAGCGCCTGAGATCATGCAGATCATACGATTGGTCAAGGATGCTCACCCAATGGATGTTCTGCGGACTGCAGTGTCTGCACTGGCTGCCTATGACCCAGATGTAGCAGATAACTCCCCAGAGGCTACTCTCCGCAAGGGGGTCAGGCTTACCGCTCAGGCACCTACCATAGTTACGGCTCATGCCCGAATAAAAGACGGGAAAGAACCAGTGGAACCCAACTCCAATCTTAACCAGGCTGCCAACTTTTTATATATGCTCTTTGGTAAGGAACCTACCCAAGAAGAGGCCCGGCTCATGGAGAAGGACTTCATACTCCATGCCGAGCATGGAATCAACGCCTCAGCCTTTGCCGCCAGAGTGGCGGCCAGTACAATCTCTGACCTTCATTCAGCCATTGTGGCCGGTATCGGCACTCTGAAGGGGCCGTCTCACGGAGGAGCTGCTGAAGAGGTAATGCAGATGGCTCTAGAGATAGGTGAAGAGAGCAACGCGGAGAAATACACACGTGATATATTGGATAGCGGCGGTAAGGTAATGGGTTTCGGTCATCGTGTATATAAGGTTGAAGACCCAAGGGCTCCTCACCTGCAGACAGAATGTAAGGCCTTGGGAGAACAGAAGGGCCAGCCCAAGTGGTTCCGCATCCTCAGTAAAGTGGCTGAGGTAATGGAGCCATATGCGTCCCGTGGAATATGTCCCAACGTGGATTTCTGGGCTGGGACTATGTACCATCTCATGGATATTCCTAAAGAGATTTTTATTTCCATCTTTGCAATGGGCCGTATTCCAGGCTGGACGGTGCAGGTTATGGAACAGCATGCAAACAACATACTTCTGCGTCCTCTGCTTCTGTACGATGGCCCAATGGACGTGGAGTATGTGCCAATTGACGAGCGCGAATAGCTTCAAGCTACGTAACAGCTGATAAATCGCAAAGGGACGCTCTTGACTAGGAGCGTCCCTTTGCTTTGGTGACTATTGATTCATACGAGAGAGGCCAAATGGAAGATGGTGTTGAATGTGACATCAGAAAACTCATAGTCGAGCATGGCAAGATCACCTTTGCCGATTTCATGGAGGCGGCTCTTTTTTTGCCGCCTGGAGGTTACTATACCTCAAGAAATCATGCTAAAGAGAAGGATTACTACACCGCACCTGTAGCTCACCCTGTCTTTGGTGCTTTGGTGGCGCTGCAATTGAAGCAGATGTGGGAACGCATGGGCTCGCCATATCCATTCTATGTGTTGGAGGTGGGTGCAGGTAGTGGTGTACTTGCCGGGGACATTCTGGCGTATTCATCATCACTGCAATCAGGGTTTTCAGATGCTCTTGAATATATAGGGATAGATTACGATGTGCTCAAAGGATCTCCAAATGGTGCCCATTTAATTAAGGCAAACGGACTGCCGTTTAGGGATGTGGTCGGCTGTGTTCTTTCGAATGAGTTGTTTGATGCCTTCCCAGTTCACCGCTTTGCCATACAGGATGGACGTGTCAAAGAAGTCTACGTCACATTGAAGGAAGATGAGTTTACGGAAATCCTTGAAGATCCTTCTACTCCGCGGCTGGAACAGCGGCTATCCTGCCTTGGGTTTGACCTGCCAGAGGGTTTCATGGGAGAGGTAAATCTGGCTATGGACGACTGGATAAATGATCTTTCACAGGTTCTAGAACAGGGGTTTGTACTCACCTTCGATTACGGCCATGTGGCGGAGGATATGTACTCGTCAGTGAGGGCGCGCGGCACACTGCGTTGCTATTATAGACACATTCTTGAAGGCAACCCATATCGGAGGATAGGGCTACAGGACATCACGGCCCATGTTGATTTTACGTCTCTAATGCGCTCTGGAGAAGAGCATGGACTGGCTTCAGTTGGCTACACTACACAAAAAGAGTTCCTGTTGAATATGGGTTTTCGGGGATTCCTGGAATCCATTGGTGAGCGACAGCTACCACAAAGAGAACTGGACGCTAACCGTATGGGTATGCTGGAGCTTGTCAAAGACGGAGAGATGGGCGATTTTAAAGTGTGTGTCCAGGCGAAGGGCTTTGGCTACGATAGTAAGCTACTTGGTTTTGATACAGACAGTCCTTTGAGAATGAGCAAAGACAAAAAACTTCCTGCTCTACCTCTTCTATCTACGGAGCATCTTGACCTAATGGCAGGCCGTTACCCTCACCTTTCCTTGGAGTGGGAGGGCCTGTGGCCCTTTGGGGAAGAGGGATAGTAGGCAACTTGCTGTACTAGTAGTTGGATACTGTTACGTTTGTGGAAGTCAGATTTGACGATTTGCAGAGTATTGGTATGTATTTACAGTAACGTCATCTAGTCTAGCTGCTTTTTTAGTAATCTGACAGCAGCTTCTATCCCATCGGCGTGATCGAAAATCGCTGAGCCTGCCACCACCACCTGTGCTCCCGCCTTTGCCACCAGAGGTGCAGTATTGGCGTTTATGCCACCGTCTACCTCCAACTCAGCTTGAATTCTCCTCTGCTCCATGAACTGACGCACATTGGCAATCTTCTGAGGGCTTTCGGTGATGAACTTTTGGGCAGGGAGCCCTGGGTTCACGGTCATCACCAGTATTTGGTCGAGTAACTGTAGTACTTCTTCAATGCTTGTCACTGAGGTGCCCGGGCTTATAGCTACTCCTACCTTGGCTCCGTACTCTTTTATCTGTGTGATGGTCCAGTGCAGCTGGGTGCATGCCTCAGCGTGGATCGTGATTATGTCTGCTCCAGCATCCAAGAATGAGGCGATGTGACGTTCTGGTTGCTCCACCATCATGTGTACGTCCAATGGTAAATCAGTCCACTTTTTTATGGCCTCTACTGTACGCGGCCCCCAGGTGAGTCCTGGCACAAAGTGTCCGTCCATTATGTCCACGTGTATGAGGTCTGCCCCAGCTTTGGTGACTTCTGTTACGTGTTCACCAAGGCGTGCGAAGTCCGCTGACAGTATCGATGCAGCCAGCTTGATACTGCTCATCGCGGCCACCTGGTTTTCGGGTCTATGTCGTAGAGTAGTTGTTGTAGTGAGGATTGGTATTTTGCCTCGTGATGCCATCCAGAGAAATCGAGGACATGGGTTGCTAGTACATCTGATTTCTGTTCATGCTGCCATTCGTTCAGCATATAGTCGTCAAGGCGTATGGGAAATAGTACGTCTCCATTCAACAATTCTGGTTCCATGTCGAGCGTTGCCGCACGCTTTTTGCGACGGTTGTTTGCAGTTCTGATAATGGATTCTTTTTGTAAGGCATGTTCAATCTCCTTAGGGACCCCATCCATTTTCAGGGAGTTTTGTGAACAGATTGGTAACATTTTATCGTCGTCCTTAATCGGCCGGCCAATCGTAGACCATACCTTTCTTCCTACAACTGTGTCTTGTATGTATTCCCAGCATGGCATGCCTATGGCATTCAAATCTTTACATAGACGTGTAGCCAACTCTGCATCTACGGATGAGTAGCTCACGAAGCAACGGTAGTGTTTTCTCTCGCTGTTTATTTGTGTTACCAATCCTGTTTACCTCGCTATCAACGGTGTATCAAGAATTTGATGAGCCTCTTTTACTGCTTCTTCAACTCTCAGTTGGTTGGTGCCTCCTGGCACATCGCGGCTGGCGATGGATGAGTTAGCGTTTATGGCGTATATGTCCTCATTGAAATTTGGAGAGAGTTTTTTGTACTCTTCCAGTTCCAATTCTGCTAGACCCTTGCCGTTGGCATCGGCATAGCGCACCAACTTGGCTACGATACCGTGTGCGGTGCGAAATGGCTCGCCCTTACCAACAAGGTAATCGGCAAGGTCTGTGGCTAAAATGTTGCTATCCCGTGCGGCCGCTCGCGTTCGATCGGCGTTGATTGTCAGTGTGCTAATCATGCCGTTAAATGCATCCAGTGTGCTCAGTAGAGTATCCACTGTGTCAAAGAAGCCTTCCTTGTCCTCTTGGAGGTCACGGTTGTATGTGAGGGGTAGTCCCTTGAGTATGGTCAGTATTCCAATAAGGTGGCCGTAGACACGGCCAGTTTTGCCGCGAGCCAGCTCTGCAAAGTCAGGGTTGCGTTTTTGTGGCATGATGCTGCTGCCTGTGGTGTAGTCATCGTCCAGGCGAATGAATCCGAACTCCTGTGATGACCAGAGCACAAGTTCCTCTCCTAGGCGTGAGAGGTGCATCATGCACGTGGCGGCGTCGGCGTGGTACTCCACGAGGAAGTCTCTGTCCGCAACGGCGTCCATGCTGTTCTTACTTATCTCGCGGAATCCCAATTCTTTTGCAACGAACTCACGGTCTAAGGGGTACGGAACTCCGGCTAGAGCGCCGCTACCGAGAGGAAGTACGTCGGTTCTATACAAGCAGTCCTGGAGTCGCTCCCTGTCTCGCTGAAGCATATGAAAGTAGGCTAGTAGGTGATGTGATAACAGGACTGGTTGGGCGCGCTGTAGATGTGTGTATCCAGGAATAACCACGCCATGATTAGCCTCGGCGGTGGCAAGGAGAGTAGCTTGAAGCGTTTTTAGTATTTTCTGTGTGTTACCTATGGCCTCTTTGCAGTAGAGGCGCATATCTGTGGCCACTTGGTCGTTGCGGGAACGGCCCGTGTGGAGCTTGCCAGCCACATCGCCTATTTTTTCAAAGAGGCGGGCCTCTATGTTCATGTGTAGGTCTTCCAAGGTCTCTTTCCATGGGAAAGAGCCTTCATCGATCTCATGCTGGATACTGTTAAGTCCACTGTCGATAAGCTCAGCGTCCTTGTCGGTGATTATGCCCTGTTTTGCCAGCATACGGGCGTGTGCCATTGACCCGGCCAGGTCCTGTCGGTACAGACGGCGGTCGTAGTGGATGGAGGCGGTATAGGACATAGTTCTTTTTTCGTTGGACATTGGTTTGTTATTCATTACGGGAGATTAACAGTATTTCAGTTAATTATTCTATGTACTCGTTCAGTCTGGGAAGCTCAAGCGGCTGGATTTTAGCCTGGATACGTCCGGCAAGTCCGTAGATGTGTATGAATCCCTCTGAGGCGCGATGATCGAAAATGTCTCCAGCATCGTATGTTGCAAGGTTGTGCTGGTAAAGGGAGGAAGGTGAACTTCTGCCCACAACCGTGCAGTTGCCTTTGAAAAGCTTCAGACGGATTGTGCCTGTGACGTAGCGTTGTGTGCTTTTCACGTAGGCATCCAAGTCTTGGTGGAAGCCCGTGTACCACAGACCATTATACACATGCTCGGCGTATTCCTGGGATACTTTCTCTTTCAATCTAAGCTGGTCCCTGCTCAGTGTGATACTTTCCAACGCCCGGTGAGCTGCATGCAGCACAGTTGCCGCGGGTGCTTCGTAGACTTCCCTGGATTTTATGCCTACAAGCCTGTCTTCCAGATGGTCAATACGTCCGACACCGTGTTCTCCTGCAACTGCGGCCAACTGTTCTATTAGGGCGACTCCATTCATATTTTTGCCGTCCAGTGCCACAGGCACTCCCTGATTGAAAGACACTTCAAGGTAAATGGGAGTTTGGGGTGCATTTTCTAGAGACTTAGTTAGTGAATAGGCTTCCTCCGGCGGTTCCTGCCAGGGGTCTTCCAGGTTCCCGGCCTCAACGCTGCGACCCCACAGGTTTTCATCTATAGAATATGGACTTCGTTGTGTCAGATCAAGGGGTACATTTCTGCTCTGGCCGTACTGAATTTCCTCATCCCTGGTCATATGCCATTCCCTGGCAGGAGCGATTATACGAAGAGATGGATCCATACCAGCAATGCTGAGATCAAAGCGCACCTGGTCGTTGCCCTTGCCTGTGCAGCCGTGTGCCACTGCCTCGGCCCCTTCCCTGTGGGCGACATCCAGTAGATATCTGGCTATCAATGGACGTCCTAGGGCTGTTGCCATTGAGTATTGACCCTGGTAGATGGCGCCGGCCTGCAAGGCAGGGAATACGAAGTGACGCACGAAATCTTCCCGGCCTTCTACAATAAGGGCCTTAAGTGCACCTGCCGCAAGAGCTCTCTCTTGTACGTCCCTTCTTCCCTTTGCTCCACCCAAGTTTGCCGTGAGAGTTATGATTTCGGCATCGTAATGTTCTTTCAGCCATGGAATAGCAACTGATGTATCAAGGCCACCGCTGTATGCCAGGACTACTTTAATTGTCACTTTGAATGGTTCTCCTTACAGATTGGATTGTCTAGCTGTAAACTACTTTGCTAAATGCTATCTCAAACCGCTCTAGCGCCGTGTCAACCTCCTGTTGACTCACGTTCAGTGGAGGCATGAAGCGGATGGCATTGGGCCGGACGGGGTTGAGAAGCAGTCCTTCTTCATTGCAAAGCGATACCATTTGTCCTGAGATATCGCTGCTGAACTGTACTGCAATGAGAAGTCCCATACCGCGAACTTCCGTGATGAGTTCGTGTCTGGAGGCAATGGCATTAAGGCCATCTCTAAGGTGCTGACCTACTGTTTCGGCATAAGCCGGAATATCATTCTGGACTACGTGATCTACAACAGCGAAGGATGCAGCACACGTTAGAGCGTTACCTCCGTATGTGGAGCCGTGGTCTCCGGGGGCCAGCAGGCAGAATTTCTCTTTGGCCATGAACGCACCTATTGGTACGCCGCCGCCAAGTCCCTTGGCCAGTGTAATTGCATCTGGTTCTACCCCAAAACGCTCGTAGCCAAACAGGGTGCCCAGGCGCCCGATGCCCGTTTGCACCTCGTCCAGGACCATCACCAAGTTCTGTTCATCGCACCACGCGCGTACCTGCTTTAAGTAATCCATTGATGGGACGATGACGCCTCCCTCTCCCTGTACGGGTTCAAGCATGACGGCGCATGTGTTGCTGTTGGTGGCTGCTTTGATGGCTTCGATATCGTTGTAGGGCACATTTACAAAGCCAGGAGCTAGGGGTTGCCACTGTTCCTGATAGCTGGGCTGGCCTGTGGCTGCCGCCATGGTCAGCGTGCGTCCATGAAAGGAGTTTAGTGCTGTTATGATTTCGTATGCTCCGTTTCGGTTGATCTTGCCGTACTTGCGGGCCAGTTTGACGGCTCCCTCGTTGGCTTCCGCACCGCTGTTGCTGAAGAAGATACGGTCTAGGCAGCTGTTTTCTACTAGAAGCTGGGCCAACTTAACCTGGGGTATGGTATAGAATTGGTTGGAGGTCTGCATCAAGGTGTGAGCCTGTTCCTCAATGGCGCTGACCAGAGATGGATGACAATGTCCAAGAGTATTGACTGCCCAACCAGATGTGAAATCTAGATACTCTTTGTCGTTTTCGTCCCAAACTAACGTACCTTTCCCTTTCACAATCACCACCGGTTGACGTCGAGCCACCTGCATATAGTACTTATTTTCTAGATCAATCAAGTTGCTCATTTTTCTCCTTCTGATATGGACTTTATCATCTGTTTCAAGTTCGTTGCTAGTTGGTTTAGAGTCTGCTGAATGTCCTCTATGGATTGCCGTATGTCTTCGATTTGCTGTTGCTCTGTGTCATACGTGTGTAGTGACGTAGTGTCGCCACCATCTGAATCAGGTCGTTTTTCCAGAAGTGCGTCAAGAGCGCTTTGGAAATCGCCCTTCATAACAACTCGTTTGGCATCGGCTACAATCACCTGCTTAAGTTCCGGGAATGTTATGTTATCTGCCTGTATGTAAAGAGGCTCAACGTACATTAAGAACTTTTCCCCTTCATGCTCAATGGGGGTGACAAGCAGATTGCCTCTGATGCATCTGGCACCCCTTTGGCACAGCAGAGTGAACTGCTGTTTGATTGTGAAATCCTGGTCTATGCGTGCTTCTATCTGTTCTGGTCCGTCCACTTGAATGCCTTTTGGAAAGAAGAACGCTTTTAGGCTACCATACTGCCCACGGTCGTTGTCCATACGGGCGGCCAACCATGCCACCTGATTTGGCTTGTTGAGTGGGGTGAATGGGAGCATGAGAACAAATTCTTCCTTCTCCTCGCCCGGAAGCTTCATTATGACATGGTATGGCTGTATTGGCTGCATTGTTTCAAAGAATAGTTCCTGTGGTATGCTCCATGGGTCTTCTTTGCGATAAAAGTCGGTGGTGTCTTTCATATGGTATAAGAGGTATTTTTCAGCCTGTATGGAGAAGAAGTCACGTGGATAGCGAATGTGAGATTGCAGGTCTTTAGGCATCTCTCTCCCTGACTTGAATAGGCCCGGGAATATATTTGAATAGGTCTGAATTAGTGCATCCTCTTCGTCAAAGATATAGAAGTCTACCTCACCTGTGTAGGCGTTGACTACTGCCTTTACGCTATTTCGGATGTAGTTGAAATCATCGCGGTACGGGTCTGAGTATGGATAATGATCTGTGACGGTATAGGCATCCTGAATCCACCATAAATTGCCTTCGCTCACTACTATATATGGGTCTGAGTCCAATCGCAGGAATGGAGCCAATTGTTTTACTCTATCCTGGATTAGTCGCCTGTACTGGATTCTGCTCTCGGATGATATAGCTCCGCTGATTAGGATGTTGATGTCTACGAACTCCAATGCATAGGCTAGTCTGTGAGCCACAGAACTGAGCTGTACCCCGCCGCCGCCATCGTATTTATACTCTGTGTTGGCGACTGGGTTCGAATCTATAGCAGGGAAATCGAATTCTGGTTCCTTGGACTTGACTATGACATAGTTTGCGCTGTTCTCTCCATAGTAGATCTGTGGTTGTGTTATCTGCGGGACGAGCCCTTCTAGTGACTCCGTAGCTGCTTTTGGGGGAATGTCTTTAATGTAGAATTCAGGTTTCCCTTCGGCTGTGAACTCCGTCGTCGGGCTCATGGCTATCCCGAAGCCATGAGTGAATTGGAGTCGGCTATTTACCCAGGACTGTGATTCCTGTGGCAGATCCTCAGGGAAAAGCTCACGCGCTCCTAAGACCACCTGGCGAATTTCTCCATTTATGTTGTAGCGGTCTATATCCACTCCCACGAACCGATAGTAAGCTCTGAAGAACTGAATCTGGTTGTATATGCTCGTGAGCGGGCGGCGGTCCCACAACCGCACGTTGTTAATTGTTCCAGGATTGGCTGCCACAGCTTCCGCGGATAGAGGGGCTAGCTCGCCAGCTCGACTTCCTGTATCTATGGTGGCCAGATCGTAATCTTCCTCAACGATGCGGTCTAGGGCGAAGCCATGCCGTGTGAATTCTAGGTGGTGAGGAATATAAGCGCGTTCCTTGTCCAATTCGTTGGGATCTACTTGGAAGCGTTGTACAAGAGATGGGTAAATTGCCCCCACTATTATGGCCGCCGTAATCCACAAACCAAGACCGCCCACGATTATTCGAGGAGATCGGAAATAGGCGTTGGTAAGGAGCAGTACTCCTATCATGCTGCCTATAGCAATAAGAATATAGAGTGTTGGGAGACGTGCGTGTAGGTCGGTATATGAGGCACCGAAGATAGCTCCGCTGGAGGAAAACAGGAGTTCGTAGCGGTCCATCCAGTAGCTCCATGTTATAACTAAAAGCAGCAGGCCCAATAGAATTGAAGCGTGACTCATTGCATGATTAATTGTCTGAGTTAAGTTTATTCCGCTTAGTTTTATTTTGATGAGGTATATTGAAATTACAACTAATATTGTTGTTGTTATGGCTCCAAGCAACCATCCCTGAATAACATTTAACATTGGTAACGTGAACACGTAGAAAGACACGTCATTGTGGAATACTGGGTCATCTGTGTTGAACTGGACATTGTGGATGAACTTAAGCGCCGTTTCCCATTGACTGCTCGCTATGGCACCGAAGATAATGGCCAGCAGGAAAATAATTAGCCACGTGCCCCACGTAAAAAGGCACTTCATCCAATCCTGAACAGCGAGCGACAAGGATATTGTCGGCTCACCCTTGAAGTTTTTGTATGCGAACAAGGTGTTTGGTATGATGATAGTCGTAAAGCCCAAGGCCCCAAAGAAAAAGAGCCACAGCTTGGTGCCCACAATCTTCATGTAGACGCTGCTGTAGTCGAGTGCCTCGAACCAGAGCCAATTGGTGAATAGCTGTCTCAGTATGTTTAGGAGGACGAGGAATAGTATTAGGCCAAAAACTATCAGTCCCCACTTCAACATCCGGGTTGAATCAAAAGATATAACAGACCTTCTGGTTTCTCCATTGTGGAATGGCGACCAGTCCTGATCGCCTTTGAAGCTAGACATTGCCTCTAATCAATCCTGGTGCCGGAGGAGTGTCCCGCTACAAAATCTAGTAGAGAATTACTTCTTCTCCCATCTAATATCTGGGCAACTCTAACCTTTTCTAGTGCACGCAAGCAAGCCTCTACCTTTGGTACCATGCCACCTGCAATTGTGCCTGAACTTATTAAATCGGTTACTTGAGCTGAGGTGAGTTTGTTAATAACGTTGCGGTTAGAGTCCATTACCCCTTCCACATCGGTTAGAAAGACCATTGACTCTGCCTGTAGTGTGCGTGCTATCTCACCAGCGGCGGTATCACCGTTGATGTTTAATAGAGCTCCGCTGTGCTCCGAGGAATCTATGACATGAATGGCCACAGGCGCTATTACTGGTATGTATCCAGAGGTTAGGGCCTGGTGGATGGGAGCAGTGTCTACCTGTGTAATTTTCCCCACGTACCCAAGCTCTGGGTCCAGGATTTCTGCTTGAAGCATTCCCCCATCTACACCACTCATTCCGATTGCTTTTCCTCCTAGTCTTTGAATGGAGGCCACCAAGTTCTTGTTTACAAGTCCAGCCAGTGTTGCAGCTACAATTTCCATGCTTGTGGCATCGGTAATCCTGAGGCCATTTACGAAGTGAGCGAGTGCGCCCTGCTTCTCCATCCATTGAGAGATTACCTGCCCACCACCGTGAATTACCACCGGAACCTCACCCTGCTGTTGCAGCGCAACAAGATCCTGTATTGTGGTGTCTTTATTGCTTAAAACGCTTCCTCCTATCTTGATTACCAAGGTAGGAGGAAGGTGTACATCAGGAGTCAAGCTACTCTTTTCCATTTATCGATTTCATGACGTGGTTTTTAGGCTACCGCTGTGATGCTCCCTAGGAGGGCTGCACAGCGGGCACGTATCACGTGGTGTAAGCGCTGTTGAAGGTGACGTACTCTTCGCTGATATCGCAGCCCCAAGCGGTTGCAGATGCGGTGCCAAGGTTAAGATTAAGGCGTATGCTAATTTCAGGCCCAGTCATGGTTAAGACCACCGCGTCTTTGAAGTATGGTATGGGGCGGCCCTCTTCCATAATACATACATCACTGATGTAGAGAGCTATTAGGTTCTCTACAAGTTCAGCGCCGCTGTATCCAAGTGCAACAATGATGCGACCCCAGTTGGGGTCACCGCCGTGGATGGCGGACTTGACCAAGGTGGAAGCGGCCACGGCTCTAGCGGCGGCCCTAGCATCGCTCTCTGTTACAGCGCCTTCTACAGTGACATTTACCAGCTTGGAAGCACCTTCGCCGTCTCTGGCTATCTCTCTTGCCAACGCGATGGATACTTCATTTAGTGCGTGCATGAAGGCTTCTTCGCCCGGACTGCCAGATGTAATGGTATCTCCACCGGCGGCTCCATTTGCCATAATAATAACGCTGTCATTTGTGCTTGTATCACCGTCGATGGTAATCATATTGAATGATGCATCAACTGATTTAGAGAGGGATTTCTGAAGGAATTTTTGCTCAACTGGTGCATCTGTTGTCATGAAGGCTAGCATAGTCGCCATGTTGGGGTGGATCATTCCGGAACCCTTGGAAATGCCTCCAAGTATGTAGGTGTTCTCTCCAATATTGAAGGAAACTGCGAATTCTTTTGATATGGTATCCGTGGTCCGAATTGCCCGGCCCAGTGCATGTCCTCCGTTTTCGTCTGCGGTTAGCTGCACTTTGGGTACACCGTTGCGGATTAATGCCATTGGTAGCTCAACTCCTATAAGTCCGGTGCTACAGGCAAGGACAAGTTCTGGGTCAATGCCCAGGTGATTTGCTGCTATGTCAGCCATTTCCAAGGCATCTGTCATTCCTTGATCGCCTACGCAAGCATTGGCTATTCCGCTATTGATGATTATTGCCTGTGCGTATCCAGAAGCCACTCTGCGCTGGTCAAGGACAACAGACGGTGATTTGATTTGATTTGTGGTGAAAGTTCCCGCGACAGTGCAGCGTGTCTCAGAGCTGACGATGCCAAGATCTAGCTTATCCTTGGTGTATGTCCTGATGCCTGAATAGGTTGCTCCTGCTAAGAACCCCTTTGCAGACGTTATTGTGCCATCTTTCAACCACTTCAACTCTACGTTCACCTCGAGTAATCTATATATTGCGTGGAACTGATACCAGTATAACACTATACTAGGCACAACAAAAGATGCGAGGAGAGATATACATACGCATCTTTTGAGAGCGCAATGTGGCTTCATTCATCAGAAAACATGGGAAGTGATATGCTTCTGTTTAGAATTCGCCCCCTCAGCGCGAAATTTCTCTTGGATGACTATAAACATAGCCTTGGTGTGCGAAGAGTATTATGTGTAGATCTACACTATCTGCGTGAGCAGATTGCGATAGACGGACAGGATTTGGCGTGAGATATGTTCCAACAAGGATTTCCGGTCTGATATAAGAATGTCAAGGAGCACTACGTTTACAGCAGTGAATTTTCTTTGCCGCCGCGTTGCTTTAATGCGGAGTGTCAAACAGATCTTGGGAAACATATGAGAGTGACACACCAAGAAAGGCAATCACATCAACGATGAACAATCCCTTAGCCGGGTTCACTCCATCTCCACTGTTCCTGCTTTTCTTTCCAGTTCTTTCTGAAGTCTCCGAAGCCTGCTGCTCAATCTAACTGGATATTTGTCGGCTTTCTTCAGGCTCTTGAATCTGTCATCTAGGGCCGAAAAATCCTGTTGAAAGCGTTCTCTTATCTCCGGTAAAGATGGCAAGGGCTTTGTTATTTTGCCCTCTCCCATGAAGGTTTCCAAAAGGGCATCAGCTCTGGGTTCCGGAAGCTGATCATCTGCAAGGCCGATGACATCACCGCTCAGTTGCCCTTTTGAGTCCATGAGCCGGAACACTTGTTTCTCATCTGCCAGTGATATTTTCCCAGTGCTGAGCTTGAGGACTGGCCGTTCGTCATACTTTACAAGCTTGTAGGCCATGTCCAGCCAGGGAGCATCTCCAGAGACACCCATGCGTGTTCCAATACCAAAGCCATCTATGGGAGCATCCGCTGCCACTAGCCTCTCTACCTCAAACTCGTCCAGCCCTCCACTGGCGAGGATGGTTACGTATCCAAGCTCCGCTTCATCCAAGATTTTTCGTACCTGTCGACTCAGCTCGATGAGGTCGCCGCTGTCTAGCCGTACGCCTCTCAGTCTGTTTCCCTTGGACTCCATTTCATGGGCGACCACGACGGCTTTGTGCGCTCCAGCGACTGTATTGTAGGTGTCAATGAGAAGAACGGTGGTCTCAGGGAAGCTCTTGGCAAATGCTCTGAAGGATTCCAATTCATTCTCGAAGCTGGTGACGTATGAGTGAGCCATGGTCCCAGTTACAGGTATACCGTATGTTTTCCCGGCTAGGACGTTGCTGGTCGATTGGAAACCAACTATGTAGCTGGATCTTGCTGCTTTCATGCCCGCGTCTACTCCGTGTGTGCGTCTCAGTGAGAAATCAGACACAGACCTATTTCCGGCTGACCAAAAACACCGAGCCGCCTTGGTAGCAACCACGCTCTGGAGGTTGAGTTGATTTATGACCAAGGTCTCTACCAGCTGCGCTTCGATTATAGGCGCTGTGACCTCCAGCATAGGTTCGCCATAGAAGCAGAGGCGTCCCTCAGGAATTGCGCGGACATTTCCTGTGAATCGAAGATGGCACAGATAATCCAGGAATTCGCTGGCAAATATCCCGGTGGAGTGTAGGTAATCAATGGCTGCCGACGAAACGGAGAACGCCTCCAGGTAGTTCAACACATCTTCCAGGCCGGCGGCTACAAGGTAGGGTCGATTGACTCTGGATTGGCGCACGAACAGACTGAAGGTGCCAGGAGCGAACATCTGCTCTTGCATGTAGCTCTGTGCCATAGTCAACTCGTAGAGGTCCGTGAATAATGCCGTTTCTTCAGGGGAGAGTGAGCCAGGCCTGTTCATGTAGTTGTCTCTTCCAGTGTCTATTTGTTGGTATCTATCAGCTTGCTTGAGTTAAGTTTACGGATATGAGTTATATCCGTCAAAGGTTGATATCGTATATGCTTGCACAATGAAATTGGCGTATAGATCTCCCTCGGCACTTCTTTCTATAGTAGAATCCCATCAGGAATAATTGCGACAGTGCAGGTCACTATACGCATCATCTTTAATGGAGTACTTTAAAGTGCTTATAAATACTTATTATTGCATGTTTGTGCAGCCCAACGTTTAGAGTAAATTGATACCGCTGAAGCTATCGCTAAAAAATTTCCTTTCCTATCGCGATAGAGCACCAGTCCTTGATCTGGAGGGTGTGCATGTTGCTTGCCTATGCGGCGATAATGGCCACGGTAAATCGGCCTTATTGGATGCAATAACCTGGGTCCTTTGGGGTACCGCTAGGGCTAGGGTTCAGGAAGAGTTGGTCTATCAGGGCGAAAGCGACATGATGGTTGACCTTGAGTTCCAGGCTGGTGACGGTCGTTACTGGGTGTCCAGGAGGTTTGCACGTCCCACAAGGGGCCGTCAGGGGGCCACGTTTCTGGAGCTTTTTCACTCCACCGAAGAGAGTTTCCAGCCGATTACAGGTAACTCCGTGCGAGAGACAGAGGCAAAAATTCGATCGTTGCTCCGCATGGACTATGACACCTTTGTCAACAGCGCATTCATTCTTCAGGGCAGGGCTGATATGTTCACTACAAGTACGCCATCAAAGCGCAAGGAGCTTCTTGGTGAGGTACTCAACCTATCCTGGTACGAACGTTTGGCAGAGAAGACCAGAGCACAGGCCAGGGAGAGAGATGCCTCAGTGAGAATGCTGGAAGCTGATATAGGGACCATAGATGGTGAGATATCACGCAAAGAAGGATATCAGGCTCAGATGGGCATAATAACGGGAGAGTTGGCAGTTTTGGACACTGATGTACGTGGTCGAGAATCCAGGCTTGATGCCCTTCAGGCGGAAATCCACCGACTCCAAACCTTGAAGCAAGAGTTGAGTGGATTGGAACTAGAAGAAAAGCGAGTTTTTGAGGAACTGAGAGGACGGGAGTCACGGTTGAGATTACAAAGGAAGCGAGTTGAGGAGATTATGGTCGATGCCGAGCGCTTGCCTAAGCTGGAATTTGAGCTTATACAACTTCGCATCTTCTTGGATGAACTGTCCACTCCTTCCCAGGAAACTGATCAGCAAAGGATACAAGTCCGAGAATTTCAATCTCAGGTTCTTCATCTTAGACAAATCAATTTGGGGTTGAAAGCGGAGATGGATGATCTTAGAGTGAAGGTGGACCTCCTTCACGAGGCCAGTGGGCCGGACGGGATCGGGGCCAGTTGTCCTCTATGCGGTGAGGACCTAGGCGAAGAAGGGTGTCAACATCTTGCTGCCAACTACGAGTCACAGGGAAGACAGAAGGCTGCCAGCCATCGTGAGAACGATGTCTCCATAACTCGGATGGAAACTGAGAGAATAAAGATGGAACAGGAATTCGCGAAAATGGAATCCGAATTCATAGATATTCGTAAGAAAGAGGAAGATCGTCGTGACTCCCTGTTCAGAGCGGTTGAGGGGGCTAGGGCCGCTGGGGACATGGCCGATCAACTTACTGACGCTCTGGAATCTGAGGAAGCGCTGTTGCAAGTGAACCACCAGCGCTTGCAGGAAGTGCAATTGGCCATGCCTTCACTGAAAGGAGCGCTTGTCTTGCTATCTGGCATTCTGGATTCTCAGAACGAGGAGAAATCACATTTGGCTGCTTTAAGGGTGCGGCAAGGACGTCTTCTCGAAGATAGTGGTGTGGTGCATGGCCAACTGGAAAGGTGCCGTGAGCTTGAGCTTAGGCGTGTGGAAAAAGCTGAATCCCTAGGTGTATCCTCGCATCAGAAGGGGGTTTACGACCAGCTAGCGGTGGCATTCGGCAAGAGTGGAATACAGGCACTTTTGATTGAGCAGGCCCTTCCCGAGTTGGAGGACCAGGCCAACGATATTCTGGGTCGTGTTACAGATCATCGTATGAACTTGAAGTTGGAGAGTCAGCGAGAGAGGCGCGGAGGCGGAGATCCGAGAGAAACATTGGACATCAAGATTTCCGATGAGCTTGGCACACGCAGCTATGAAACATACAGCGGTGGCGAGGCCTTCCGCATAAACTTCGCCCTTCGCATTGCCCTTTCCAAACTTCTCGCCAACCGCTCAGGGGCACCGTTGCCTACCCTGTTTATAGATGAGGGGTTCGGTACACAGGACGCAGAGGGTTTGGAAAAGCTGGTGGAAGCCATAAATGCAATTCAGGGCGATTTCCAGAAGATAATCGTGATAACTCACATAGAAGAGCTGAAAGAGGCCTTTCCCGTACGCATAGAGGTTACAAAGTCCAATGAAGGATCCACTTTTACTATAACCTAATGGTCTGTTAAACCCCCTCGGCAGGTATTTTGGCATCTCACTTCCTCAGCAAATTGACGAACTCAACGGTGTTATTGGGGCTTATTCCCTCAATTTGGCACAATCCATATGGTCGAGTTTCGATTATGATGTTGTTGTCTCTGGAGAATGCCAGCCTCAGTCGTGGTTCCAGTAACGATCTCATCTGCACACACAATCCTCCATTGCCCACAAACACCAGATTCTCTAATGGATAAGTGAGGCGTAACGGCGCCAAAGATGATTTGCAGTTTTGACTATTTCTAGTAGATACCGGCTGCCTCAAAGTGGTTCACAGGTATAGAACACCTATGACAATTATCACAAAGAATGTTCAGAAGCTTACCTCGTCGGTGTCTAGCAGCGTGACTACATCTGTAATACCTAGCTCTCCAGAATCAGTGTCGAGAGCTACTAGTAAAGCTTGAGTCGGAAGGTGATAGTGGATATGGCAAAAACATTCTCAATGTAACTGTACACAGAGATTATATTACAATTGACGCTGCGCGGGTTTTGCACTGCCACACACGTTGCTTTTAGCAGAGTACGTTAATCGAGTGCAACGCTTGTGAAAAGTGTGTGCAGGGACGCCATGCTGTCGTTGACAGCCATCCAGCGCCTTGCTATATTCGAATGGGAGTACTGATGACCGCTTCTTTAAATGCAAAAAGAACTCAGACACTGCTCATATCTAGAGAGCAGATAGCATCGACAATCAATCGTATGGCTAACCAGATACAGGAAGACTATCCCGTTGATATACCACTGCTGGTTGGTGTCCTAAAAGGCTCATTTGTATTCCTGGCCGACCTGATACGGCAGATGCAGCGACCTGTGGAAATTGACTTCATTCGTCTCTCAAGTTATGGAGACGAGGTGCAATCGTCAGGCAATGTGAAGCTCAGCATGGGTGTCTCTAGTTCAATTAAAGGGAGAGAAGTTCTGGTTGTGGAGGATATAGTTGACACCGGATTAACCTCGTCCTATATATTTGGGTATTTGCGGAGAAAGGGCGCTTCATCTGTGAAGCTTTGCACTTTGTTGGATAAGCCCTCTCGCAGACAGGTGTCTGTGACCCCTGACTACCTGGGTTTCACTGTGCCAAACGAGTTTATGGTTGGTTATGGTTTGGACTTCGAACAGCAATATCGCCATCTACCAGACATTCATGTTCTTGATGGAAGTGCTCATGAGTCTTAAAGGCCTCATAGAAGTGGCGCGCGGAGATGCCAGAGCTGACTTGATGTTTTCCAATGCTAGAATCGTGAACACATTCACTGGTGAGATTGAAGAGAACGACGTAGCCGTGTATCAGGGTCGTGTGGCGGGCATCGGCGATTACAAAGAAGCGCGACGGGTTATTGACCTCGGCGGTAAATACCTGGTACCTGGATTCATAGACGGCCACTTTCATCTGGAGAGCAGCTATCTTCATGTAGACCAGTTTGCCAGGGCTGTGGTGCCAAGAGGCACATTGGCAGCTGTCACTGATCTTCATGAGGTGACCAACGTGTCCGGCCTTGATGGCATGAGATATATAATGGACTGTGCTCGTAAGGTTCCGGTAGACCTTTTTTTTGTAGCTCCGTCCTGCGTGCCATCCACATCAATGGAGACATCAGGGTTCACACTGGAGCCATCTGACATTCGCAAAGCACTGCGATGGAAACGGGTCATTGGACTAGGTGAATTGATGAACTTTCCAGGAGTGATAAATGCCGACCCTCACGTCCTTGAGAAGATCAAAGCAGCTAGTGGACTACCAAAAGACGGACACGCCCCGCGTGTGCGTGGCAAGGCTCTCAACGCGTACCTTGCACCAATAATCGGCTCAGATCACGAGTCTACTGAGTACGATGAGGGCCTTGAGAAGCTGCGACGTGGTATGCGTCTTATGATAAGAGAAGGTTCATCTGAGAAGAACCTGGAAGAACTGCTCCCCCTGGTCAATGATGGCAATTATCACCGTTGCATGCTAGTTGTTGATGACCGCAGCGCACTGGATATTCTGGAAGAGGGTGATGTGGACGCCGTGGTGCGTAAGGCCATTCGACTAGGCTTAGACCCTGTCAGGGCTATTCAGATGGCCTCACTCAATGTGGCAGAGTACTTTCGGCTGGAGGGTCTTGGTGGTATAGCTCCCGGCTACTACGCCAACATGATGGTCGTCGGTGACCTGAAGGAATTGGATATTCAGCAGGTGTATTACAGGGGTCGTTTGGTGGCCGAGAACGGGAAACCTTTATTCACTCCAAATATACCTACAAATGAGGCCATAACCCGTACCATGCATGTTAAACCATTTACTAAAGTAGATCTAGCGCTGACAGCAGGTGACGCTGCGACATTCCCTGTGATTGAGATTGTTCCTGGGCAAATTGTGACCCGCAGGCTGGATCAGCGTCCTAGCCGAAGCAATGGCACTGTGATTGCTGATGCCGCTAAGGACATGCTCAAGCTGGTGGTGGTTGAGCGTCACCATGCCACTGGCAACATCGGTATAGGATTGGTTAAGGGCTTTGGCTTGAAGAAAGGGGCCATAGCCACCTCTGTTGCCCACGACTCCCACAACATAGTTGTTGCAGGAGTGTCAGATGACGATATCTATGCTGCCATCAAAGAGGTGGAGGTCAATCAGGGTGGTCTTGCGGTGGCCGCGGATGGTAAAATTCTAGCTTCACTCCCACTGCCAATTGCTGGCCTCCTCTCGCAGGAACCTCTTGAGACTGTGGCTGCGAAAATAAAGGAAATGGAACGCTTGACCAGGGATCTGGGTTGTCAGGTTCCATCGCCATTTTCTGTTCTCTCATTCCTGGCTTTGCCGGTTATACCTGAACTGAAGCTGACAGATATGGGTCTGGTGGACGTGATGGCGGCCAAACTTCTGGATGTGGGGTAGGCACTCATGCGCAATATTGAAGCCGTTACATTCGACCTGTGGCAGACTCTCATAATGGACGATCGCGAGCTTGGCAGGGCCAGAACGCGGAGGCGCCTGGAAGGATCTCTGGAAGCTCTCACAGACGCTGGCTATGATTTTTCATTTGATCAGCTACAAGAGGCTTACCGCAGCTGTTTCAGGGCATGTCGCCTCATTCACTCCGAAGAGAAGGATGTAACCTTCGACGAGCAGGTTGAAATGTTCATAAACAACATAGATAATGGCCTGTCCCAGCGCTTGAACAGCCAGGTGGTGGAACAGATCACCTACTGGTATGCGGAGGCATTCTTTGAATTTCCTCCCCCCGTTGCACCGGAGGCGTACAAGGTGTTGGAGGATGTGAGGGGAATGGGGTACCGTGTTGCCTTAATCTCCAACACTGGCATGACGCCAGGCAGATTGTTTAGAAGATACCTGGCGCAGCAAGGTATCTTAGATTTTTTCCATGTCCTCACATTCTCTGACGAGGTGAAGCTATGCAAACCTTCTACGGAGATGTTCCATATGACGTTACAAGAACTGGGAACTACTCCAGACAAGACTGTCCATCTGGGAGATCACATTCAGAATGATGTTCTAGGGGCCAACCGAGCTGGCATGACGAGCGTGCTTTTGGGAACAGCCGAAGGCCAGGAGAAGGTGGCCGACCCTTATCTGCAAGTCCTGACTCTTGGCGAGTTTCCCAAGGCACTGGAGACATTGTTCTAGTAAACTCCATCTTGTAGGTTGCAAGTGAAGCAGTGTTGAATGCGCTGGGTGTCTAGAATAAGATAGCCTAAGGTTTTGTATAATGAGGCCACTTTGTCAGAACTGAAGTACGCAGGAAAACAACCATCCTTCAACACACCCAATCCCATAGAGTGGTCACAAGGATGCCTCAGGCTCCTTGACCAGACCAAGCTGCCCTGGGAAGAGGTTGTTCTGGATATCAAAACCACCAAAGACACCGCACTAGCTATACGCGAGATGCGAGTTAGGGGTGCTCCGGCCATAGGCGTCACGGCCGCCTATGGGATGGTGCTTGCAGCGACAGCCATTAAAGGGACGGACAGAAAATCTACCCTGGACGGACTGCTGCTGGCCTCTCAGGAGTTGGCAGAGTCAAGGCCAACGGCCGTTAACCTTCGCTGGGCGCTGGACAGGATGATGGCCTTCGCAGAGAGAATACCACAGAAGGACAATATGGAAACTTCGCTTTTAAGTGAGGCCAAACAAGTCCACCTAGAGACCCAGGAGTCTGACTTGAGGATGGCCACATTTGGTGCATCCCTCATTCCGCTGTGTTCCACAGTATTGACTCACTGCAACACCGGCGCACTGGCCACTGGGGGCTACGGCACTGCACTTGGCGTCATTCACCGTGCGTGGATGGAAGGTCGAGTGAAGGATGTTCTAGCCACTGAGACTAGGCCCTGGCTTCAGGGAGCGCGACTTACCACATGGGAGTTGGCGCACATGGGCATTCCCGCGACACTCATAGTGGATTCCGCTGCTGGATATCTGATGAACCAGGGCAAAATCCATTGCGCCATCGTTGGGGCGGACAGGATTGCGGCCAACGGCGATGTGGCGAACAAGATAGGCACCTGCTCACTGGCAATACTGGCCCATGCTCATGGCATACCATTCTACGTGGCAGCACCATTTAGTACCGTTGATATGAGCATGGCATCAGGAGACGAAATACCCATAGAGGAACGCCCAGCGGAAGAGATAAGGCGAATTAGAGACACACAGATAGCACTGGAGAACACACCTGTCTTGAACCCGGCATTTGACGTGACTCCCAGCAAATACATCAAGGCCATCATTACAGATAGGGGTGTTGCAGAGGCGCCCTACGTAGAGGCTTTGCGAAAGCTGGCGAACTGTGACTGAAACCCGCATTGGAATAATAGGCGGCACTGGTTTGTACCAGATGGAAGGTTTGAACGACGTGAAGGAAGTCTACCTCGATACGCCCTTTGGCAAGCCAAGCGATGCTATCGTTACAGGAACTTTTCATGGAGTAGGGGTTGCTTTTCTGCCACGTCACGGCAGAGGACACTTTTTTTCGCCATCGGAGATACCAGTCAGGGCCAACATATATGCCATGAAAGCCATTGGTGTCCAGAGGATAATATCTGTGAGCGCGGTGGGCAGCCTCAGAGAAGAAATAAGTCCCCTGGATATGGTTATACCTGACCAGATTATTGATAAGACAAAGGGTCGTGTGAGCACCTTCTTTGGAGACGGCATAGTGGCTCACGTCGGATTTGCTGAGCCGTTTTGCCCATATATGACAGAGGCACTTCACCGTGGATCGGAGAAAATTGGAGCTAAGGTTCATCCAACAGGTACATATGTGGTCATGGAAGGCCCACAGTTTTCCACCAAAGCTGAGTCACATATGTACCGCTCGTGGGGTGCTGACGTCATCGGCATGACCGCGCTGCCGGAGGCCAAACTCGCCAGAGAAGCAGAGATATGCTACGCTATATTAGCTTGCTCTACAGACTACGACTGTTGGCATGAGAGCGAAACACCGGTGACCGTGGAGATGGTGGTGGCGAACCTGAATAAGAACACATCCCTCTCCAAAGCGATACTTGCTGACGTGATTCCGAGCTTGTCCGAGGAGCGGAATTGTTCTTGTGGTTCAGCCCTTGAGAATACCATCATAACCGCTAGAGAAGCGATTCCAACTGAAGCACTGGGGCGTCTTGCTCTGTTGGTAGACAAGTATTTAAAATAGCGTGCCTATATACTTATTTCATGCTATGGAATAAGCGTCAAAATAATTGAGATACTTGGAGGATCATTGGTATGCCAAGACAAGATTCAGGAGAGCCATACTGGCGTGTAAGCCTGGAAGAGGCCAAGGAGATGATTGATGGCGGGAACGCCGTGGTTATTGATGTGCGTCAGCCCGATGAGTGGGCTTCCGGTCATGTAGCTGGAGCTGTGCATATCCCTGTTGACGATGTCATTGCCCGCATCGACGAGTTACCCGCGGGGAAGGATCTGCTTTTCATATGCGCCATGGGCGCGCGAAGCGGTTTGGCATGTGAGATGGCCGCGGCTATGAGCCTAGCCTCTGACCGCCTCTTCAACATAGAGGCCGGCACTCCAGCCTGGATACAGGGTAACTATCCAACTGAGAAAGGTTAGCCAACACCAGTTTGGGAGCGTCTTATTTTACGCTGTAGATTTGGTGTTAGTGTGTGTGGTGATCGGGGGGTTCTCTGATTAGCAAATGTATTATAATGGGCTGTTTTTGCATCTCATGTAGCACTTATTTACGACGTTCTCGAGAGGAATCGCTTAGGTAAACAATTGTGATGTATGAAGAACAAAGAAACCTTAAAGACGTGGTTGGTATTGGCAATGCTATGGTCGATATCTTGGCACCTGCAGGCGAGGCGTTTTTGCTTGAACATGGCCTGCTAAAGGGTGCAATGACGCTGGTGGACGCCCTACAGGCGGACAAAATACATGAAGCAATGGTCCCTGGAATAGAGATGTCCGGAGGCTCCGTGGGTAACACAATGGCTGGCTTGGCTTCTCTGGGAGGTACAGGGTCATATATAGGCAAGGTACATAACGACAAATTTGGCGGCATTTTCCATCATGACATGGAATCCATGGGTATAACCTTCGGTACTGCGCCTGCTCTAGATAGTTCACCGACCGCGCGATGCTTGGTTATCGTTACCCCTGATGGACAGCGATCAATGGCTACCTATCTCGGTGCATGTGTTGAACTAGGCCCTGAGGATATAGACGCCGATACCATACAGCGCCATAAAGTGACATACTTGGAAGGTTATCTGTGGGATGCCCCCATGGCAAAAGAAGCTATGATAAAGGCGGCAGAGCTGGCACATGACGCTGGACGTCAGGTGGCTCTGACACTTTCTGATTCCTTCTGCGTTGGTCGTTATCGTGACTCATTTAGAGATCTGATTCTGAATCACGTGGATATTCTCTTTGCCAACGAACAGGAGATTATCTCGCTGTACCAAGAAGAGAATGTCCATGCTGCCCTAGAACTTGGGCGCGGCGACTGCAACTTGGTGGCTGTCACTCTCGGAGCGGAGGGGTCGCTCATCGCCACGAGTGAAATTGTGCACCACGTTAATGCCGTGTTGGTGGAACGCGTTGTGGATACCACGGGAGCTGGAGATCTCTATGCAGCTGGTTTTCTTTACGGCATTACACACGGCTACGACGTAGCGATCAGTGGACACATTGGTGCCATAGCGGCGGGAGAGATAATCAGCCACGTTGGAGCGAGATCAGAGTCAGACCTGCAAGAGTTGGTGCAGCAAGCGCTGTAGAATTAGCCGTTTGGAAGTGGACATGCCAACTCTTAATCAACTATGATGCACTGGCTGAGAATAAACATGCATGTTTATTCTCAGCCACTTAACAAGTAATATCATGATTTCAAGCCCTTGATTTTAAGGAGGATAGTTAAAGGATGGTTACCAAAGCTGAAGGAGATGTGAAAGATCTGAATCTGGCTAGCCAAGGAGTTATGCGTATTGAGTGGGCTGCCAGGGAGATGCGGGTTCTACGTATCATAAGGGAACGCTTCCTCAAGGAGAAGCCTCTTCAGGGCATAAAGTTGTCTGCATGTCTCCATGTAACCACTGAAACGGCCAATTTGGCAATAACTCTTCGGGATGGCGGAGCTAGCGTAGCTCTTTGCGCTAGCAATCCATTGAGCACTCAAGATGATACGGCCGCCGCTTTAGTGAGTGAGTATGGAATACCGACCTTTGCTATTCATGGAGAGGATAATTCCACCTACTACCAGCATATTCATTCCACATTGGATCATGCGCCTCACTATACCATGGACGATGGTGCGGATTTAGTGACTGTGCTCCACAAGGAACGAACGGAGCTCTTGCCTGGAGTTAGAGGTGGTACAGAGGAAACAACTACCGGAGTCATACGTCTGAGGAGCATGGCCAATGAGGGCAAGCTTCAATACCCGATTATTGCCATCAACGATGCAGACACCAAGCACCTGTTCGACAATCGCTATGGGACCGGGCAGAGCACACTGGATGGCATCACGCGTGCTACCAACGTGCTCTGGGCTGGGAAGAACGTGGTGGTCTGCGGCTACGGCTGGTGCGGTCGCGGCATTGCTTCAAGGGCTCGTGGCATGGGATCACATGTTATCGTAACCGAGGTTGATGCGGTACGGGCCTTGGAAGCTGTCATGGATGGCTATCAAGTCATGCCGATTATTGACGCTTCTCCATTGGGTGATATTTTTATCACTGCCACTGGAGACATTAATGTAATAGATGGCCCTAGCATGGAGTGCATGAAAAACGGCGCTATTTTGGCCAACAGCGGGCACTTTAATTCGGAGATAAACATTCCTTGCCTGGAATCCATGTCAAGTGCTAAGCGTGTAGTCCGCTCATCCGTGGAGGAATACACTATCAAGGACGGTCGGATGCTGTACCTATTGGCAGAAGGGCGGCTCATTAATCTGGCCGCGGCCGAGGGTCATCCATCCAGTGTGATGGATATGAGCTTTGCAAATCAGGCTCTCTGTATAGAGTATTTGGCTGGTCTCAATAGTGAATTGAAGAGCGACGTTCATATTGTGCCAGTTGAAATAGATACTACTGTGGCTCGACTTAAACTAGAGTCCTTGGGTATTTCCGTGGATTCCTTGACGGAAGAACAGAAAAAGTACCTGTCAAGCTGGGAAGAGGGCACGTAAGGTAGGCATCTAAGTAAGTTGTTGAGGAGGAAAAATAATGGGATTCGCATTCACAGACTCACTATCCTATCTGTACACATCTGAATCGGTGACAGAGGGACATCCGGACAAGCTGTGCGATCAAATATCTGACTCGATATTGGATGCTATCTTAACCAAGGACCCGGATGCTCGTGTCGCTTGTGAGACGTGCGTGACTAATGGGCTTGTAGTGGTCATGGGCGAAATAACCACTAACAGTTATGTCGACGTTTCAAACATCATCCGAGAGACAATATATGGTGCGGGATACAACAACCCTGACTTCGGGTTCGACTCTAAAAGTTGTGGAGTGATTGTGTCTCTGCAGGAGCAATCAAAAGACATTGCTCTTGGAGTTGATGCATCACAGGAAGCCAAGGAAAAGGGATCACGTTACACCAACGATGACCCAGATATGATCGGCGCAGGCGATCAGGGTATGGTGGTTGGATTTGCCTGCAACGAGACTTCTGAACTAATGCCGATGTCCATTGACCTTGCTCACAAGCTGTGTCAGCGTTTGGCCTACGTACGTAAAGAAGGTCTTATTCCGTATCTTCGACCAGACGGCAAGGCGCAGGTCACGGTGGAGTATTCCTATGGTGTGCCAAAACGGATAGAGGCGGTTGTTGTAAGTACACAACACTCCCCAGATGTGTCGCAAGAAGTTATTGAACGTGATATTGCATCCCTTGTAATAGATGAAATTATCCCCAAGGCGCTGTGGGATAGTAATACAAAAGTATTCATAAATCCTACCGGAAGATTTGTCGTCGGCGGCCCAGTTGCCGATACAGGACTCACGGGTCGCAAGATATTGGTGGACACTTATGGAGGAGTAGCACGTCACGGTGGTGGTGCTTTTTCTGGCAAAGATCCAACCAAGATTGATCGCTCGGCTGCTTACATGGCACGCTATGCTGCCAAGAACATAGTTGCTGCCGGGCTTGCAGATCGTCTTGAGATACAGGTCTCATATGCCATAGGTAAGTCACACCCTCTCTCGATTTCAGTGGAGACATTCGGTACAGGACAAGTGGAAGACAATACCATCATAGAACTTCTGCACAAGCACTTCGATTTCCGTCCAGCAGCCATTATTAATAACTTGAACCTTCGTCAGCCCATGTACAAGCTGTCAGCCGCCTACGGACACTTTGGAAGGGAAGATGTGGAGTTTCCATGGGAACGCACAGATAAGGTGGATATTCTTCGTGCAGAGGCTGGCCTCAAAGGCATAAGGAAATAGGGAGAGGCCACGGTCTGAGAGCTAGGTATGCAAAATGAAGGCAGTTATTCTGGCTGGAGGAGAGGGAACTCGTTTAAGGCCTTTGACTTGTAACATACCAAAGCCCATGGTGCCAATTCTCAACAGACCTTTTCTGGAGCACATGTTGGGACACCTCAAGGGGCATGGGGTTGACTCAGCTATTCTCACTCTATGCTATCTTCCAGATATAATAGAGTCGCATTTTGGAGGTGGAGAGCAGATTGGTATGGATCTCTCTTACGTTCTGGAAGAGACACCGCTTGGTACTGCTGGGGCTGTTAAGAATGTTGAGAACGATCTTAATGGGACGTTCTTTGTCCTCAACGGTGATATATTCACCGACCTTGACCTGAGAGATATGGTCAGATTCCACAGAGAGAAAGGAGCCAAGGTTACTCTTTTTCTCACTCCTGTGGAAGACCCATCCGCATTTGGAGTTGTCGAGATAACTCCAAATGGTCGTGTACAGCGTTTTCTGGAGAAACCGGCCCATGGCGTGACAACAAGCAACTGGATTAACGGTGGTATATACCTTATTGAGGCTGATGTGTTGGTCCACGCTCCAGCTGGAGAGTTCTACATGTTCGAGCGCGGACTTTTCCCGAAGCTCCTTGAGATTGGTGTGCCAGTGTATGGATATCAAGCCAGCCCCTATTGGATTGACCTAGGTACTCCGGCTAGCTATTCGCGCGTACACCATGACCTCCTTGAGGTAGATTTATCGGGCAACTTGGCAGAGGCCAGCAGTGCTAGTCATGAACATAGTTCAATAGATCCATCAGCCAAGATATTGGGGCATGTTCTCTTGGGAGAGGGCTGTTCGATAGGACCCGGGTCTCTTGTTCAGGGTCCTTCTGTACTTGGAGATGGATGCAAAATTGGTTCCGATGTCACTATAATTGAATCTATCCTATGGCAGAACGTGGTAGTTGAAAGAGGATCTGTCCTGGAAAAATGCATTGTTGGTAGTGGAGCGCATATTGGAGAGGCGGTAAATGTGGGCGAACGATGTATACTGGGCGATAATGTTGTTGTAGGCAAGGGTAATCAGATGGACCGCGGTATGGTCATGTGGCCGGGCATGTCCCTAGAGCCTGAAGCTGTCTCCTTTCATTAAATAATAAGCCTTTAAATAAATATATGTTTGTAATCATATGACTATTAAATTTGGTACAGACGGTTGGCGTGGAATTATCGCCGATGACTTCACTTTCGACAACGTGAGATACTGTGCACAGGGTGTGAGCTGCTACCTATTGGAGCAGGGGTTGGCCCAACGCGGACTGGTGGTTGGCTACGATACCCGTTTTGCGTCGGAGGACTTCGCGTTGGCGGTCGCAGAGGTGGCCGCTGGGAACGGAATCACGACATATCTCTGTGACCGGCCTGCACCAACACCAGTGCTTAGTTTTAACGTGCTCCATCACCAGGCAGGAGGCGGAGCAATGATCACCGCAAGCCATAATCCTGCCAAGTGGAACGGTTTCAAGTACAAGCCAGAATATGCAGGTAGCGCCTCTCCTGAGATTGTGGATGCTTTGGAGAAACACATAGCGGCTGTTTTGACGAACAAAGAAGTCCAAACCTTTTCTTGGGATAATGCCCTAGAATCGGGCATAGGAAAGTTCATAGACCCAGCCTCGTCTTACCTTGCGCACATAGCAAGCATGGTGGATATGCAGGGAATAAGAGCCGCCGGTCTCAATGTGGTTGTGGATCCAATGTACGGTGCAGGAGCAGGATACCTTACGTCGCTGCTTGATGGAGGTAACATCCGGGTACATGAGATACACGGAGAAAGGAACCCTACTTTCCCAGGCATGGGCCAGCCAGAGCCGGTGGCACATAACCTATTGGATTTGTCACGTGCAGTCCTTGATCAAAATGCTGATGCGGGTCTTGCACTGGACGCCGATGCTGACCGGTTTGGATTGGTGGATGAAAAGGGTAATTTCATCACACCCCTTCAGGTCTTCGCACTTTTGGTGCTGTATCTGTTGGAGACAAATGGAGAGCGTGGCGCTTTGGTCAAGTCTCTAACTGCCACTAGTATGGTTTTTAGGCTTGGGGAGCTTTTCAACGTTCCAGTACATGAGACTCCAGTAGGATTTAAGTACGTTGGCACAGTTATGACCCGAGAAAATGCCCTCATAGGTGGAGAGGAGAGCGGTGGATTCGGCTTTCGTGGACATATTCCCGAACGCGATGGCGTTCTAAGTGCTCTATTTCTGCTGGATATGATGGTCAAGACTGGCAAAAGGCCATCGGAACTTGTGGAATATCTGTACAGCCGTGTTGGGCCTCATCACTATCGCAGAGACGACGTTACTTTTGATCCGGAAAAACGTAATACTCTGCAGAAGCGACTTCAGGAAGCCAAACCAGATGCCATTGGTGGCATAAAGGTGGTGCGTAGGGACAATGTGGATGGTACACGATTCACATTGGATGACGGTTCATGGGCCATTGTTCGTTTCTCTGGAACTGAACCCCTTCTTCGCGTCTATGCCGAGGGGGAAAGTCTGGATAGAGTTGATATCCTTATAGCCGAAATTCGGAATCTTGCAGGAGTTTGATGGTTAACAACGATCTGTCTTTCCTAGACAATGTAGGAACATATAAAATCCTAGACGTTACTGGATTCCAGAATAGAATAGGAGATCTTCCATCTCAATGCGTTCGTGCTTGGGAACAGGGATTGAAGTTCAAGCTACCCGATGACTACTGCAATGTGCGCAACGTGATCGTGACTGGTGTAGGAGGCTCTGCAATTGGAGGGGAACTCTTGGGTGACCTGATTTCCAAGGACGGATCTCCCCTTGTGACGGTGTGTCGCGACTACCATCTACCCCCATACCTTGGTATGGACTCTCTGGTAATTGCATCCAGTTACTCAGGGAACACAGAAGAGACTATCGCCGCGTTTCATGATGCCATCAAGCGAAGGGCAAAGGTTATTGTTGTAACCACAGGAGGCCAATTGCTAGAATTGGCCAATAAAGAAGGCGTACCTGTGTTTCTCATCGACTACGTGGGAGAGCCAAGGACGGCCCTGGGATACAGTTTTTTGGTTCCTCTGGCCATTCTGCAAAACCTGGGGTTAATTGATCATATGAACGAAGCTGTTTTGGAAGCAGCTGAGGTGCTACTTTCTCTCAGCCATAGGCTTGAGGTGCAAATACCCACACACGATAATCCTGCCAAAGAGCTGGCTATATCCCTCCAAGGAAAGCTAATAGTGATTTACGGAGGAGGAATGCTCACCGGGGTAGCCAGACGGTGGAAGACTCAGTTCAACGAGAACTCCAAGGCATGGGCATTTGTTGAACTTCTGCCGGAAGCGGGACATAATGCCATAGCTGGACTTCAATGGCCAAAATCTGTAGGCAAGAAGGTGTGTGGAGTGCTGTTGAATACTTGGAGCCTACACCCGCGCATCAAGTTGAGGTACCAGGTTATAGAGGAACTTCTTGGTAATGCTGGAGTGGAATGTCGTACTGTGGACGGAGTTGGTGAAAGTACTCTGGCGCAGATGCTCAGCTCCGTTATGTTTGGAGACTACACAAGCTATTATTTGGCTCTGTTAAACGGAGAGGACCCCTCTCCAGTATCGTCGCTGGATTACCTAAAAAGTAGACTGAAAGATTTATGGTAGAGCAAGTCGGATAATATTAGAATAATCGCATCTTAATGTCTGTGTGTGTAAAGCTGCCTCTGACTTGGAGAACGTTTTACTTTAGCTTACTCTTAAGAAATATTATGTTTGAATCACTCTCAGGAAAACTCAATACTGTCTTCGCTCGTCTTTCCAGCAAGGGTCGTCTTACGGAGAAAGAGGTGGAAGACAGTCTCAGGGAGATTCGTTTGGCCTTGTTGGAGGCTGACGTCAACTTCCGTGTGGCGCGTGACTTTGTTCAAAAGATCAGAGAGCGTGCCGTGGGTAGCCAGGTACTTGAAAGTCTCAGTCCTGGCCAGCAGATTGTGAAGATAGTAAACGAGGAGCTCATCACCATTCTTGGTGGCGAACATTCTAGATTAGTTGGGTCTGACCGACCTCCTGCTGTCTTGATGTTGGCCGGTTTACAGGGATCCGGAAAAACCACCACTGCTGCCAAATTGGCGCTCCATCTTAAGCGTGACGGCCATCGTGTTCTGCTTGTGGCTGGAGACCTTCGCCGTCTTGCAGCGGTGGAGCAGTTGGAAACCCTCGGCAAACAGATGGACGTGACCGTGTACAGCGAAGGGCCAGACTCCAGCGCGTTGCAGGTGTGTAGACATGGTATACAGAAGGCAAGGGATATAGGGGCGACTTGGGTTATCCTCGACACTGGAGGAAGACTGCATATAGACGACGAGATGATGGAGGAGCTGGAAGAGATAAAAACGGCCACTTCGCCATCAGAGCTTCTCCTAGTTGTGGATGCTATGACGGGCCAGGACGCTGTTAATTCAGCCCAGAGCTTCCACGAAAGAATAGGACTTACTGGTCTTATCATTAGCAAATTGGACGGCGATGCCCGTGGAGGATCTGTCCTTTCGATCGCACAGGTTACGGGTCTGCCAGTGAAGTTTATCGGTACTGGAGAAAGAGCCGAAGCCCTTGAGCCTTATCATCCTGACCGCATTGCTTCTCGTATTCTTGGCATGGGAGATATCCTCACACTTGTGGAAAAAGCCCAGAAAAACATGGATCAAAATCGCGTCAAGGAGATGGAACGCAAGATACGTAGCGCAACATTCAACCTTGAGGACTTCTTGGAACAGCTCCACCAGATAAAACGCATGGGGCCGCTTAGCCAGGTGATGGATATGATACCGGGCTTTTCTTCGATTTCCAAACGTATGTCACCGGAAGAACTGGACGGCGACCACATGAAATCTTTGGAGGCCATTGTCTATTCTATGACTCCTGGGGAGCGCCGTAACCCAGATGTTCTCAACGGCAGTCGGAGGCGTAGGATCGCAAAGGGTAGTGGCACTACACCACAGGATGTGAACCAGCTGCTCAACCAGTTCCGTCAGATGCAGAAGATGATGAAACAGATGTCCTCAGGCAAAATGCCGCGCGGTATCAGGGGCATGTTCGGATAAGGTAAAGTTTCAACCGGTTGGGGTAGTGGTCTGGCACACATTGTGAGTAGTGCTAAGTGACAGATCTTTGTTTATATGTGCAAGATAGCGTTGCCGTGGCTCCAACCTGTCAGGTTATTCCTCAGATATTGGAAGAAAAGCACGATTCAGGTATGTTATAGGTAGGCTATAAATTTCAGGTTTTATGCAGGCATATCATGGTAGGCATTGCCTGCCGAAGCTATTATGGTATAAAGATGGAATGTTCGTGGAGTACGAGCATGATGAGAATATCTGCAATTTGCTACGCACAGAGAGGTGCCACTAGTAAGTCAATCAGTTCTGATTGAACTGGTCGCCCAACTGATTCAGAAAGGATTGAATCTCTGGCGAAAGCTCCGGATCCTCCTCGGCCCTGCCTTCTTCCATACGTCTGACTCTATCCTCGTATTGACGCTCCAACTGTTCTACCAGGGCCTTCACCTCTGTGCTGCGATTCATGGCAGAGGATATCTCCTCGTTTTGTTGCTTGGATCGGAGTTTGACTCTTTCCAGATCCATGTCAAAGTCGTATAGCTTGCATATTAATTCGAGGAGGCGTAGACGGCCAGTATGATCCACATCCATCTGGGCATATTGGGGCAGATGAGCTATCAGTCCCATTGTCTCAATACCCAGGTTTGTTGCTTCTTGGGCGATTAGAGAGGCGATGCTGGTTGGCCCTTCGTAGCTGCTGGAATGTATGCCTAGGCTTTTAACCTGTTGCAGTGTGGCTTCTCCAGAGGCAGATCCTGTTACAAGTATTGGCTTGGTATGTGGAACCAAGTCATACATGGCTCCGAGGAGACAGTATCTCTTAACATTGAACTTCTCCAGTAGTTTTACAATCGAGTGAACGTAACTTTCGCCGTTCAAGTGAGGTTCCAGTAGGTGTAAGAATATGAAATCGTTGTCTCTTGGTCCATGTGCGTATCTGACATTCACGGTCGGCACGGTCACATTACGTTGTCCTTCAACGGTGTAGATGGTTGGGCGATATCTGGTGAAATCGAAGAAGGTACCGGGTCTAGAGAGTTTGGCTAGTTCCTGGGCCTGGAAGTGGCGTTCCAGGCTGCGGAATGAGAGACGTCCAACGCTTCCGACGTCCACCCAGGGACGGAGAGTGGCAAAGACATGGGGGTTACGTAGCTCTGGTATGGGTTCTTCTATTTCAAATGGCCCGAATTTCATGGATATATGTTACCACAGGATTCACACAAATCGCGCTTGTGTCTTCGTTCATAACAAACAAGCGCCTCACGTTATGGAGGCGCTTGTTTGTTATGAACGAAGATTGCAATGTCTGCGAGAGGCTAGCGAAGCTGGGAACTATGAACCGAAACGAACATCTGACACGGTATCCTGCCAGACGGTGTTCTTGGTGGCCCAGAAGGTCTCGGCTAGCTTGTCCACTGTTGCTACTAGATCTTTTGAGGCATCAAGGTCAACTCTCTGTTTGTTGGCGCCGCAGAGCTTTGCAGCCTTCCAGAAAGTGTCGTGTAGGTCTGGGTATTTCTCAAGATGCTCAGGCTTGAAGTAGTCGCTCCAGAGAATCGAGAGTTCATTCTTGCAGACTTGTGCATGTTCTTCTTTGACGGTTACAAGGCGCCCGAGGGTATTCTCATAGGTAGCCCAAGCGTCGGAGCTGTCGCCAGATTCCGGTTTTTTAAGCGCTTGGATTCGGATTACCATTTTCTGTACAGTCTGGGCTGCTATCTTGGCTGTGATGGGATCGTAAATTCCGCAGGGAATATCGCAGTGAGCATATCCATTTTCCGATGGGAACGCCCTGATAATTGCGCTGACAGCTTGTCTGAATATAGACATGTTTACATCTCCTAACAAAATGGATTTAAGTAGTCTATAGTTTAAATGAATGAGCTGATATTGCCAAGTGGCAAGATATATCTTTACTGGCACATTGTACTGGCTTCTCTGGTATCCTCCCAGTATCTAGGTTTATTGCTTTTGCGTATTTAATACGGCAGTATTTATATGCAATGGGACGCCGAGAACGTCGCGCACGATCAAGCTATCAGCCTTTAACCAGTTGGAGACAATCGAAACACCATCGTTGAAATGAAGGTGTCGAGCCCCAGTCATACTCCCCACATTTTGTAAAATGCATAAAAGTGATTGAGGGGTCCGTGGCCACCACCCATTGCAAAAGTGTTTCGTATGGACGCGGTAACATATTCTTTGGCTCGTGTCACAGCGTCTTCAACAGCCATACCTTGTGCTAAACCCGCAGCGATGGCCGAGGCGAATGTGCAGCCAGTACCGTGTGTGCTTGTTGTATCAAGCCTAACAGCTGAGAACTCTCGAAGCTTACATCCATCGTATAAAACATCCACCGCATTGCCCTTGAGATGCCCGCCTTTTACCACAGCGCTTTTTGCACCCATCGCAACAATATCCATAGCCGCCTGTCTTGCGTCCTCAAGTGACTCTACTCCGCGATCTAGAAGCACGGCCGCCTCGGGAAGATTTGGAGTTACAACCGTAGCCAGAGGGATCAGTACGTTCCTTAGAGTTTCTACAGCAGCCGCCTGAAGCAGATTGTCTCCGCCTTTTGCTATCATTACTGGGTCAACTACTATGTTAGAGAAGCTATATTCCCTAGCCTTATCGGCCACTGCTTTAATAATAAGTGAGTTGGCTAGCATACCAGTCTTGACAGCATCTGTGCCTATATCAGCAATAATGGCATCAATCTGAGCGCACACTAAGTCTGGTGGTAGTTCCAGTACCGATGTCACGCTGAGCGTATTTTGTGCGGTGATTGCCGTTATGGCCGATGTTCCGTACACGCCAAGAGCGGCAAACGTTTTTAGGTCTGCCTGGATTCCAGCTCCGCCACCAGAATCTGATCCTGCTATGGTCATAACCCTCATTACACTAGTCATAGAATTTCCTATTGTTCCAAGAATTCAGAGGTAAAAGCTTGTCTCTCGTCGACTTCCCAACTCAGAAGACCTCTGTCCTTCATCCATTGGGCAAGGCTCTGCCACCGCTCTTGGGTTTGCCATCCGAAGGAGTGAGCGCCTTCTGTCCATATTGGAGCCAGCAGGCCGATCCCTCGAGTTTCCAATGCTCTGTCGGTTTCTGGGCTTGCGGCTACCAGTATGTCCACTGCTGCCTGTGGGTCGGCTATGGCATTTGCAAAGCCTCTGGCGGTTGCACGGAGGAAACGCTTCACCACGTCGGGTTCATTGCTTACTGTGTCCTCACTCGCCACTAGCACAAGTTCGTAGAAGTCCGGGACTCCCCAATCTTCCATCCTCAGGATGTTCAGGTCAAAGCCCTGCATTTCCATAACAATGGACTCATGTGTCCAGTATGCACCAACTATGGCGTCGACTTTCTTACCTATGAGTGCGGGGGCTAGATCAAATCCAACGTTCACCAGTGTCACATCGTCGAGGCTGATGCCGTCATATTCAAGCATGGCAGAGAACAGGGCCTCCTCGAATGGAATTCCGGTGGTACCAACCTTTTTCCCAGCGAGATCTCTCGGGTGCGAGATGCCTGACTCCTTTAACACCATTACGGAGTTGAGTGGGTGCTGAACCATCGCGGCTATGGACTTCACGGGGACACCTTCGCCGCGTGCCAACAGTACTTCGGCCTGATAGCTGACACCGAAGTCGTCGCGCCCTGCACCAACTGTCTTGAGGACATCCTCAGGATTGGCAGGGACGAATATGTTTACATCCAACTTCTCTTCTAGGTAATATCCATTTTCCAGTGCCATATAGAATCCGGCATGGTTGGAGTTTGGGAACCAGTCCAGAGCTAGGCTCACCTCCGTCACGACGGGTATCACCTGAGCTGCGGGAACATTGGTAGCCGTTGGCTCCTCCGTACCGCAAGCCGACAGTAGCACGCTTGCAATAAGCGCCAGAACTATAAACGCTGGCATTCTTTTCGAAAAAATGCTCATCAATTTTCCTCCGAGGTTAGTTTCTTTTTAGGGCCTTATCCCGCTTTTCCCATTGATACCAAGGCATGGCATAATGCTCTATCAGTACCACCAAGACGAAGAGTGTTATGCCAATAACGGACAGAATGAATATGGAGGCAAATACCCGGTCTGTGAGGAATTGTGGTGCGGAGCGCGTCATCAGATAACCAAGACCTGCACTGGCCCCGACCCATTCGCCTATGACTGCCCCTATGACGCTAAGGGTAATGGCCACTCTGATTCCCGAAAAAAGGAATGGGATCGAGGACGGGACCTGTACTTTGGTGAAAATTTGCCACTTGTTTGCGCCTAGGGTTCGCATCATGTTGAGCATATCTGGGTCGGCAGATTTAAGTCCGTCTACAGTATTGATAACTATTGGGAAAAATGAGATAAGTACAACCACAATTATCTTGGGCCAAATTCCGTACCCAATCCATATTAGGAGCAGTGGCGCTATTACTATGACTGGCACAGTCTGTGATGCGATGATGAAGGGATACGCGGCACGTTCCACCAACTTTGAATAAGCTATCGCTGCGGCCAGGGCTATCCCGACAACCAGGGCCAGTGCAAACCCCAAAAGCACTTCCTCCAGCGTAACCAAGGTGTGCCTGAGCAACAGGCTTTTGCTCTCAAGTAGCTCCGCTCCGATGGATGAGGGAGGTGGTAGAAGCCAGCGCGCTACGTTGAACAAACGCACGGAAACTTCCCATATTCCTAATACCGCGAGAATCAATGCCACCGGGAGTGCCCACTGGAGCATAGCGGAGATATAGGCTCTCAAGAGAATCCAGAATGTTGAGCTCTGCGACGTCTCCTCGGCTTCCGAGTAAATAGCGATTGGATCTTCCCTCATGCTATACCGCCCATAACATCGTTTCCCCTCAGAGCGGCAATCACCGCTGCCTTCATCTTTACAAAGGCATCTTCAGTCACCATCTCGTATCGCCTGGGACGTGGCAGGTCTACAGGCAGTACAAGTTTCACACTGCCGGGGCGTGAAGTGAATACGTACACCCTATCGGAAAGGAGAACGGCTTCCTCCACGTCATGAGTCACCATGATCACGGTCTTTCCCCAGGATTCCCATAGCTCAATGAGCCATTCCTGCATATTGGCCCTTGTCAGGGCATCCAACGCTCCAAATGGCTCGTCCAGCAGAATGACGTCGTGGTCTGCCAACACAGTTCGCAGGAACGCGACCCTTTGGCGCATACCTCCGGATAGGAGGGACGGGTAATTTTTTTCGAAGCCTTTGAGTCCGAAAGACTCCATGAGTTCCAGGGCCTGCCGCCTTATCTGGGACCTGGGTTTCCCGCGCAGTTCTAAGCCCAGAACGGCGTTGTCAAGCACGGTGCGCCACGGAAGGAGAAGGTCTTTCTGGTGCATGTACCCAATTGCCCCTAAACGTCGATCAGACCTCTGCCCGTCGTTGCTTATATCGCCCTTGGTAGGTTCATCCAGTCCAGCTATGATGTTGAGAAGCGTGCTCTTACCGCATCCGCTTGGTCCGATGAGGCTTATGAACTCTCCTTCACGTACGCTCAGGTCTATGCCGCGTAGCACAGTAATCGCTTTTCTGTCGACGGAGAAGTACTTGTCTATGCCTTTCAATTCCATCTTCGTACGAGAGGAGGCTTTGACTGCTGAGTGATTTGTACTAGAGGTCATCTTGACGATAATTGGCCAAAAACAAATGGTCGTAGGCTTATAGCGTACGACCATTTGTTACTATCTTGTATATGGCTCTCTCCCTCCGCTGGCATTACCCAGGTCAGGTGCTCAGGGTCGCTCCGATACGTCGGAGCCTCTCAGCCTGGCTCACCAAGCTCCCCCCTTGGCCCTACTCTGTTCTGTTATTTTGATTTTTCATAAATAGTGTATCTTCGCTATTTGGGCTAGTCAAATATGGATGACAAGACATGCTAGGCTAATCCATTAACTGTTTAAGGAATTTCATGAAGTTCGTCCGTATGTCATCGCGTTGGAGAGCAAGTTGCACAGAGGCTTTGAGTAGACCAATGGGATTGCCAACGTCGTGTCGGAGCCCATTAAGGCGCAAAGCATACATTTGCTGACTCTGTAAGAGAATACCAAGCCCGTCCGTGAGTTGGATTTCCCCTATCGCTCCTGGTTTCACTTTGGTGAGGGCATCAAATATCTCAGGTGTGAGGATATAACGACCCACAATGCCGAGATTCGATGGTGCATCCGCTAGCGTTGGTTTTTCCACCGTGCCGAGCACTTTGAAAACACCCTCAGAAACTGATTCCGGCACTATGACACCGTAGCCCTGTATCTGAGGGCCATGCACTTCTTCCACAGCAATTACACTGGCCTGGTGTTGGTCAAAGACCTCGATAAGCTGTGTAAGTGCACCTTTTTCAGACACGATAATATCGTCAGGCAGGAGTACAGCGAAAGGTTCATCGCCAACAGCTCCGGAGGCACACAGAACGGCGTGTCCAAGTCCCAGTTGCTCAGGCTGGCGCACATAGATCAGTTCAACTATCTCGGAAAGACGCTTCACCTGGGAAAGGTGTTGTGTATCGCCCTTTGTTGCCAGCAGACCCTCCAGTTCCAGGTTACGGTCGAAGTAGTCGGCGATGGCCTCTTTACCGCGAGATGTGACGATGATGACCTGCTCTATGCCTGCCGCAGCCGCTTCCTCAACGACGTACTGGATGGCTGCTTTATCTATTAGTGGCAGCAGCTCCTTGGGCACAGATTTGGTGATTGGGAGAAAACGGGTGCCCAAGCCCGCAGCGGGGATAACGGCTTTTCTCACTTTCATCGTCACATCCTTATAGACAATCACCGTATGTTTTACGTTTTAGCGATTGCCTCTCTTAAGTCGATATCTCCGGTGTACAGAGCCTTGCCTATGATAGCTCCGTCCACTCCCAAGGAATCTAGGTGTTTCAGGTGTTCTAGTGAGGACACCCCCCCGGAGGCTATTAGGGCAACGGCGCACTCTTTAATAATCTCCTCGATGGCTTGAAAATTTGGCTCAGACAGTGTCCCGTCCCTAGAAATATCAGTGTACAAGAACCGTTTAACTCCAAGCGTCGTCATCTGGTGTATGAGATTAAGCACTGTGGTGGAAGATGTCTTCCGCCACCCTCTGGTAGCAACTAGACCGTCTTTTGCATCCACTCCAACCACTATGGCGTCAGTTCCGAATCGACGGCACGCCTGTTCCACTAGGGAAGGGTTCTCCAACGCGCTGGTACCAAACACGATGCGCTGGACTCCCATCCCAATGACATTCTCTGCAGAACCCATGTCGCGAATCCCTCCGCCGACCTGAAGAGGCACATTTATTGAACTACCAATGAACTTGAGTACTTCTAGGTTGGCCTGTGTCCCTGACGCCGCACCATCCAGATCCACAATATGCACACGTGGGGCGCCCATTTCTTGCCATCTAAGGGCTACACCCAGCGGATCGTCGGAATATACCGTTTCCTTGTCGTAATCGCCTTGATAGAGGCGCACGCACTTGCCGCCACGCAGGTCAATGGATGGAATAATTTCCATGCTACCCCCCAGTGCTCCCATTCACCATCGAATTTATGAAGTTTTCGTACAAGCGCAGACCAAGAGCGCCGCTTTTTTCAGGGTGGAATTGGGTAGCCACAATATTATCTATTGCCATGACGCTACAGAACTGCAGACCGTAGTCGGTAGTGCCAAGTACAAGGTTTTGTTCATCAGGGGCCCCATAATAGCTATGCACAAAGTAAAAATAAGAACCGCTCTTGATCCCCTCAAACACAGGGTGTGGGTAGTTAAGGGTGACATCGTTCCATCCCATGTGAGGCCTCTTGACATTGGGTGGTAGTAGTTTGACCTTGCCGCGTGTCAAGCCAAGGCATGGCGAAGGACCTTCCTCTGATGAGTCAAGTAGTAGTTGCAGCCCAAGGCAAACACCAAAGAAAGGAACCCCTTTTGCTGTCACCTCTTTTATGGACTCTACCAATCCTCTCTGGTTCAGGGCCTGCATGGCGGACTCCGATGCACCCTGGCCAGGAAAAATTATAGCCCGGGCCTTGAGAATTTCTTTTGGGTCGTCTGTGATATGTGCGGAGTGGCCCAATTTTTCTATGGCTTTGGCTACACTGCGCAGGTTGCCAGCGCCGTAGTCAATGATTGTTATTGTTGTTTTCGTCATTCGGAATACCTTCTCAAGAAGTCAACAATCAATCCCTGCACACGGGGGCCGGAGTCTCCGGAGAGCATGTTAGTGCCGTGGGCATTGCCATCTACGATCCATCGTTCCTTGGGGGCTGATGCCTTCTGGTCGAACAGGTCGACACTCCTAGAGTAGAACACATCATCCCTGGAGGCCATAAAGAGCTTAGGAGATGATATCAATCTTATATCTTCGCCGATATCAAGCACGTCAATAATCGGTGGAGCAGAAAGTGTGACTACACCAGCTATATCTTCCTTGGAAGCGACTTTCAGCGAGGCGGTTCCACCCATGTGCGCCCCTATGAGGAACAGCTTGGAGACGCCCTTGCTCTTCAGGAAATCGACTGCCGCTTGCACGTCCTTATCAATATTTCCTATGTCTATCTCACCCAAGGAGTCACGATAGCCCCTGAAATCGTATGCAATGATCTGATAGCCTTTATTTTTGAGCACCCGCGCAAAAGACCACCAGCTTTCCTGGTCTGCATGGCGCATATGGCTCAGTACAATTCCAACGTCGCCAGAACCGAAGAGATGGCCGGATAGCTGTATGCCGTCCTCGGTATTGAACGAGACTTTGGTAGCATCACCGCCTGGTCCGGGGTTGGAATTGCACCCGGCAATGAGCAGAATTAGGATCACAGTTAATAGGCTAAGTTGGTTCACTGGTAAGAACTTCAAATGGAAGGTCTCTATCCTCATAGCGGGCCATCACAAATATCAGGTCGGCCAGCCTGTTTATGTATTTTAAAACATTTGGGTTGCCAAGGAGTTTATGTTCTTTGAGATCCACGACTCTCCGCTCCGCACGCCTCAGAATGCTGCGACTTAAGTCCAGCGCAGCGGATGCCGCTGACGCTCCCGGAATGATGAAAGCTCTTGGTAGGGTTATAGCTTGGTTGAGCTCATCGATCAGACGCTCCAATTGATCGACCATTTCCGGCGTCACGACGCTGAAGTGCTTTTGTAGTTTGGAATACTCCACTGGGTCTGTTGCCAGCTCGGCACCAACCGTGAAGAGGTCTCGCTGTATAGTTTTTATGGCATTCTTCAGGTTTTCGTTTTTCACTAAAGAGCGTGCCAGTCCGAGGGCGGAAACAGCCTCGTCCACCGTCCCGTAGGCCTCACAGCGCGGGTCAGCTTTTGAGACACGCCCTCCATATAGCAGTCCCGTTTCCCCTTCATCGCCGTGCCTAGTATATATCTTCGGCAAGCTGTACCTCCACGTGCGAATTATAACACATAGCCTGTCATTGACAGGTATATCAACGACGCCTATATTGACCCAATACTCTCATGGAGAATGTTTCTCCATGAGAGTATTGGGTCAATATACATTCTGTTCTGATAGTGACTGCTGGAGTATTCACGCTGCTACAACAATCGCAGACTGGCTTCGTGGAGTTCGTGGAGTTCGTCTGCAAACTTTCACGCCCAGTCAGATATCAAATAACGAAAGGAGTTGCTTTGTTTAGAGTTGACGGAAGATCAAACGATCAGCCACGCGACGTAAAAATAACACCCTCATACATGGTGTTTCCAGAAGGCTCAGCTTTAATCGAGATGGGGGGAACTAAAGTAATATGCACGGCCTCTCTGGAAGAACGTGTGCCTAATTTCATGCGTGGACATGGAAAGGGATGGGTGACAGCTGAGTACGGTATGCTGCCACGCGCGACTCTGACTCGGAGAGCACGAGAGAGCGAAGCCGGCAAAGTGGCTGGTCGTACACAGGAGATACAGCGTCTCATAGGTCGCTCCCTCAGGGCAGTGGTGGATATGAAAGCGCTTGGAGAACGTAGCATTGTCATCGACTGTGACGTGCTGCAAGCCGATGGCGGCACACGCACCGCAGCCATTACAGGCTCGTACATAGCCCTATACCAGGCGCTACTGCATATGGTGAAGATGGGTGCAATCCCTGTCATGCCCCTTAAAAGCGCAGTGGCCGCCATAAGCGTAGGTGTGGTTAACGGAGAGGCCATTCTTGACCTCTGTTACGACGAGGACTTTCGTGCAGATGTCGACTTCAATGTGGTTATGACAAGAGAGGGTGACTTCATAGAGGTGCAGGGCACTGCCGAGGGAAATCCCTTCTCTAGGACGGCAATGGATGAGATGCTGGCTCTCGCTGAGAGTGGAATTCGTGGCCTAGTGGAAGCTCAAGACCGAGTCATACAGGAACTATAGGTGGCGATCTCCATTTATAGTCACGTGGCACAGAGTGTCCTATAGATGAGGTAATTACGTTGCTGTTTATGTCGGCAATAATTGTGTTAGATTTTCTGAGAGACAGGCACCTTGATCATCTAGGCATATGTACACGCAGGGCTGGGATGTGTTCATGCTGAGCCCATATAAGATCTTGGATTGGGCCAGCAAACTCATCAGATTAAAGGGCTTGCGCATAGACGAAGATATTATCATTGTGCTTACGGGAACAAGGCAATGGGAACAGCTCACGGAAAGTTTGGCGGCTCCAGAGGGTAATCTGTAAAGAGCAGAGAGGCGCTACTGGAACACACTAGAGAGTTAATCTCACTGGTGGCATTAGAGCGAGGAGGCGAATTGATAGGCACACTGCTTGGCAAAGAGATTTAGAAATTCACGAATTGCTTCTGACTCTATTTCCAAGTCGCATCACGGAACCACGGTAGAGTTTCGACCAAACCTTCTTCAAGGGAAAATCTTGGTTCCCATCCAAGTTCCTGGAGGGCTTTAGTATTATCCAAGTATATTTTGAATACTTCGCTGGATTTTGCAGGTCCATAGGAAGCTTCGCCGTCGTAGCCAGCCGCCTCCTTTAGCAACGAGTAAATCTGATTGATAGATGCTCCCCTGCCAGTGCCTATGTTGAAGGCTTGCCCACTTCCATTTTGCAGAGCTGCAACGCTGGCCGACACAACATCGAGAACATATATAAAGTCTCTCTCTTGTTCCCCGCTTCCGTTTATAACCATTGGATTTCCATTCAGCATTGCCTGAGAGAAGATGGCCACCACTCCTGCCTCTCCATACGGGTCTTGTCTGGGGCCATAAACATTGCTCAAACGCAGTACGGTGTAATCAAGCCCATGAGACTGTTGGTATACGCGCAGGTACTTTTCTACCGCATATTTAGATACCCCATAGTGAGACATTGGATCTACAGAGTGTTTCTCGTCGCAGGGCAGATAGAGCGGCTCACCGTAAATTGCACCACCACTGGACGTATAGACCACCTTTTTGACCCCGTATTTAACGCAGTTCTGAAGAAGATTTAGAGAGCCGTCCACGTTGGTGCTAGCATCGTTCATGGGGTCCTGCATGGATAGCTGTACGCTAATCTGTGCGGCATAGTGGCACACAAACTCTGGCTTTTCCTCTCGAAATACATCTTCTAAGTCTGGTGAGGATATATCGACGTTATATAAGGAAACGCCCGAAGGAAGATTGGATTGGCGACCTGAGCGAAAGTCATCCACAACCACCACGTGATGCCCAAGCTCCAATAACCTATCGACCACGTGGGAACCTATGAATCCTCCACCTCCGGTCACCAGGATTTTCGCAGATATCATAGTGTTTATCTCGCATATTCGAGCACCAAAGCATGATTTACGGTGCAATTTTCCGTGTTAGAATTTATAGGGATATAAGGATAAAATAAAGGATTATCAGTGTACCATAGCATGCACGGCAGAAACATCCAGGTAAGATTCTAGGAACGTAGTTTACGGTATCTTGACTAAGATATTAACTTGTAGTAGGCTTAGCCTCGAATTTTGCCGTAAGATCGCGGAGTTGTTCTGGCCTGGTTTTCCAGAATTGTCTTTAGTGTATTTTGGGAAAGATCTTAAAGCGGCGCATTAATAGCAGTAGTAGATATTGGCATCAGGAGGGTACAATGTCGGGAATAAAAGAGGCCAAGGGATTCTTTCGCAGTTTTCTCATAATAGGAATCCTAATAGTAACTGCTTCCATTTACTCTACAGCGTGGGCATCAACGCCTCCTGTGGATGTTCCTGTGGGGGGTGCCTTGGAGGCCTTTGCCCCTACTACGAGTTCTACTCTTGTAGCACCAGATGGTAAGGTCAGTGTTACCATTCCTTCCGGAGCTGCTAAAGGGATAGGCTGGTTGCAGTACATACCCAAGACGGATGCGGACTCTCCTATTGCTCCACCTTCAGGCTTGGTCTTTACAAGTGCTGTTTTTGAGTTGACCGGGATGAATGAAGCCGGGGTGCCGGATTCAATAAGCACTGGCTTTCTCTCTCCTATCACCATATCTGTGAATTATACAGATGCGGACATTACGGCAGCCGAGGGCAACCCCGGCAGGCTGGTTTTGGCCAGGTATGATACGACGTTCGGAGCTTGGACGCTACTTTCTACTTCAATTGATTTAATTGGTAAAACGGCGCAAACCAAGGTAAGTAGTGTGAGCCTCTTTGCGTTGTTGGGCCAACCGCAGCCACCCACTCCTACTCCAACCCCAAAGGCCACAGTTTCTGGATCTTCACCTACAGCTACATCATCACCTACAGCTACATTGTTGCCTCCAACGCCTGGAGACATAGCACCTGGTTCCGGTATGCTGATGGGTCTCTTGATTGCTGCCTTCATTATGATAGCTGCTGGAAGCTATTACCTGAGGCAGACCAGGCAGAGCTAAAGTCTAAAATAAGATTATCGGTGTAACGCCAAAGAGGGTTTCTCAAAGCCTTCTTTGGCGTTACTATTTTATAGGACATGACTTTGCCAGGGTAATCCATAGTAAACTTTTTGGTGCCCTGTTGATCTTCCTTGCAGGCATGGATTTATACCTTTTCACTCCGGCAGCTTCCATCACCGAACGACATATCTGCGAAGAGCTGTGCTGAGCTGGTAGCGAGTGCTTATACCATAGGCTTGGCCCATCCAAATGGATGCCTAACTTACCTGATTTTGACAGAAATAGATCATGAACTGTTTTCACTGTGGTATTACAGCTTGGTGTAAGAAAGAGGCAATTGAGCAACACTGATGCCGACGCGTCTGACTGAGTTCGATTGGTACGTAGAGGGTTAATGTGATAGGTGTCTGGATATGATCCTCGCATAACTTGACTACGACAATCGTCTTAATCCAGATTGTAGAGTGCAATCTGGGGAAACTCCTCGTGTGTATTGCATCTGAGACAGATCACTGCAGAAGGTGACATCTAGTGAATTCTCAGTCGCAAGAACCACCAGTTCCCTTGGATGTTTCATAGATGTTCAGGCATGTACTGGGAGCCAATATAATGCCGCATGTTTTCAGGAAAAATTCCGCGACACACTCTTGTTCGCCATGTGAGATGCCAGGGATCGTGGAGTGCCAGAAATATGCACGCTCGAAACTTTCCATTAACAGGGCATCATGTTAGATAGACAGGCAAATGATTAGCAAGTCGCTCTACAATTGTAGAAGCATATGGTTAGCGTGCAAACTTGACTTTTATTGTATGCCCTTATATAGTTTTCTAGTTGTAATCCTTCTTACTAGATTTGGATTAGGCATTGATAGAAGGTACTGGATAACTGTGTTATCATTAGGGCAGCTTCCTTAATTGGAAGTTATGTTCTGTGTATCAGAATGTATGCCCGAGTGGCGCAAGGGTAGCGCAGCCGATTTGTAATCGGCAGGCTAGCGGGTTCGAATCCCCTCTCGGGCTTTTTATGCACTAATAATGGAAAATGTTTACCGGAAAGATGAAGAGGGCTTGGATGCCCTTTCCAGTGGTGGTAAACTTAGCATGTTTTGGAGGGATGGGTGAGTGGCTAATACCACCAGACTGTAAATCTGGCGCCCGGAAGGGCTACGTAGGTTCGAATCCTACTCCCTCCACCAGAGAGAATATAGAAAAATAAGGAATCAACCTTAGCCCACATAGCTCAGAGGTAGAGCACGTTCTTGGTAAGAACGGGGTCACTGGTTCAATTCCAGTTGTGGGCTCCATGTAAAATGAAGGAGATAACAGGATATGGCAAAGAGGAAATTTGAGCGAACAAAGCCCCACCTAAACGTTGGAACGATTGGGCACGTAGACCATGGAAAAACCACGCTTACTTCAGCAATAACTATGGTGCTGAGCAAGCAGGGATTTGGCGACACCTCATACAGGAGTTTCGATTCTATTGACAACGCTCCCGAAGAGAAGGCACGTGGTGTCACAATTGCCATTCAGCATGTGGAGTACGAAACAGGTGCTAGGCATTACGCTCACGTTGACTGTCCTGGCCATGCTGACTACATCAAAAATATGATTACCGGTGCCGCTCAGATGGACGGTGCGATTTTGGTGGTTAGCGCTCCGGATGGTCCAATGCCACAGACCCGTGAGCACATTCTCCTTGCCAGGCAGGTTCAGGTACCAAGCATGGTTATTGCGCTCAACAAATGCGACGCCATGGATGACCCGGAATTGCTGGAACTGGTGGAGATGGAGTTGAGAGAACTACTAACCAGCTACGGATTCCCAGGAGACGATATTCCTATAGTCCGTGTAAGTGCTCTTAAAGCACTTGAGGCAGATGGAGACCCGGATTCGGAATGGACCAAGGGAATTTTGGAGTTGATGCAGGCTGTGGATGATTACATCCCAGTCCCACAACGTCCCAAAGAGTTGCCGTTCCTGATGCCAGTTGAAGATGTATTCGGCATTAAGGGAAGAGGAACTGTTGTGACTGGGCGTGTTGAGAGGGGCATGGTTAAAACTGGAGACGAGGTTGAGATAGTAGGATTCGGGGAATCTCGAAAGATAGTTGTAACCGGCGTTGAGATGTTTCACAAGACCCTTGAAGAGGGAGAGCCTGGAGATGCAGTGGGCTGTCTCCTTAGGGGTATAGAGAGAGAAGAAATAGAAAGAGGCCAAGTGTTAGCCAAGGTAGGCTCCATGAAGGCCAGCACTGAGGCAGATGCAGAGGTGTATGTTCTGGGTAAAGATGAGGGTGGGCGGCACACGCCGTTCTTCAACGGTTACAAACCCCAGTTCTACATCCGTACAACTGACGTCACGGGTGAGATTCAACTACCTGAAGGGGTTGAGATGATCATGCCAGGCGATAATGTGAAGATGAAAATCAAACTTATCAGCCCCGTTGCTCTAGAGGAGCAGTTGCGTTTTGCCATCCGCGAGGGTGGTCGGACGGTAGGTTCAGGGGTTATTACCAAGGTAACAAATTAAGAAATGGCTAAGAAAAGAGGCGACGTACGTCCCATAATAACCCTGGCATGCAGTGATTGTCGGGAACGAAACTATACCACTGTGAAAAACCAACGTAGCGACCCGCAACGTATGGAACTTACTAAATATTGCCCGCGCTGCCGCCAGCGCAGGGCGCATAGAGAAATAAGATAGGTAACTGTGGCTAGGAATCCTGCTAAACGCACGCTGGGCTCTGCAACTGCTCGACGGGGACCTGGGTTCCAGTTCTTCCGTGAGACTTTTGGAGAGTTAAGGAGGGTTGTGTGGCCAACCAGAAAACAGGCCACGCGACTTACAATAATCGTGGTAGTTATCTCGATGTTTGTTGGGGTGCTGCTGGGAGTGGTGGATCTGGTATTCGGTAGGATATTTAGTTTTCTAGTGTAGGGCTAGGAGTCCGTTTGCATGGAACACGTATGAGCACTATAAGTGAACAGATAAGTGAACAAGAAGGACGTTGGTATATCATCCATACCTACTCCGGCCAGGAGGAGCGCGTCAAGAGGAATATTGACCAGCGCGTTGCTTCTATGGATGCACATGACAAGATTTTCCAGGTGATAGTTCCAACCGAGGAAGAGATAGAGATCAAGGAAGGGAAGCGGCGGTCGGTGCGCAAGAAGGTATTCCCAGGTTATATTTTGGTGCAAATGGCCATGGATGACGATAGCTGGCATGTTGTGCGAAACACTCCCGGAGTCACAGGGTTCGTGTCCGCAGAGGACGAAAAGGAACGAAGACCCAAGCCAGTACCACTGGAAGAACGTGAAGTCGAGAAAATCCTCAAGCAGATGGAGTCCGAGGCCCCAAGGCAGAGGATTGGCTTTGCCATTGGACAAAGCGTACGTATTACAGATGGTCCATTCTCAGACTTTATTGGAATTGTTGATCAAGTTATGTCAGATCGTGGGAAAATCAACGTTTTGGTCTCTTTCTTCGGAAGAGAGACTCCTGTAGAACTTGACTTCCTTCAGATAGAGAAACTTTAGGAGATATGGATGGCTAAAAAGGTCAGATCAGTTGTCAAGCTTCAACTACCCGCAGGCAAGGCTACTCCAGCGCCACCGGTTGGTCCAGCGCTGGGTCAGCACGGCGTTAATATTATGGCCTTTGTTAAGGAATACAATGAGCAGACCTCTAGGAAAGAGGGTAGCATTGTCCCTGTGCATATAACCATATATGAAGACAGGTCATTTACGTTTGTAACCAAGACGCCTCCTGCATCTGACCTGATACGAAAGTCAGCAGGTGTTGGAAAAGGTAGCGCTTCGGCAGGAACTAAGTCAGTTGGTAGTGTATCCAGGGAAGCAATACGGGAGATAGCTCAGATGAAACTGCTTGAGCTGAATGCTCCAGATATAGAAGCAGCCATAAAGATAATCGAGGGAACGGCCAAAAGTATGGGAGTTCAGGTAACGGAATAGTAAGGGGATATAGAAATCCATGGTAAAACACGGAAAACAATACGTAGAATCTGCTAAGGCTATAGAATATGACAAAGCCTATTCGCCAAGCGAAGCGATGAACTTGGCGAAAGAGACAGCTAAGGCCAAGTTCGATGAGACTGTTGAGCTTCATTTACGAACCGGTTCGGATCCGCGCCACGCTGATCAACTAATAAGGGGTGTTGCACTCCTTCCACATGGATTGGGCAAGAAGATACGTGTGTTGGTATTCGCCGAAGGTGAAGCTGCTAATACTGCTCGCCAGGCAGGTGCAGACTACGTTGGTGCTGATGATCTGATGAAGCAGATCGAGGATGGCTGGGTAGACTTCGATGTCGCCATAGCTACCCCAGATCTAATGGGGAAGGTTGGTCGCTTGGGACGAGTGCTTGGGCGACGTGGATTGATGCCAAATCCTAGGACCGGAACAGTTGTTCAGTCTCAGGACTTTAACAGAGCAATACAAGAGGCCAAGCAGGGAAGGGTAGAGTTCCGTTTGGACCGTGCAGCTATAATCCATGTGGCAATAGGTAAAGCGAGCTTTGATACCGAGAAGCTCCTTGAGAACATGAGTTCATTATTTAACACTGTGATGAGAGCACGTCCATCGGCAGTGAAGGGGCAGTTCATCAAAACTGCGTATCTTACCACCACCATGGGGCCTAGCATTAAGCTAGATGTTTCTGGGATGTCAGCAATGAGCAACTAATAAGGCGTTGCCATAGAAAGCGGGTGGCCTACGGGCCTTAATGGATAAAACCGTCCCGCCGAGGCAGAATATAAGGGATCGTTAAAGATTACCACGAAAGTGGGGCTCCCCGATGTTCTTACTCGAGGAGCCCTAATTGTTTATAGGAGCGTTATGCCTACACTCAAAAAAGAAAGTCAAGTCGAAGAAATAAAGGGCAAGCTGGATAAGTGCACTATCGCCGTTGCAACCGGGTATGAGGGGATGTCGGCATCTGATATGACAACCCTTAGAACCCAACTGAGGGTTGATGGAATAGAGTACAGAGTTATCAAGAATACCTTGGCATTGCGGGCTGCCAATGAGCTTGGCAAGGAAGGTATGAGTGACGTATTTAAAGGGCAAACAGCCCTGGCCTTTGGCTATGGAGACGTTGTGGCAGTTGCCAAGGGTATCAACGGGTACATTACAACCTCTAGGTCCCGTCTGGTAATCAATGGAGCTGTGATGGGTGATGACATTCTCACAGCGGATCAAGTTATTGCACTGGCTGCGCTGCCACCAAAGGACGAGTTGATAGCCAGATTGTTGGGTCGAATGCAAGCACCTATAACAGGTCTGGTAAATGTACTCAGTGCACCTCTGAGGGGCTTGGTTACAGTTCTGCAACGCGCATCAGAACAGGAAGGGGAAATGGAAGCTTCTGCTCCAACAGCAGAAGTAGAGGTTGAAGAGGAAATGGAAGCTTCTGCTCCAACAGCAGAAGTAGAGGTTGAAGAGGAAATGGAAGCTTCTGCTCCAACAGCAGAAGTAGAGGTTGAAGAGGAAATGGAAGCTTCTGCTCCAACAGCAGAAGTAGAGGTTGAAGAAGAAGCGAGCCCATAACTGAAACTTAAGCAGTTCATTACGATTTGTTGCATTACATTTGATTAGGAGAAAACAATGACAAAAGACGAGATATTGGAAGCAGTTAAAAGTATGTCCGTGCTGGACTTGGCAGATCTTGTAAAAATGCTGGAAAATGAGTTTGGTGTCAGCGCTGCGGTACCTGTGGGGATTGCTGCAGCACCAGTAGCTGCTGCAGCGGTTGAAGAGGAGAAGGATGAGTTCACTGTCATTCTTAAGGAGATCGGCCCAAATAAAATAAACGTTATTAAGGGAGTGCGAGAGCTTACTACACTTGGTCTCAAAGAGGCAAAAGACCTTGTAGAAAGCGCTCCGGCGGCAGTGAAAGAGGGCGTTTCCAAAACAGATGCCGAAGAAGTCAAAGCAAAGTTGGAAGAGGCAGGCGCTGTGGTGGCAATTCAGTAGTCATCCGGCTGTTTCAAGCCCTATCCAATGGACATAGAAGTTTATATAGACTGTACTCTGCTGAGAGATGGTCGTATTCCTCGCTTTAGTAAAGGCGGTTTATGTATATGATCGCTGACAAGGGATAACCTGAATACTATGTGATGATTTGCGACATCCCGGCAGGGTAGCGGTTACGTGAGAGACGCACATGAACAACGTCTAACTCTTGACCATTGTGTTGCGCAATGACACCAACTTAGGAAACGGCATAAGTTTAACCAGTCGGTTGCTATCTTAGTTTGTTTGCCTGGCTCTACCTAGGCTGCAATGAGTTGTGACACATGTATGGGCTTGGCGAAGCCAAGAAGGACCAGATCAAAGCATCATTCGGTTTAGGGGTCGTCTGGTTCTGCGCCGATTCCAAGGATTTGGCGGCGAGCGAATTATGAATCCCTAGCCTTTGACAGGGACAGCCAGTGAGTTGACCCTACCACCATTAGAACGTCCGCCATGAGTAGAGTTAGTTGGTCAAAACAGGGCGCGTCTTTACTGGCACTGAAGGACACGCTAGAAGCAAGGGTAATAAGGGATGCAGATAGGTATATAGGCAGTTTCAGTGCAGCGGAAGCGCTTATCAAGGGCTACAAAGAGAGTGAGGTGGACTCGCTGACCACTTCCAAGAGTGATTAAGCGAGAGATTATCAGGGCACTGGTAATTAATTGTATAACCTCACATGCTGCCGGATGTGCCCCAGCGTCGTCATTACCTATCTATTCTAGCCGTCCAGTGTCATTAATGAGATTACATTAAGTGATGTATGCAACTCATTCCAATTGACTTTTTAGTAATGATTCCACTACCAAATACG
>CAUZMC010000002.1:0-72136 GCA_963580875.1 Dehalococcoidia bacterium
GCGTCTCAGCTCGGTCAGATGGTTAGCGAGGGGAATTTCGCTATCTTTCACCAATGCCCTCTTCCACGGCATCGCTTTCTGACTCCTGAGATGTTCCCAGGGCCTTGTTTTTGGTAGGTTGGTTAATAGGTTCATCAAGGGCCATAAGATTCGGAAGATCACTTGTGGTGCGCCTCACCTCCTGGATTACCTTTCCAAAAGAACGCGCCACTTCAATCATCCGCGCTGGGCCAAGGAATAAGAAGGCCACGAGTCCGATTACCAGAAACTCAAGTGCACCTATACCCAGGAAATCCATTTACTACCTTCCTACTCGCCGACTAGGTCTGAGGGGATGTCTTGTTGAAGAAATCAATATATTTGCAACTCCACTATAAACCATCGAACTTGGAGTGCCAAGGCGTTTTAAGGCTCTGTGCCCGTGTCCAGCAGGCATCATCCTTTTCACAAAACGGCCGGTTCTTGCAGCAGGTCTCTGCGGCGTGCTGGTCAAGCAGTGCGTGATATTCATTGAAGAGGGCCGCGTAGTGTTGGAGTTTATCCATGAAGATGTCTTGATAAGAGCCGTAATTCTCACGTTCTGGTACTATTTACTTTTCCCTGTAGAATGTCATCAACCTGAGTGTAAACTCGCCACGAGTGAACACATTGAATTTGCATTTCTCATTGCAACATTTGGTTAGGCGCCGGTAATCTGAAAAGGGATTGTGTCACTTCTGACCTTTAGGCTAAAATGTACCGTACTTCGCAGATGCCCCGTCTTCTTAGGAAGGAGTCACCATGAACTATCCTGTGATTGCTAAGCCCAAGCTGGACGAGATGAAGGTACGCCCCAATCTTGACGAATACGATACACTCGTCAAGAATTTCTCATGGGATAAGTTGAGGAATGAACTGGATGGCCTTCCAGATGGTGGTTTGAACTTAGCTCACGAGGCTATAGACCGTCATGCTAAGGGGCAACGTGCTGACAAGGTAGCTATGTATTGGGAGGGGACTGGTGGTGAGGAGGAGCGATACACCTTTGCCCAGATGAAGGAGCTTACCAATAAGTTTGCGAACGTCCTAAAAGGACTTGGTGTGGAAAAGGGCGACAGAGTATTCCTCTTCATGGGACGCATACCGGAGTTATACACGGCTTTTTTTGGTACGTTGAAAGTTGGGGCTATTGCCGGGCCTCTTTTTTCGGCGTTTGGGCCTGACCCCGTGAAAGATCGCCTCCTGGATAGCGGCGCTAAGGTGCTAGTAGTCACACCTGACTTGAGGGAACGGATCAGTCACATTCTAAATGATCTGCCTGATCTCAAGCACGTGATAGTGGTCAACAAGAACAACCGCTCTCAGGAACTCCTCGCACCGGGTGATGTGAGCTATGAGAAGGAGATGTCCTTCGCGTCATCTGACTTTCAGATTGTACCGACAACGGAGGAAGACTTCTCCATAATGCACTACACGTCAGGTACCACTGGGAAGCCCAAAGGGGCTGTGCATGCACACATAGCGACGTTGCAACACATGGCCACGGGTCGTTGGGCCCTTGATCTACATGATGACGATATCTACTGGTGTACTGCGGACCCTGGATGGGTCACTGGCACATCATATGGAATGTCGGCTCCATGGACCAACGGGGTTAGCCAGGTTATATATGAAGGTCCTTTCCGCTCTAGTGCTTGGTATCAGATCATCCAGAAATACGGAGTTACTGTCTGGTACACCGCACCCACTGCAATCCGTATGCTTATGAAAGCTGGAGATGAGGTTCCAAAACGGTACGATCTGTCCAGCCTGCGCCACATGTGTTCCGTTGGTGAGCCACTCAACCCTGAAGCAGTCGTGTGGGGCGTCAAGGCCATGAATCTGGCCTTCCACGATAACTGGTGGCAGACAGAGACGGGCGCTATCCTTGTTGCTAACTATCCCGTTCAGGACATACGCCCAGGTTCCATGGGCCGTCCAATCCCCGGTGTAAAAGTGGTTATTGTAGATGAGTCAGGGAATGAAGTAGTACCAGGTGATGAAGGTGACTTGGCCGTTAGACCAGGATGGCCCTCCATGTTCCGTACATACTGGCAGAATCAGGAGATGTATGACTCCAAGTTTAAGAATGGATGGTACATTACAGGAGACCGTGCGTGGATGGACGCAGACGGCTATTTCTGGTTTGTTGGCCGCGCGGACGATGTTATAAATACCGCAGGTCATTTGGTGGGGCCGTTTGAGGTTGAGAGCGCTCTCATGGAGCATCCTGCCGTAGCTGAAGCAGGGGTCATCGGTAAGCCAGATCCTGTGGCTTTCGAGATTGTGAAGGCATTCGTGTCTCTTCATGAGGGCTATGAGAAAACTGACCGTCTTCGCAACGAAATCATGGGTTTCGTGCGGCAGAAGCTGGCGGCCGGAATATCTCCTAGGGAGATAGAATTCTTGGACTCTCTTCCCAAGACTCGCAGTGGTAAGATTATGCGACGACTTCTCAAAGCGCGTGAGTTGGGTTTGCCTGAGGGCGACACTTCCACCCTGGAAGAGGATTAGCATGGCAACCCAACGTACGTAAGGCTGTAGCTTAAGTACGCTGGCGTTAGTTATACGTTTGGCATCGAAAAAATCAATTCTTCATGACTGGGAGTGTGGAGAGGAAATTGAGTGGTATTATGACAGAGTATTGCATCAATTCGGAAAAAATATACCATAATTATCATGGTCAGTTTCCTCCACTTAGTCTGGATGCTGAAGCGGCAGTTATCCCTCCTGACACTGAAAAAACCCATAGGAAACTCATCACAGACACGACGATGAGGGATGGGGCACAGGATCCCCATTTTGCTCTTTTCCCTGTGGAGACACGTCTCAAATACTACGACCTCCTACATGAGCTTGACAACGGTACTGGATGTATTGAACAGGTGGAGGTCTTTATATATCAGAAACGGGATTTGTGGGCCCTAGACAAACTGTTGGACAGGGGATATGAGTTTCCGCAGGTCACAACGTGGACACGGGCGCTTCCAAAGGACATCAGGATGTTGGTGGATGTATCACGTGGCAGAATAAAAGAGACTGGAATGCTTGCTTCCAGCTCCGACCACCACATCTTTGACAAATTGGGACACCCAAGCAAGGCTGTGGCGGCGGAGAAATACTTGGCACCCATCATGACAGCTTGTGAATATGACATACGCCCTCGTGTTCATTTGGAGGATACAACTAAGGCTGACATCTACGGCTTCGTAATACCATTCATGCAGCGTGTGTTGAAAGAGACGAATGGATGGGCTAAGTTCCGCATATGCGACACCATTGGTTGGGGCTCGCCAGACCCTAACGTTGCTTTACCGATGGGTGTGCCAAAACTCATAAGCACCCTGATACAGGAGACGGGTGCAGAGTTGGAATTCCATGGCCACAACGATTTCGGTCTGGCAACTGCTAATAGTATGGCTGCTTACCGCTATGGGTGTAAGCGGGTTAACGTGGCCTTTGCCGGGCTGGGAGAACGGACAGGCAACACCTCCTTGGAGCAGATTGTGGCGGGTTACGTCCGTATGTACGGAAACCCAGGTTTAAACCTGAAGACACTGAGTCAGATACGTGACCTGCTGACGGCAGAGGTTATTCAGATACCTCCCAAGCAGCCGGTCATAGGGGATGTATTCTCGACCCAGGCTGGTATTCACCAGACAGGAATGCGTCGTCAGGAGCAGGCAAAAGGTGGACCTATCTACTTGGCTTTTGATGCGGCTGTTGTTGGTGACGAGGCGTCTGAGAACAGTGTCATAGGCGCTCTTTCAGGTATGGATGGTATCGTCGCTGTGCTCAATCGGCAGATAAAGGTGGAGACCGGTCAGCAGGGCAGATATAGCACCACCAGCAGGGTAGTTAAGTACATATACGACAAAATTCAAGAAGCTTACGATGGCACGTACGATAGCGAATACGATTCGTTGGTGGGCCAACGGCGTACCTTCTTTGATCCAGCGGAAATATCGGCTCTGGCCAAAGAAGGTCAGGAAGATAGAGGCTCTGCTACTGTAAGAGAGCCCCTCAAATAGGATGTTGTATTTGGGCAATGCTCAGGTGGGAACGGTGTGATAGAATAATCGGGTTCCAAGGCAAAATACCTATGTCCACAGGTTATCGTAACATACCAAGTGTAGAGAAACTCCTATCAGACGAGCGCATATGCAGGCTTGTTGATGAATACTCACGTGAAGCCGTCGTATACCTAGTGCGCAGTCGTTTGAAGGTGGTGAGGCAGGGGATAGCGGACGGTGAAACTTCTCCGTCTCTCGATCATCTTGTAGAGGATATGGTTATGTGTGCGACCTCTCTCTGGAGTCCTTGGCCGATTCACGTTGTCAATGCGACTGGTGTAATACTTCACACCAACCTCGGGCGTTCACCCCTGAGCCATGAAGCTACGGAAGCCCTTCTCACCGCAGCTGGTGGATACACCAACCTGGAGCTTGATCTGGCGGACGGAGTAAGGGGGTCTAGGCAGGCGCACATTGAGAGCCTCCTCTGTCAGTTGACTGGAGCAGAGGCGTCGCTGGTTGTGAACAACAATGCCTCTGCCGTGTTGCTTGGACTTTCGGCAATCGCCAGTGAGAAAGAAGTCATTGTGTCTAGGGGAGAAGCTGTAGAAATCGGTGGTGGCTTCCGGATACCGGATGTTCTGAGAGAGAGTGGGGCCACTCTTGCGGAGGTTGGTACCACCAATCGCACCTATCTGGCTGATTACGAAGAGGCAATTGCTCACGATACCGGAGCACTCCTCAAAGTGCACTCTAGCAATTTTCTTATCACTGGTTTCACCCATGACGCTACAATTGTGGAGTTGGTGGAGCTGGGTGCTCGTTGCCAAATACCTGTGCTTCACGACATAGGTAGCGGTTGCCTTGTGGAGACAACACAGTTTGGGCTCGCACACGAACCTATGGTTCAGGAGAGCATCTCTGCGGGTGCGGACCTTGTATTCTTCTCAGGAGACAAACTCTTGGGAGGTCCTCAGGCCGGAATTATAGTTGGGAAAAGAGAGCTTGTGTCAGTACTGGCTAGGCATCCACTTGCTAGGGCGATGCGTATAGACAAGCTGAATCTGGCAGCTCTTACAACCACACTGCTGCACTACCTCATGGGAGAGGCCTTGGACAAGATTCCTGTGTGGAGGATGGTCTCCATGCCTACGGATGAACTTGAAGTGACAGCTAATCGCTGGCAGAATCGCGTCGGAGACAGGGGGCAAGTAATACGAGGCTTGTCCACCATAGGTGGAGGCAGTCTACCAGGAGAAACTCTTCCTACGTGGCTCTTGGCCCTGACACCCAGTGGCTTGCTGGGAGGTGCTCAAAGTCTTGCAAGTCGCCTGCGTGATGCAGAACAGCCTGTGATAGCTCGTATAGAGGAAGGCATGGTTGTGATTGATCCGCGTACGGTGCTCCCTGGTGAGGAGGACGGGTTGATATCTTCGCTCAAGGATGCGCTCGAGGGCTGAGGCTGCTTACTACAGTAGTCTCAGCCCTCTTTGTTGGTGTAGCTACAGACATATTCTGCTCCTATATACTAACTATGTCTGTATTGGTGATACTCTCAGATATAGCTATTTTGCAGCCGCGTTTCTCCCGGAAACGGGATTTAATGGTAACCGATGAACGTACATGACTTTACGCAACATGTCTGAGACCGGTTCTCCCGACGAACACGCTTTAGAGTGGTTATTCCACGAAACGTCGTAGTACGATGCAGGTATTTTGCCCGCCGAACCCGAAGCTGTTGGACAGAACAATATCCACATTTTGGTGGCGTGCCACGTTGGGTACGTAGTCTAGGTCGCAGTTCGGGTCAACGTGTTCCTGGTTTATTGTGGGATGTATGATACCATCCTGGATGGTCTTGATACACGCAACTGCTTCCAGTGCTCCTGCGCCTCCAAGGCCGTGTCCGGTCATGGATTTGGTGGAACTTATAGGCACATTGTAGGCTATGTCTCCGAACACTCCCTTGATGGCTTTGGTCTCCATTGCGTCGTTGAGAGGAGTGGATGTGCCGTGTGCGTTGATATAGTCCACGTTTTCAGGGCCTATACCTGCGTCGGCCAGCGCCCAACGCATGGCTCTGGCAGCCCCTGCTCCACTTGGCTCTGGTTGCACGAGGTGGAAGGCGTCGGAAGAAGCTCCATAGCCGACCAGCTCTGCGAGGATTGGAGCTCCACGGTTCAGAGCATGCTCCATGTTCTCAAGGACAAGGATGCCGGCCCCCTCCGCTGGCACAAATCCGTCTCTCTGTGTATCGAATGGACGGCTGGCTTTGGTCGGTTCTTCGTTGTGTGTGCTTAGAGCTTTGAGGATGGAGAAGCCTGCCAATCCGATCTTGCTTATGCTTGCTTCTGAGCCACCTGCCAAGATGATGTCTACGGCACCACGCCGTATGGCCTCACCTGCTTCACCGATGGCCTGATTGGAGGCAGCACATGCTGTGACGACCGTGGAGTTGTAGCCCTTGACACCAAAGATCCTGGCAACATTCGCCGCCGCCATGTTTGGTAGCATCATGGGAATGAAGAATGGATTTATCTTCATTGGACCTTTCTCGTTCATTTCGTCAACTGCGTCTTGGGTGGTTGGAAGACCGCCGGCCCCATTGCCAAGCAGTACGCCAACTCTCTCTAGGTCTTCGCGTTCCATGTTTAGGCCTGAGTTTTCGATGGCCATGTAGGCTGCAGCTACTGACATCTGACTGAAGCGCGCCATTCTGCGAGCCTCTTTGTAGTTGATGTAGCTTCCAGGATCAAAGTCTGGGACTTCTCCTGCAATCTGGCATGGAAACTGCGAGGCGTCGCAGAGGGTTATGGGGCCTATTCCTGAATGCCCCGCTATGAGACCTTTCCAGAACAGTTCAACTGAAGCTCCCATTGGAGTGACTGCTCCAATGCCAGTGACTGCAACCCGTATTCTACTGTTGTTCATGGCAACCTTTCTTGTTAAGCATGGCGCTTCAAATTGCTGAATGGTTTCTGTTGGCTTAGAGTATTCCAGCAGTATATATTTATAAATTGTTAGGAGTCAGTGTGGCTTGTGCATTGAAAACTGGATAAATTTCTGGGGTAATACCCTTTATGCGTTCCCTAGTCTCTGCGGCTACAAACAAAGAGCCGGTGACAAGGATCAGGTCTCCATCTGTGGCCATGTCACGCGCCATATCAATGGCCTGGGATATAGTGTCTGTAACGTGTACCTTATCTGTGTAACGTCTAAATTCCCTAGCCACGTTAAGGGATTGTGTTGCCCTAGGATGCCGTGAATGGGTGGTGATTACTTCTGTTGGCTGTAGAAGTCTCAACTCTTCCACCAAACCTCCGAGGTCTTTATTCCCTGAGACTCCGACTATAAGCAGGATTCTGTGTCTTGGGAACAGCGCTTTGACTGACTCAACCAGACGGGCTGCGGAGTGAGGGTTGTGTGCGCCATCGGCTATCAACAATGGATTTTTACTTAAAACCTCCAGCCTGCACGGCCATTCGACGTGTCGGAATCCTTCTTCTATTGCGTCTCTGTCAATCTCCATCCCGCTTTCGATAAGGGACTCGACTATACCAATCGCCACAGCGGCATTTTCCATCTGGTGTTTTCCGAGAAGAGGAATTTCTAGGTAATAGTGGTTATTGGTGGTGTCCAGTGTGAAAGATTGGCCATCCAGGGATGATACCTCTTCATTCCAACGTATGTCCTCTCCTGCTAAAACCAATTGGCTCCCTTGTTGACGGCAGACGTCTTGCAACACCATCAGTGCCTCCGTCTTCTGGGTAGCGCAGATCACCGGGACTCCAGGTTTGATGATGCCAGCTTTCTCCGCAGCTATTTCCCCCAGAGTGTCTCCAAGCACTTCTGTATGATCTAGCCCCAGTGATGTAATGCCGCATACCAGGGGGTGTACCACATTAGTGGAGTCCAGGCGTCCACCCATACCTACCTCTATAACCTGTGCTCCCGTTTCCTGATCTCTGAAGTAGTAGAAGGCCATTGCGGTCAAAAATTCAAATAGGGTCACACTGCTATGCTCTGTTTGGTTAATTGCCTCCATGGTAGGCCAGATCTCCTCAATTAGACTGGCAAAGTCTTCCTCTGTGATGAGTTGACCTCCCACTTGTATCCTCTCACGGAATGTATGTAAATGAGGGGAAGTGAACAGGCCGGTACGGTAATTTGCTACATTTAGCACTGAGGCAACCATGGCCGCTGTGCTACCCTTGCCCTTTGTGCCAGCGATGTGGATTGTTGGGGTTCCTAGTTGAGGGTCATCCAGAGCCGTCAGTAGAGCACCGATACGTTCCAGATCATAACGCGCCCTTGTACCTGGAATTGTGCTTGGTCGTTCGTAGTCCACCATGGCCATGATCTTATCTATGGCTGTCATGTACTGCATTACTTTTTAGTTATCTCTTATGCGTTTTGGCATGAATCCGAGGATGATTTTTAAGGCTTCCACTCGAGATATACTATGGATATATCCTATGTTGCCATCTAAGTGCCTAGGTTTCATTTTAAACGTTTTCTCTACAGCATCAATGTCTGTAATGTTATTAAGGGCCATCATATTAAGTTGACTGGTTGTTGCCGGAGGATTTTGTGTCACTGCTTCCATTATACGGATGAGGTTCTTAATTATTGGCAATGGCATATGTACCTTGAATCGTCTAGCCTTGAGCGTTTTGCTTATTATATCAACGATTTCATCATAGGTCAGATGGTCTGGGCCACCAATCTCTATTATCCTGCCGGCAAAGTGTGGGTTGTGCACAACTAGCGAGATCATAGCTCCCACTTCTTGTACGGATATTGGTTGTAGTGTGATCTTTCCTGACCCTGGCACAGGTATCACAGGGAAAGTCTTAACTATTCCCGCCAAGGTGGTTATGAACTCATCCCCGTCTCCGAACAGAATGGAGGGTCTGAAGATGGTATAGCTTAGTCCGCTATTTATTACTGCCTGTTCGCCCTGCCACTTGGAATACAGATATGGATAGTCCGAGTTGTCATGTGCACCAATAGCACTGACATATACGAAACGCTTGACACCCGCATCTTTGGCCGCCCTGGCCACCATTTCCGTGCCCTGTCGGTTTACGATGTCGAAGCTCTGATTTCTTTTTTCGCGGATTATACCCACTAGGTGGACTACGGTGTCGACATCAGTCATGGCTTTACTGAGGGTTGATTGGTCGAGTACATCGCCGTAGGTCAATTCTACTCGGTAATCTGCTATGGCTCGCGCTCTGGCAGGGTTCCGTACAAGGCATCTCACTTCTTTGCCTCTGGCACGCAAGGCTTTGATTACATTTTTCCCGACGAATCCTGTGGCGCCAGTGATTAAAATCATAGAGTATTTTCAGTGAGTGCCAACCAAAGGACACTAGCAGAGGTGGGTTATGGTGTCAACGTGCATTCTGCTTATTGGTGTAATTCAATGGTCTTTTATACTGGAAGCAACCATTGTAATATTCTCAGGACTGTATACACAGTTATTTTACGACATGCCTAAAAATGTAGGGAGTCAGTATATGACAATTCTGTCCAGTGGTAACATGGCCCTCGATGTGATTCTAGCTAGATTGCCAGGGGGTTTGCGGGAGCACTTGGCCAGGGTGAGCGAGAAGGCTCTGGAACTGGCTGAAATACACGGAATAGACCAGTCGAAAGCTGGACTGGCAGCACTCTCGCACGACGTCGCTAGGAGCATGAAAGGATCTGATTTGTTGAGGATGGCAACGTCGTATGGACTGACTCTTCACCCGGTGGAGGAGAATGTGCTGGTATTGCTCCACGGCCCTGTGGGTGCTGAGATGTTGCAACGTGAGTGTGGTATAGAAGATAGTGATGTGCTTGAAGCGGTGCGGTGGCACTCTACTTTCAATAAAGGACTGGGGCCTGTGGCGAAAATTGCCTTTTTGGCAGACAAATTGGATCACACCAAAGTGAGTAGATATCCATTCCTTGAGAGGATTGAATGTTTGGCCAAGGATGACCTGGATGTTGCTGTTCTGTCATTTCTTCAGGAGGAGATTGCAGCCATGATTAGGGATGGTAAACTAATTCATCCTGCATCTGTAGAGGGCCGGGACGAGCTGTTGGAGTTGCAAAAGCCTATTTGATGATGTCTATTTCACCTTGACACCAATGCAGTGGTCGCTTAACATGAGTGTGAATGCCGAGGTAGCTCAGGTGGTAGAGCACGGCACTGAAAATGCCGGTGTCGCCAGTTCGACTCTGGCCCTCGGCACGGTAGTTACCAAAGGCATAGTAAATATCCACATCATCGTCTTTAGCGAGCGGAAGTGGCTCAGTGGTAGAGCATCTCCTTGCCAAGGAGAAGGTCGTGGGTTCGAATCCCATCTTCCGCTCCATTTCTTTATTTGCCCCCAATTTTATGGCTGAGGTAATCGCATTCGCTCCGTCGGGCGAGTCCTGAAAGAGTATGTCGACCTCACCTTCGTGTATATGATCCTTGATGGATTACAAAGGGCAAATGCTTGAGAACATAAACTACCTCCCTGAGTCCGTAACTAGGGCTATCGCATAGATAACCTAAACGTTTAGGAGTCTTCCTCCATATATCTCGGAAACGGGAATAATGGAGCTTTATCAGGCCATTAAGATAAGGAGTCCAAAACGTGAATGTCGATGTGCAGGATAATGAGGATGTTCTACGTATAGAGGACCTACACACCTACTTTTATACCAGAGAAGGTGTGGTAAAAGCAGTCAACGGAGTCAACCTTTCGGTAAAGGCGAACACCATTCTTGGCATTGTGGGCGAGAGCGGCTCCGGCAAATCCGTGACAGTTCTCTCGTTGTTGCGCCTGGTGCCATATCCGGGGAAGATCATCCATGGTGGTGTGTATTTTGAAGATATGAACCTTATTGAGATAGACACTGAGGAGATGCTTAGGGTAAGAGGCAGATCCATATCTATGATCTTCCAAGACCCAAAAGGATCCCTCAATCCTATTGAGACCATTGGTAAGCAGATCTCTGAGATACTCCTAGCACATAGCATCATGTCTGTCAGTGAGGCTTCTGACCGAACTATGGAGCTGATGGTGGAATTGAATCTGCCAGAGCATATCTTTAAACGATATCCATTCGAGCTTAGCGGAGGTCAGGCACAGCGTGCGATGATTGCCATGGCCACAGCCTGGCAGCCGAAAATCATCATTGCAGATGAACCTACCTCTAATCTGGATATGACAGTCCAGGCTGATGTGCTAGCTAGGCTTCAGCGCATACGGAATGAGACGCGCTCAGCGATAATGCTAATTACCCACAACATGGGTGTCATAGCACAGATGGCTAATGAGATAGCGGTTATGTACGCTGGGTCAGTGGTGGAGTACGGAGATACCACATCGATTTTTGAGAAGCCACGTCATCCATATACCTGGGCATTATTGCAGTCTATTCCCAGGTTAGATGAACCTAACCGCGCTCTTCGTCACATCCCTGGCTCAGCTCCTAACTCCATAGACCTTCCAGACCAGTGCCCGTATATGCCTCGATGTCCTAAAGCCTCAAACGAGTGTCGCCTCAACGTCAGGCCACCATTGAGGGAAATAGAGCCAGGGCATTACGTGGCCTGCTACAATGTGATTGAGCACTCTTAGGAGCCAATCAGCGTTTTATTCTGAACACGCCTCAGTAAGATAGCGAGACGTGAGTGTACGTGCCGTTATTTTCCGAGCCGATCTCCCGCTTTAAGACCAACTGTATTGGCAAACTCCGATGCCGCTATAGGGCGGGCTCCTTCTTGTCGTATGCGCCGTATCAGCAGAACCCCACCGTTAAGGGCAATCTTCAGGCCGGATTCATCTACGGATAGAACTTCGCCGTACAGGCCTGGGTCTGTGCGTTGGGTCAACTCCACATCTGCTAGGCGTATGACCTCATGACGGAAGGTGGTGGACGCACCTGGTTGAGGCTCGCATCCGCGTATGTGGTTGTACACCTGTTCTGCTGGGCGGAACCACTGGATATCGGCTAGGTGGCCCTCACAGGGAGGTTCGTAGGTTGCTTGAGTTTCGTCCTGTACTAATGCCGGAGCACGCCCTTCATTGATGAGTGTGATGGCTTCCACAAGGCCGTCTACACCTTGTGGAAATAGCAGGTTGCGGTAGAGTGAGCCAAGCGTGTCCGCGTGAGATATGGGCGTTTTCGTTTGTAACAGGATAGGCCCAGTGTCTATGCCTTGATCCGGCCAGAAGATGGTGATGCCAGTCTCTACCTCTCCGTTGATGATTGCCCAGTTGATTGCGCTGCGACCGCGGTGAAGAGGGAGCAGCGATGGGTGGTACTGGATTGTGCCGTGATATGGGAGATTGATAACACGCTCAGGTATGATGACTGTGACAAAGGCCATCACGTTAAGCTCTGTGCCGAGATCTGCGTAAGTCTGGAAGAACTCGCGGCGGCGCAGTTCCTGTGTTGGGTATGCTGGTACACCCTGTTCTTGGGCTAATGTGTGCAGGGGGTCACCTTCACGCTCGTAGAATACTCCGACCACATTTTCGCCCTGTTCCAACAGACGGCGGTATACCGCCTCACCGAATGCTGCCTGTCCAATGAGAGCTACTCGCATGATTACCTCCATGGATTTGGTCTGGTTATGTTGCATTATGAATGCCAAATTAGGCCAGGACAAGAGGTCAATTAGAAGGTAGAAAGACTTGACACTAAAGGCCTAGTTTTGTAGTCTGAGGTTCATTAAGTTAATTGATGTACCGTGTCAATAATATCCGATTGAAGGATGGAAAAGACTAATAATATCCGATTGAAGGATGGAAAAGACCAAGAAGGAGGTATCAATGGCCCAGATCAGTGGTGGAGAAGTCTTCGGTCGTGCGCTCAAACAAGAGGGCGTGGAATATGTATTCTCCTTGAATGGCGGGCATATCTACACTCTTTATGAGGGGTGTGAGGACAATGGGATCAAGGTTGTTGATTTCAGGCATGAGCAAGCCGCCGCCCACGCCGCAGAGGGTTGGGCTAAGGTTACTGGCAAACCTGGGGTGTGTATTGTCACCGCAGGGCCAGGCGTTACAGGTACAGTAACGGCGGTTGCCAACGCTTATCAATCCAACAGCCCGATGGTAGTGATTGGTGGCAATTCATCTGTCAGAGAGCGTCTCATGAGCGCTCTGCAAGAATTTGACGGTGTGGCGCTGATGAGTTCCATTACCAAATGGTCACATCAGGTGCAAGATGTAAAGCGGATACCAGATTTTGTGGCCACTGCGTTTCGAATGGCTACCAGCGGAAAACCTGGTCCAGTCTATCTTGAGATTCCCACCGATATAGTGAATGGAAAATTAGAAGAGGAAGAGCTTGTTCTTCCCACCGGATATCGCACAAAGGCGCGTGTATATCCTGACCCGGAATACATTCGTAAGATTGCGGAGGTACTCAAGGAATCAAAACACCCAGTGGTTGTTGCGGGCAGTGATATATGGTGGTCTAAGGCATGGGATGAGCTTCGGGAATTTGTTGAGCTAATAGATGCACCGGTGTTCCTAAACTCCATGGGTCGGGGTGCTCTTCCCTCGGATCATCCCAATGTAGGCAGCACCGGACGGCGCTACTCATTGGTAAATGCCGATGCGATTTTGCTAGTCGGTACTCCCATAGACTTTCGTCTGAGTTTTGGACGGGAGGTTCTGTTCAACAAGGATGCCAAGGTAATCCAGATGATGATGGATGGTGAGGAAATTGGAAAAAATCGCCACATAGACATTGGTGTTGTTGGGGACGTCAAGGCAATGCTGCAAATGACTATGGACGAGCTTAGGTCCTTAGGTTACCGCTCCCATGGGAGGGAATGGCTTGAGGAGGTGATGACGGAGGATAAAGTCCTCAAGGAACCTGACGAAGCCATGCTCAACAGCAATCAGATGCCAATCCATCCCATGAGACTTATGAAAGAGATGAGGGATTTCCTGGATAGGGACGCCACCGTCGTTGGTGATGGTGGCGACATCGTTACTTTTGCTGCCAGAGTGATAGGGATTAACGAGCCGGGCCACTGGCTGGATCCAGGAATGTTCGGTTGTCTTGGGCCTGGCTCCGGATTTGCCATTGCGGCTCAGTTGGCACGGCCTGGAAAACAAGTGGCGATAGTATTCGGCGATGGGGCTTTTGGACTCAACGGCATGGATATGGAGAGTATGGTGCGCCATAAGCTGCCTGTCGTTGCTATAGTCGGGAACAACGGGACGTGGAATCAGACCACACAAGGTGTTATACGGAGAACTGGGCGCGCCATAGGGACGTTCCTTTCTCAGGAAACACGCTATGACATGATTATGCAGGGATTCGGTGGTTATGGAGAACGTGTGACAGACCCGGATCAGATACGGCCAGCTCTTGAGCGGGCTTTCAACTCCGGTACAGCTGCTCTGCTGGACGTGGTTATTGATCCAGATGTGTCCTACGGAGATATGGGTGGGCGGTCCAGACAAGTGCGTCAGTACTAGCTTTTAGATGGCCGAGTACTGCTGGAAATGATACTTAACATTGGAGCTGAATCAGATTCAGCTCCAATGTTGTTCATGTTCATGTGAAGGAGGAATAGATGCGTGCAAACAAGATAAAGGCCCTATGGAAAGAGGGCACGCCGGCTACGGCCGGGTGGCTCTCATCTGGAAACCCATACATAGCAGAGGCGATGGCAAACTCTGGCTACGATTCAATCATTATAGATATGCAGCATGGTATGGGAGTGACGTCTGACAAAGCAATTGCATGCCTTCAGGCAATATCCACAACCGATACCGTGCCGATCGTTAGGGTACCATGGAACGATCCTAAGGAAATTCAATTCGTTTTGGATGCAGGGGCGTACGGGATAATCATTCCACTGGTTAATACTTATGACGAAGCTGTCCAGGCGGCTGGAGCATCCCGCTATCCACCACTGGGATATAGAAGTCTTGGTCCAAACCGTGCACCGTTTTACGCAGGAGACGATTATTTTCAGCATGCCAACGAAGAAATCATCGTGCTGGTGATGATTGAGACTGTACGTGCGGTTAACAATCTGGAAGAGATTGCCAAAGCTCCTGGCATAGACGGCTTCTACATTGGTCCATCAGATCTAGCGGTTTCATTAGGTATCCCGCCTGGACCAACCGCTGCCGCCGACCCGCGGCATGCTGCTGCCTGCCAGCGAGTGGTGGATGTTGCCAATGCCTCTGGACTGATTCCATGTCATCACGGGTCTGGGCCGGATGAAGCGGTGCTCCGTTTTGCACAGGGTTTCAAGATGTGCCAATTAGGTAGCGACGTTGGTATGGTAAGGGCTGGAGCCGCGGCGGCGTTGAAGACGGTTTCTGAAGGCTAACCAACTCCTTAGTTAGAGTTTCTGATTGGTGCTTGTGGCAATATAGTCTATTTTGGATATATAATATTGTATATGCCGAAGTGGCGGAATGGTAGACGCGATGGTCTCAAAAACCGTTGGGGTGAAAGCTCCGTGCCAGTTCGACTCTGGCCTTCGGCACCATTTCTAGCTAAGTAAGGTGGCATGGATTAGTGCCACTCCCACTAGGCGCATTGTTTGAGACATACTGGAAGTATGGGAATACCCTTATTCATTAGTTTGTCGATCTGACTCCCCTTGTAAACCGATAACATTGAGCGGTGGTGCGTAAAACGCAGTAAATCACTGGCCGGTATAGTAATATTTTCCATGACTACGAGGTCTTGTTTCACTAGGGTATAATCGCCCTATGGATAACCTGTCAATTTCTCAAATTCTTACAGTGTTTGTACTTGCTCTGTTGGTATTGGGGTTACTTAATCTCACTAACTGGGTCAACAAAAAATGGGAATTCGGTCTGCCATTCGTGAGATTTTCCAAGCCGATGGACGAGGGAGATAATAAGGAAATCCATAGGGAACATATTGCAGATGGCAACAGTTGGGCGTTTTCCAAACTTGCTACTAGGATATCTGTAGATACTCGGGGGCTGTATCCAAGGCATGGAGAGGAGAGGGATTGGAGACGTGGAGGAGAGCTAGTCCCTGGCAGGACCTTCGCAATTGTCATAGGCATTGTATGCATGGCTATAATATTTAATTTTTCGGCGATTAGCCACGTCTGGGGATATCTCGTGTTGTTGGGCTGTACAGCAGTAGCAGGTCGGTATTGGAAGGATAGAGTAGTAATTCAATCAATATTTTGGCTGTGGATAGCAATCCTCGCCATCCTTTCATTGTTGCTTATAACTCAATCATTTTGGGCTCCGTGGGATATCAATTCTCTTTGGTATAAATGGTAACCACCCATACCCCTTTTGTATTTCAGGTCAGTCATGGATATCTACCCTAGACCAACTAATCATCTAAACCATATCCTCATTCCAGCAAGCCTCTATCATAACAGTTGCAACAAAGGCAAACTGCCGATAATCTAAGAGAAACAGAATCATACAAGATAAACACACACTCAACCTGGAAACCTAGTTCGCGATTTGACCACCACTTTGACTCCCACTTTAGCCACGGATGTCGTTGACATTCGCTCAGAGGATGCTGCAGTCCGTGAGTGGTTCCCAATAACTAGCCACTATCTAAGCAACGAACGTTGATGGTAGTATAAAAATGTGTGTGGATAAGGGGCAACGAATTCAAAAGCCGTTACGGTGAAACTTTCGTGTAAGTTCTACTCTGACCTTCGACACTACATTATATCCAACACCATAACTGAATCCATTAGCCTCGTATCCTATGTGAGTATAGTGAATGACCCATATCACCTGACATGGAAGATATGGTTTTTATTTACATGGAAAACATTCCTGTACTATGAAACACCTAATTGTAATTGCTATTGAAAAGGAGCTTCATGGAGTTATTCAGCATCGAAGGCAAAACGGCTCTTGTAACAGGATCATCTGAAGGGATCGGGTTTGTTCTTGCCAAGGGATTGGCTGAAGCAGGTGCGCGCATAATCATAAATGGTAGAGACAAAGATAAACTATCCGCTGCTGCTAGAGTACTTCGAGAGGAGTATGGTCTAGTAGATGAACTCGCTTTCGATGTGACGGACCATAAACAGGTACGACAAGAAATCGATTATTATCACAAGAACACTGGGCAGATAGATATCTTGGTGAATAACGCTGGCATGCAACATAGGGGGCCTCTAGAAGATTTCCCTGCAGATATGTTTGAAAAATTGATGCGAACCAACGTCTCTTCTATCTTTAATGTTGGACAGGCTGTTGGCAGGCATATGATAGAACGAGGCAATGGGAAAATAGTGAATATAGCTTCTGTTCAATCAATGCTTGCTAGACCAGGTATAGCCCCATATACAGCAACAAAAGGTGCGGTCGTAAACATCACAAAAGGAATGGCCACGGATTGGGCCGGTAAAGGAATCCAAGTTAATGCAATAGCACCGGGGTATTTTGAAACTCGGTTAACAGCTGACTTAGTTGCTGATCCAGAGTTTTCAGCATGGCTACAAAAGCGCACTCCAGCCGGTAGATGGGGCAAGATGGAAGAACTAATTGGTGTTTGCATATTCTTATCTTCTTCTGCTTCCAGTTTCGTGAATGGGCAAACAATATTCGTAGATGGGGGCATCACTGCTTCTTTGTAGGAACAAAGACGACGTAGATAAAAGATTATTCTATGATGCCAGTCCATGACTAAGTTCATCATTATGGGAGTTTCAGGTAGTGGCAAATCATCCGTTGGTTTGGCTTTGGCCCGCGAACTCGGCGCCGTTTTTATCGATGGTGATGACATGCATCCCGAAGCAAACATAATTAAGATGTCTTTCGGGCGACCTCTAACTGATGACGATAGAAACCCTTGGCTACAGAGCATTGGTATGGAATTGAATAATAATATCGGCACTGTAATCATAGCTTGTTCAGCGCTTAAAAAAATCTATAGAGATATCATCAGGGAAACTTCAGGGCAGTCAGTCATCTTCATACACCTCGCGGGGTCTTTTGAACTAATAGAGGATAGGATCTCCCATCGCATTGATCATTTTATGCCTGTCGGTCTTTTAAAAAGTCAGTTTGCGATCTTAGAAAATCCAGCAATCCCAGAATGTTTTATTGAAATTGATATAGCCAAATCTATTGAAGCTGTCGTTGAAGAGGTATTAGACAATGTCAGCTTTTTACGCTAACAACATGCTTTCGCAAATTGACAAATTCAGTGCGATGCACGATAGGGATGCCGAGTCGCCGCCGAACGTAACATGCACAACCCTCTGTAGATAGGATGGCTATTTTACTTTTGGAGGTAGTGAGTTTTAGCTGGGTGAATCTTCATTGCCGCGGGCGAGAAGGGCTCCGAACAATGGTACCAAGATTGTGATGATTAATCCTAAAACAATGGTTGTTTCGTGGCCAACTGCTAAGAATATCATCCCGAGAGTTATCATTACTGTGGCCACGCCAGCAGTTGCTGCTAGGGGCAGTATGAGAGGGAGGAAGCCATTCACGGTATGTCTCCTTGTAATCTAAAGTCGTATTCGGTGATGCATCAAACTATGACGCCACAATATCGCTCCAATATTTTACCCTATTCTAACTGTTGATACCACCTGGCAATCCAATTTAATGGTTTTGATATCCTATTGTATGAATTTAGATTTGATATGATGCTCTGGGCGTGTTTCTTGCCAGATACATCAGAGATGAAAAGGCTTCCTTCGATGACTTTCTTGCTAAGCCATAGTGTCAGCACCTCCATGATCAACATGTAAGCACCTGCTAACTGCATTAATTTGGCAGAAACCGATGTAGTTTGTAATGTATGTGGAGATATGCTCTAACTATGAATAATTTGAAGCCTTATATATGTTGACCGTGTTTTGTGCACGGACTAAAATTGGGGCAAGTCTTTCTGGCAACTCACGTATCGTCGTAGTGATAATGGCAAAAAGATAGGGAGGGATGTCAGTCGTGGCCTTTGAAGAAAATCTGGATGTTTTGGTCGATAAAGCGCAACCTCTGCATGCTGCAGACCTAATGAGCCTTTCGAATATGGCTCAAGAGGATTTAACGCTCTTGCGTGATGCGTGGCATGGCATAGATACAGGCCGGAAAGAAGAAGTATTGGGGAAGCTAATAGATATATTAGAGACCAATTTGGATGCGGATTTTAACGATCTCTTCCGATTTTGTCTCGGCGATGAGAGCCCGGATGTGAGGGCTAAGGCAATAGAGGGCTTATGGGAGTGTGATGACCGTATTCTGGTGACTATGCTTATATCTCTGTTAGAGCATGACACGTCTGAAAATGTGAGGGTGGCAGCAGCGATGACTTTGGGTAAATTTGCTGTTCTATCGCAGAGTGGGAAGATGCTTGCAAGAGATGGGGAGCGTATCAGAGAATTACTGATGAAGACCGTTCAGAATGCCGATGAGAGCCAGGAGATCAGGCGGAGAGCTATGGAGGCTGTGGCTCCGTTCAATACATCTGATGTTAAACAAATCATTGAAAAGGCTTACAAAAGCGACCAGATAGAAATGAAGTGCAGCGCCGTGCATGCCATGGGAAAGAGTTGTGATGTCCAATGGCTGCCGGTAATCCTGGAGGAGTTGTGCAGTCCTCACGATGCCATGAGGTACGAGGCATCAAATGCCTGCGGTGAGTTGGGCGAGGAGCCTGCTGTGTCTTATCTGATACCGCTGTTTGATGATGATGACCATCAAACGCAGCTATCAGCCATATTTGCCGTAGGTGCCATTGGTGGTAGCTTGGCGAGGAAGGCCCTGCTGCACTGCCTAAAGTCTTCAGACGATATGGCCGTGGATGCTGCTCGGGAATCGTTGGAAAGCCTAGAATTGGGCGGTGAAACGATGCACTTTAATTCCGATGCTTATTTCCCGCGTTCTAGCCATTGAGAAACCAGTTGTCCAGCTCCTAGAAGAGAGGCATCGTTTTTCAGCACGAGAGTTACAACATTTTGCAGGATGGGTGTAATATAGTTTGCAGGTAAGTTATGGTATTTCTGTACATTACCTTCATTCTCAAGAAGGCATTTAACTTATATAATAAATTTCAGTGCGTGCCATCGTAGTATATGAGAGGAATCGTGAACGAAAGACAAGTAGAGGATCTACTGATAATAGGGTCAGGACCAGCGGGGGATACTGCAGCGCTCTATGCTTCCAGAGCCGAGCTTAAGCCGTTGGTTATTGAAGGTGCCACACCGGGTGGGCAGCTTACAATAACGACTGATATAGAGAACTACCCAGGGTTTCCAGAGGGTATTCTTGGACCTGACCTAATGGTAAAGTTCAAGGCGCAGGCGGAACGATTTGGTGCCAGGTACGTCAATGGGAATGTGACTGCTGTGGATTTTTCACAGAGACCATTCCGAATAGAGGTTGATGAGGAAAGCTACTACTACGCCAAGACGGTTATAATCGCTTCCGGTGCCACCGCAATGCTCCTGGGAGTTCCTGGCGAGGCGGAACTTATGGGACGCGGTGTATCGGCATGTGCTACCTGTGATGGGTTCTTTTTCAAGGAGAAGGAACTAATTGTTGTAGGTGGTGGTGATACTGCGATGGAAGAGGCGACATTTCTTACTAAATTTGCCAGTAATGTCTACATTGTCCACCGTCGTGACCAGCTACGCGCCTCAAAGATAATGCAGGAGAGAGGTTTTAGTAATCCCAAGATAAGCTTCATCTGGGATACTGTGGTGGAGGAGATACTAGGTGTCGAAGAGGGAGAGGTAAAGAAGGTTAAACTGCGTAACGTTAAGACCAATGAAGTCATAGAAAGACCCATAGATGGTGTCTTTATGGGTATAGGGCATAAGCCAAACACTGAACCGTTTGCGGGTCAGCTAGAGATAAACGAGGCCGGGTATATTGTTACCCACGACGGGACGCACACCAGCGTGCCGGGAGTTTTTGCCGGTGGCGACGTGCAGGACTGGGTATACCGGCAAGCCATAACTGCCGCTGGGACTGGTTGCATGGCAGCCATCGATGCGGAGCACTTCCTGACGTCGTCCCAGGGACAGGAAGCGAAGAGTAGATAGTAACTCTATATCTGAGCCCCATATCTTGAAATCCTTGTCGACTTCACAAGCTGGTTCCAGTCCCGTTGTCTATGAACTGGGGCAGATTTCACATCCTGCTCAACTTTTCTCATCGTTCCAAGATATGCCAAGCCCTGCTCTGCTCGATGGCGCAATGCTTGGTGCGTCTGGAAACCGTTATTCCTACCTTACGGCCGATCCGTTTTTGGTAATTCGCAGCCGCGGTCGCCAGATTACTTTTGAGCATGACGGCATTTGCGATGAAGTGGAAGATGACCCGTGGTCAGTCCTCCAGGGTTTTTTGCGGAGATACCGCACGGCACAAATCCCAGGACTGCCATCTTTCCAGGGTGGGGCTCTCGGCTATTGGGGTTACGACTTGGGTAAGCATCTTGAACGACTGCCCTCGCTGGCGTACGATGACATTCAGGTGCCTGAAATGTACCTTGGTCTGTACGACTGGGCTCTGGCCTATGACAGCGATACCAACCTGAGTTATCTGTTCTCGACGGGCTTGCCAAACGGCACATTGGAGCATGCCGAGGCACGTGCCAAGGTGATAATGGATCGCCTTGAAAGAGAACCGCTGGTAGCACGCCCATCGGAATTCAATGTCCCGGCATCTTTGAAATCCAACTTCACAGTGTCTGGGTATGAATCCGCTGTCGGACGCGTAAAGGAGTACCTGGCTGCTGGAGATTCTTATCAGGTAAACTTGTCGCAACGATTTCAGGCTCCATTTGAGGGGGATCCGTGGAGTCTCTATCTTAAACTGAGAGAGTTAAATCCTGCACCATTCGCTGCGTACTTGAGTTTTCCAGAGCTAAGTGTGCTCAGTGTTTCGCCAGAGGAATTCCTGAATCTTGAACAGGGACGTGTACGCTCGCGACCAATAAAAGGTACACGGCCTGTTGGTGCAACTTCAGTTGAGACGGCACGGTACTCTGAAGAACTGTTGGCAAACGATAAGGAACGGGCAGAAAATGTGATGATTGTGGACCTGATACGCAATGACCTAGGACGTGTATGTAATATCGGTTCAGTGGAGGTGACAAGTCTGTTGGAATTGGAGCAACATCCAACTGTGCTTCACCTAGTTTCCACAGTAATCGGAGAACTACCTTTGTCCGCTGACGCGGTCGATCTGCTGAAGGCGTGCTTCCCAGGAGGGTCTGTAACTGGAGTCCCAAAGCTGCGGTCCATGGAGATCATAGAGGAGTTGGAGACTGTACGCAGGGGCGTTTATTGTGGTGCAATCGGCTATATCTCTTTTGGAGGTGACATGGGTACCAGTATCGCAATTCGTACTCTTGTTCTTACTGGCGGTCAGGTTTATCTCCAGGTTGGTGGAGGAATAGTGGCCGACTCCGATCCATTGGCGGAGTATCAAGAAACGCTGCAGAAAGGGAAAGGGCTTCGCCTCTCGCTTGGTTTCCAAGAATAATATGACTGCTATTGTCTATATAAATGGGCGCTTTGTTCCGGAAACAGACCTAAGTTTATCGCCATTGGACAGGGGATTCACCATGGCCGATGGCCTTTTTGAAACTATGGTGGCATCTGGAAATAGGATATTCCGTCTGAATGACCACATGTTACGCCTACAGCGTGGTGCAGATGTGCTGTATATACCCCTGCCTCCTGTTGAAGGTTTGATGGATGCCATGCGAGAGAGCTTGCGACGCAACGAATGTCCCCATTCCGTCGTGCGACTTACAGTCACACGTGGTATAGATCCGGGTCGGGGACTGGACGTGACGCTTGGTATAGCACCATCTGTAGTAATAAGAGTAGCCCCCTGGCACGGGGCGTTGGACTCATTACCTCCAGGGCGTAATCTGGTTCTCTCACATATACCACGTAACAACCTCTCTCCGCTAGCGAGTATAAAGTCGCTTTCATACGTAGATGGTGTGCTGGCTCGCCTTGAGGCCCGCCGTTCTGGAGCGGACGACGCACTGGTGTGCAATACGCAGGGGTTCTTGACAGGAGCGACGTCGAGTAACGTTTTTGTTGTGATGGATGGAAATGTGATTACTCCTTCTCTGAGTGACGGCATTTTACCTGGTATGGCAAGGCGCACAGTGCTGGAAGAGGCGAAGCGCATAGGGGTCTTTATAGAAGAACGGTCGTTGACGTTGGATAGTATTATTGGAGCAGAGGAGGTTTTTTTGACTAATGTCGTGACTGGAGTTGTACCAGTTGTCTCATTATTTGGATCCAGCGTTGGTTTGGGTACGGCAGGTCCAATAACTGGACAGTTGGCAAGCGCTTATTGGGATCGTGTGGCTTCTGAGTTATCATGACTTTAACTTGTTGGTTATTGTGCATGGAATGGAAATCTATATAACACATAAAATGCAAGAGTATTGTAATGAAATTACAAAGAGGCCATTCCTTCATAAAGTGCCTATGCTATTGACATAATTCGTACCATGTTTTAGCATAAATGAGCGTAAACATCGTTAAATTGGAGCAATTATGGATGGATTAGACGGAAAAATTATTGGAATACTTCAGCAAGATGGCAGAGCGTCTAATGCCAAGATAGCACGAGAGTTGGATGTTAGTGAAGGCACTATCAGGCGTAGGCTGAAGCGATTGATAGAAGATGAAGCCATTCAGGTGCTGGCTCTTCCAGAGCCGTCAAAGCTGGGATATGGCACCGAAGCTATCGTTGGTCTTCAGGTGGATCCCGGTAAGATAGAGCATGTGGCTGCTGAGCTGGCCAGTGCACCACAAGCCTTGAACGTTTCCATTACCACTGGTGCATTCGACCTTTTTGTGTGGGTGGCATTGCCATCTTCGGAGGAACTGCACAACTTTCTTCTGACTGTTGTTGGAAATATAGAGGGAGTTAGGCGAACTGAGACTTTCGTTATCATGTCAGTGAAGAAACGCACCTTTGCGCCGGTGTTTTGAGCCGTAAATTAAGAGAAACAATACATTTGAATGAGGTTTTTGCTTAATGTTAGGAGTTCTTTTCGGTCTCTTGGCTGCGACCTGTTGGGGATTCAGTGCCATATTGGTACGTCTGGGCCTACAGTATATTCGTCCAACCACCGGTACCTGGGTGTCAGTGATTCCAGGATCCATCTTTGTCATGGCTCTGGCGGTGGTGTTCAACTGGGATGATATCACGTCTCTGGCGGCGATAGCATTTGTATGGTTTGCCCTTGGCGGGTTGTTTAATTTTGCCCTGGGACGTTTTCTCAATGCCGTCAGTATTCAAAAAGCAGGGGTTGCCAGGGCCACACCTCTGTTTAGTACCGCACCTCTTTTTGCAACCATATTGGCCATAATCTTTCTTGGAGAGAGCGTTACTCCTTGGCTTCTGCTGGGAACCATGACTATTGTCAGCGGTATTGCACTCATAACAAGTGAGCAGGTACGTTGAAAAGCATTCAGTCGTTGATCGGCAATAAAGGCAATATTTGGATGGGTTATGCGGCCGGAATAGGTGCGGCTGTAGCCTATGGCGCTTCGCAGACTGTCGGTAAGCACGTAACCAGTGAATTTGCTACACCTCTGGTTGGCACCGCCTTTTCTCTGGTATTTGGATTTTTGTACGTCTCAGTCATGTTCCATCGTCACATACCAAATGACCTGCGAACATCCCCACGTCGCGGGTTCTTGTGGTTCGGGCTGTCTGGAATTGCCTCAGCGTCAGGTGTTACATTGCTTTACTTTGCGCTCAGCAATGCGCCACTTGTGGTAGTCTCACCAGTGGTCGCCATAAATCCTCTCATAACGCTTACACTGGCCCATTTCTTCCTGCACAAACTCGAGAAGATTACCAAGCGGACGATTATGGGTACTGTTCTAGTGGTTCTTGGCGTTGTCATCATAACCGTAAGCAAAGGCGTTTCATGATAGCAACGGCATTAAAGGTTGGATTGATATGACTGCCATAGTGCTTGCGATGGTTCTCATTGTCGCCCTGTTTATCTTTGGCATGGTTGCAATTATTTGGCTTTTGCGCCTCTACGACAGGCTGTTCCCAGAGAAAGAGAATGGGCCGAAGAGAGACGATTAGCAAGAATCGCCTGGGCGATAGGACAGTTCTCCTGACTGGTGGATGGAGAAGGCGTTAGAACTGCTTGTAGCTGTTGACTATGGGTAGACGACGATCACGTCCAAATGAGCGAGGAGTAATTTTCAATCCGGGTGGAGCTTGACGGCGTTTGTACTCGTTGCGGTTCACCATAGTTATGACCATCTGAACGGTTTCCTTATCAAAACCCATCTCCACGATGTCTGAGAGGCTGCGGTCATCTTCCACATAAGCCTTAAGGATGGGGTCGAGAATCTCGTATGGTGGAAGTGTGTCCTGGTCAGTCTGGTCTGGCTTTAGCTCAGCTGTTGGGGCCTTGTTAATCACATTGACTGGGATTACGCCCTTGGGTTCGCCGTGGGAGTTACGGTGCTTTGACAACTCGTACACCAGCACCTTGGAGACATCCTTGATGACCGCAAGGCCGCCGGCCATGTCTCCGTAGAGAGTGGCATAGCCGGTTGCCATCTCGCTCTTGTTGCCTGTGGTGAGAACCATACAGCCGAACTTATTGGATATACCCATGAGGATGTTCCCACGGATGCGTGTCTGGAGGTTTTCTTCGGCCACATCTGATTCTCTACCCTTGAATGGTTCTGATAGCATATGCAACATGGCCTGAAAAGCCTCTTCTATTGGCACTGTGATCAGTTTTATTCCAAGGTTGCTGGCCAGAGCCTTGGCATCCAGAAGGCTGCCATCTGAGGAATATCTGGATGGCATGGCGACTCCAAGGACGTTGTCCTTGCCTAGCGCGTCTACGGCTATGGCTGAGGTAAGTGTAGAGTCGATTCCGCCGGAGAGGCCGATGACGACCTTTTGGAAGCCGCATTTTCTTACGTAATCTCTGGTGCCAATGACCAGCGCTGAGTATATCTCCGCAAGGGGTTCCATAGGGTCGCAGAGGTGGTTTCCCAGTGATGCCTTGGGTTTCTCCTGGGTGTGGGTTGAGTGTTGGATAACTTTTGGTGTGCCTATGGCAACGAGTACGGACCCGTCATTGCGTGAGCCTGAGTTTTGAATGCGATGGTTAAAGATATCGTCCACGTCAAGGTCTGCCACAACTAGGTCTTCCTCAAATTGTTTGCCACGTGCGACTATCTTGCCAACCTTGTCGAAAATTGTGCTGCCTCCGTCGAAGATAAGTTCGTCCTGTCCTCCAATCATGTTGGTGTAGGAGACATATACGCCGTTGTCTGAGGCTCGCGAGGACACCATGTCCTCCCTGAACACGCGTTTGCCAGCGTAGTATGGGGAGGCGTTTATGTTTACGATGACTTCGGCGCCAGCTTTTCTCTGCACAGTGGTTGGGCCTGTGGGGTACCAGATGTCCTCACAGATGTTGATTCCTATGTGGATGCCGTTGATGACAAAGACCGGACATTGGTTGCCAGCCTTGAAGTATCTGTCCTCGTCAAAGACGCCGTAATTGGGCAGGTATATTTTGTGATAGATGCCAAGGAGTTGGCCGTTGTGGGCGATGGCTGCGGCGTTGTATATGTTGTCTTGGGAGTCTACGAAGCCCACTACGACTGTGATGCCTTGGGAAGCGGAGACCACCTGGTGCATCTTCTGGATGTTGGCCTGTATGAAGGAAGTCTGGAAGAGGAGGTCTTCCGGTGGATAGCCTGTAATTGCCATCTCTGGGAAGGCTACGAGGTCGGCCTGCTGTGTCTTGGCTTGCTGGATATAGTCTAAGATTTTGGATGTGTTACCGTCAAGGTCACCGACGGTTGTGTTAATTTGAGCCATGGCCAAGCGTAGCTTACGCAATGTGATCGCTCCCTTGCCCTTTGGTGCCTTTGGCCAAGAGTATAGCATATTGATAGTCCTGTTCCGCATTTAACGGTTATTGTGTCGACCTTAACATATGTGAACATATGTGTCTGAGAACAGGAGCCTTAGATGGTGTAATATGCTAGTTAAGGTATTGTTGGTGCGTCTTGGCTGGATTGGCGATTGTCATCACAATCACCAATAATTTCCTGAGATCTATTTTAGATAATACAGAGGCAATATGCTCGTATTCGATGAAAATATCACAATAAAGGACAGGGCCGGAAATGCTGTTGGAAGGTGTCGTATGCTCGGCTGGGTCACTGTCAGTGACAGTGGTCTGAAAAGTTGGAAGGGTGAGTTATTGGCTATTGCAGGAATACCTCTCGATTTCGATTTTCCATCGATAGAGAAGAGTGGTCTGGAAATCGAGTGCGAGGATGGCGCCGCGGCGAAAATACTCACTCCAATGATTGAGGACGCTCGGAGTTTTGGGTATAGATGTACCTTCGAGGGCATTTGGCCACCGCCTAGACAGATTGTTCTGTAAGTTCAAAATAGGCTCTGGTGTTGTACTTAACACTGGTATGGGCTGATTTCCAAAGAAGCAGTACTTGGAATGGTAAGGAGGTAGAACTGTGGTTACAAAGCCTTATGTTCTAATCGAAGCAGCGGTTGGTAAGACCAAAGATGTGTTTAATGCCGTTCAAGGGATTCATGGAGTCAGAGATGTCGATGCGGTGATCGTAGAGTACGATATTGCATCTGTGTTTGAGGCAGATAACGCTGAACAGCGTTGTGGATTTGGTTATTGGCAGCATCCACTCCATAGACGGGATACATGCTATGGCGACATATCTCTCAGCGAGTGTGGAGTAAAGGCTATGGCGCTTGCCACTCATGGATGAGGAATGCATCTTTTGCAGGATTGGATGTGGGGAGATTCCTGCCGATTTCCTTTATAGTGACGATCAGGCATTTGTCATCATGGATATCAGTCCCAAGACGCCGATACATCTTTTGGTGATGCCGTTTGAACATGTGACTTATCTTGAGTCGTTTACCCAGGATAGGGAGGCTTTGCTGGGGCACATGATGTTGGTGGCACGTGAGATGGCCCAACGCGAGGGCCTGATGGAGTCTGGGTATCGTCTGGTTATCAACCAGGGAGCTGACTCTGGTCAGGAAATGCAGCATCTGCACCTACACGTTTTGGGAGGGCGTCGTCTTGGTGACATGGGATAATCTTGAATTTTCTGCAAATATGAGATGATGTTATGGTAGAGTGGTTATGGAAAAGGGGGGAGCTTTTGGCATTTAACGAGGTTAAACTAGAGGAAGATGGTGTCCATATCCTATGGGATGACGAACACGCTAGCTATTATCCACACAGGTTTCTTAGGGGGCACTGTTGTTGCGCCGGTTGTGTGGAGGAGATGACTGGTAGACGCAGGGTGGCGGAGGAAGATGTGCGGGAAAACGTTCAGGCGGTGGACTGGATGCAGATAGGTAGATACGCCGTGCAGTTCTTGTGGAGTGATACACATGATTCAGGTATATACCCATATGATTTGCTGCGGAAACTGTGTCGCTGCTCCGAATGTTTGGCAGGGGAAAGCAACATCTAAGGTATGATATTGTCCTTGACACTCAACGGTTCCTGGGCTTACCATCAAACGATGTTCCATTGTGTGGAGTATCAGAATATTATGGGCTAATTAGCCCGAACAGAAAGGAAGGTGAAGGACAGTGGAAACATTGATAATTGTCCTTGCCGTCCTCGCGGCCCTAGGAATAGGGACAGCAACCGGATTCTTTTTCAGAGCTAGTATATTAGGTAGGAAGATGAAGAATGCTGGGGAGGAATCCTCTCGCATATTGGAGGAGGCTGAGGAACAGCGTAAGAGAACTCTCTTGGAAGCCAAGGAAGAATCCTTGGCTTTACGCACTTCGACGGAGGTTGACCTTAGGGGACGGCGTTCAGAGTTGCAGAGCCAAGAACAGAGGCTGACCAATCGAGAAGAGAACATCGAGAGGCGCTCGGATAACTTGGACATCAAAGAAAATAGCCAGGTTACTCGAGAAAAAGAGTTGGATGATGGACATGCCGAACTTGATGGCATGAAGAACCAACAAACAGCAATCTTGGAGAACCTCGCAGCTCTTTCTGCTAATGACGCTAGGGATATTCTCATGAAGAAGGCCGAAGAAGAGATTCAGTACGATGTGGCTCGTCGATATCGGGACGCTGAGCAGATTGCTAAGGGTGAAGCAGACCAGAATGCCCGCAAGGTTCTGACTCTTGCGATCCATCGCTTGGCTTCCGACGTAGTCTCTGAGAACACGGTTAAGTCAATCCCAATTCCAAGCGACGACATGAAGGGTCGTCTTATAGGCCGCGAGGGGCGGAACATTCGCGCAATAGAAGCTGCGACAGGGGTAGACCTGATTATAGATGATACACCTGAGGCAGTTACTATTTCCTGCTTCGATCCAGTACGGCGAGAGGTGGCACGACTGGCCATCACCAAACTCGTTGCAGATGGCAGGATACATCCGGCTAGGGTAGAAGAGGTTGTTGAGAAGACGCGCGAAGAGGTTGAAGAGAACATCCGTGAAGAGGGTGAAAAGGCTGTATTTGACGCAAAAGTCATGGGCCTGAATCCCGAACTTATCAAACTGTTTGGTCGGTTGAAGTATCGCTACAGCTATGGAGAGAATATTCTCCAGCATAGCGTGGAGGTCTCCAGACTGGCTGGAATGATTGCCGGAGAGATTGGTGCAAATATAGAGATTGCTAAAGTTGGAGGCTTGCTGCACGATATTGGCAAGGCTCTGACTCACGAGGTGGAAGGATCTCATGCGGAGATCGGTGCCGATGTGGCACGCAAGTATGGAATACCATATGAGATAGAACGTGCCATTATGGAGCACCATGACGAAGAACGTGGGTCTGTGGAGGCCTTCATAGTGGCAGCTGCGGATGCCATGAGTGCTTCTCGCCCTGGGTCACGTAGGGATAGTGTGGAGCACTATGCCAAGAGGCTGGAAGCTCTAGAAGAGGTTGCACTAAGCTTCCCAGGTGTGGAGAAGTGTTATGCCATTCAGGCGGGCCGCGAGGTGCGTATTTTGGTCAAATCAGGTGAAGTGGATGATGTGACATCTGCCAAACTTGCTAGGGACGTGGTAAAGAAGATTGAAGACACCTTGGTGTACCCAGGTTTAATAAAAGTCACGGTGATTCGTGAAACTAGGTCGGTGGAATTCGCCCGCTAGGAAATCATTGGAAATTGCTCTTTTCAGTGGCGAATCTGTATTGTAGTGCTTTGTGCTAACCTGCTCAATGAGGGTCATCTGGGAGATGGTGATTTGCGGGTTTTGATGATTGGCGATGTGATCGGTAGACCTGGAAGAAGAGCCGTCGAGGCCTTGCTTCCAGGTCTACGCGATGAGTACAAAATAGACCTTGTTGTGATAAACGGAGAGAATGCTGCCGCAGGTTTTGGTATTACTATAGAGACCGCTCAGGAATTGTTTGATAGCGGGGTTGACGTCATCACTTCTGGGAACCACATATGGGACCAGAAAGAGGTAATTCCCTATCTGGACACGGACGTGCCCATACTGCGGCCCTTGAACTATCCTCCTGCAACGCCAGGAAAAGGCTATGCCAGCGTGAATGGTGTCTTGGTAGTAAGCTTGATAGGCAGAGTGTTTGTTGGTAACTTCGACTGTCCTTTTCGTGCTATGGATGCACTGATAGATGAATTTGGAGAAAGCCATCGGGTGATCATAGTAGACTTTCATGCTGAGGCCACTTCTGAGAAAGTGGCTTTGGGCTGGTACTTGGATGGCAGAGTAAGCGCAGTTGTTGGGACACATACACATGTGGGGACTGTGGATACGAGCATCTTAAATCAAGGTACGGCCTACGTTAGCGACCTAGGTATGGTAGGGCCGTCCCATTCAGTGATAGGCAGCAATATAGAAGATGTTCTGGAGCGTTTCCTTAACCAAACTCCGCGTAGACTTACCGTCGCGAATGGGCCGGTCAAGTTTGGATCAGTAATGATTGATATAGATGAGAGTACCGGTAGAGCTACTCAGATTATTCGTGTGGATAGAGAGGTAAGGTAATCATGTCTCAAGTAGACCTCCATCTGCATACCACATGTTCTGACGGTCGCTTGACTCCGGCGCAACTGATTGAGTTGGTGGCTGAAAGGGGTCTGCGCGTGGTGGCAATTACAGACCACGACTCTACAGAGGGACTTACTGCGGTTATGGAAGTGTCGAAGAAATTTCCACAACTTTCCATAATCCCAGGCATAGAACTAAGTACGGATATACCTGGTAATGAGATACACGTCCTCGGTTATTTCATACGTTACCACGACGCCAGTTTTCAGCAAACTCTGAGAGAGTTCAGGGACGGCAGGGTTGACCGGGCACGTGAGATGGTTGGCAAGCTGGCAGCATTGGGCCTGCCTGTGGACTGGGACAGAGTCCTTGAGTTGGCAGGTGGCGCTGTAGGACGCCCACACATTGCTCAAGCTATGGTAGAGAAGGGATATATTACCTATCCTCAAGAGGCATTTATTAAATATTTGGGACGTAACGGCCTTGCATATGCTGAAAGAGAAAAGTTGACTCCCTCGGAAGCGGTTAAGTTGATCGCTAGTGTGGGGGGGCTTCCAGTTCTGGCCCATCCTCGTGAGGTGGATAATGTGGAGCCGATGCTGCCGGAGTTGAAATCAGCTGGTCTGGTGGGTATGGAGGTTTACTATGGAACCTACAAACCGTCTGAGGTGAAGATCTTTGCGGCTATGGCCAAAAAGTACGGACTTATCCCCTGTGGTGGGAGCGACTATCATGCCCTGGGTACGCCTGAAGAGGTGGAGCCTGGGACAGTCGGACCGTCGATGGAGATTGCGGAAGAGCTCTATGCAATGGCTGGAAGCAAGATTACTCTGAGCCAATGAGGGCCTTGGCTGCTGTTTGCATGTATTTGCCCAATGATCCCTGACTCCTCTATTTTATTAACTCGTTACTATGATATTGGCATGCTCCAGGATAAGGAGACTATCTTATGACGGAAATATGGATAGTTGTTCTAGCCTACCTCATAGGCTCCATACCTATGGCCTACATTATAGGATGGGCTTTGAAAAAAATAGATATTCGTCGTTATGGTAGCGGTAACGTGGGTACGTCAAACATATGGGTGCACGTTGGGAAATTGGCAGCGATTTCACTGGGAGCATTCGATATATTTGTGAAGGGGGCGTTTCCAGTATATCTGACACAAGAATTTGCCAATAGCCCGTGGATAGTCGTTATGTCTGGCCTGGCCACGGTCGTTGGACATAACTGGTCGTTGTATTTGAAGTTCACGGGAGGAAGAGGCATTACTGTGGTCCTTGGTGTGCTGCTGGTGTTGGCCTGGAAGGAACTGGCTATAGGGTTGCTTATAACTCTGTTAGGGTGGCTTATTTCACGCAGTAGCGCTCTTTGGGTGGGGATATCCGTGGCGCTGATACCGGTGTGGAGTGTTGTATTTGGGGAACCTCTTTACGTTAAGGTGTTATGCGTTGCTTTGTTGGTTATAGTGGCTGTCAAACGTGTGATGTCAAACCGTGGTACAGCTGCACAGAGGGTTTCCTGGAGAAACGTATTCTTCCAGCGGCTCATCTACGATAGAGATGTTTCCAGTAGGGACGAGTGGATCTACATGTCTCCTCCTGAAGCTGTAAGCGATGACAGAGATGGAACAACTTAGTATTGCACTCGCCCCACGTATTGAGACTCGTCTTGGATGTAGTCAATGCTCTATGCGGGGGGACGTATATAGCTGCCAGTCGAGTGATGTGAAGGCCACACATTATGTGGTAGCGTAGGCATTTCTTGCTTGCGCTGTTCTGAGGCCTCTGGTATATTGGACTTTCACGGGGCTGTAGCTCAGTTGGGAGAGTACCTCAATGGCATTGAGGGGGTCAAGGGTTCGAATCCCTTCAGCTCCACCTCTCGGGTCAATCAAGACCTGTCTCTTGATTGTTTTCATGGCAAAATGGCATAGTGAACCCGTATCGTATAGTTTCATGATATCGATCCCTTACGATTTCCGTGATGAAGGAACTGAGTACAATTCGGTGTTCACATACTGTGTCCAGATGGATAACTTCTGATTCAGGAGTGGAGTGTGCTCCCTTTATTTGTCCCCAGTCTTGTTCATGGTTCAACCGTACTCAGTGATACTTGGACAATACCACGTGAATAGGGATCTTCAGTTGAAATTTAACTACTGACGTGCCACAATGGTGATCAAATAATCTACAAAGGAGGGTTTTCTATGTGTGAAAGTTGTGGATGCGACGCCGATAACAAACCCACTCCCATGCCACCATATCCCAAAGGTTAAGAATAACCTCTCATAATCCGGCAAGAACTTGTTTTAAAATGAGGAACTGTCTGGTATTTATTAAATATCCAGAATGTGAACGCAGTGCATATAATTGCACTGCGTTCGTTTGTGTGGGGTAGATATTGATTGAGTTACGTCTATGGTTAGAGTGCCAAATTTTCAGACAGAGCGGTCAGTTCTGCTTGAGACAAGCCAAACTCGTCACAGAAAATCTCTTGGTTGTGCTCTCCAAGAAGAGGAGCGCGCCGGGTGATTTGCCATGGTGATTCGCTCCAGATGGCAGAAGTGCCGGGGTAGGTGAATGTCTCGTTCAGTTCAGGGTTGTCCACCTGTACCCAGAAGCCGCGGTCGTTCAACTGGCCATCGTCCAGCAGTTCATCGTGTGTACGGACTGCTCCCCAGGAAAACCCTAGTTCCTGAGCGCCGCGATATACCTCATCCCGTGTCATGTTGTTAATAAACTTACGTACTGTCAGGCTAATGTGGTCGGCCTCTTGCTGTATCGCAGACGTATCTTTGTACTTCTCGTCCATAAGGTCATCTGCCATGCCGTATTTGTCCATCCATTCGGCCAGTGAGCGGAGTTGGCTGGCTGGCAGCCTCATGGCTATGAGTTGGATGTTGATGTATTTGCCGTCCTTACATAGTGTCTGTGTTGGCGGGGTTGGGGCGATGCCAGCATGACGTCCTGTCTGACGAATCATCGTTTTTCCAGTATATATCCACGCTGACATGGCGCCCTCAGTTGTAAGGGCACATGATTCGTGAATCGACACGTCTATGTACTGCCCTAAGCCTGCGTTAGCGCGGTGGATTAGGGCAGCTGTAATGGCCATGCAGGCGTAGTGGCTGCCCATGTGCCATGCCTGCCCACCACCTGGCGCGATGGGTGGCGCGTCAGGTATGTCGTCGTACCCGCAAGAGCCCATTTGACCTCCTGCAGCCAAGTGCAGGAGGTCACTGGTCTCAAAATCACGCCATGGCCCCGTTTGCCCGAAGGGTGTCAGTGAACACAGAATAACGCTGGGGTTCAGTTTCTTCATATCGTTATATCCGAGTCCCAGCGATGCAAGATACCCTGGCCGGAATGTTTCAAGCACAACGTCTGCCGTGGCTATCATGCGACGGAATAATGCTCTGCCGTCCTCTGTTTCTAGGTTTAGTGTCACACTTCGCTTTGATGTGTTGTAGTGCCAGAAGCTTAGGCTCCGTTCTGGGTTGTCAACGTCTTTATAAAATGGTCCTACAGTGCGGGCGTTCTCTCCGTCAGGTGGCTCTATCTTGATTACGTCCGCTCCAAGATCACCGAGCAATTTGCCGCACCATTGGCCCTTCTCGTCTGCAAGCTCCAGTACACGGATTCCGTTGAATGGGCCACTCGCCGTATTCTGTGTAGTCATCGTATTAGCTCCTCCTGGTAGGGATAGAGGTCCATATCCTTGGGCCAGAACGTATCGTCCTCGTATCCGGAGGACAATTCTTCTTGGCTCATTCCCAGAAGCCCCATCAAAATTTCACGGTTGTCCTGTCCGATAAGCGGCCCGTGGCGATGGTTAACAGCGGGTGTTTCAGAGAGTTTGAATGGGGCGTTTTGCAACCGCCAAGAACCAAGGACTGGGTGCTCAACTTCCTGATACATGCCACGTTCACGTAATTGAGGGTCATGTTCAGCACGGTCTTCATTGCTCTGGACTGGCATTGCCCTTACACCATTCGTCTGACATTGTTCAGTAAGTTCATATTTCTCAAGGGTCAGTGACCAGGTCTCTATCCCATTGTCCAGTTCCTCTTGGTGCTCTAGCCTACCTTCGACTGTGTTGAATTTTACGTCTAGAGCCCAAGCAGGGCTTCCCATGAGGCCTACAAGATTGAGCCATTCTTGCTCTGAGAAGCAGGCGATGGTGCACCAGTCGTTGTAGCCGCCACCCTTTGTTCGATAACTATTGTGAGGAGCTACCGTCTGCCCGCGGTAGTTACTCAGATGTGGTGTCCCCGGCCAGTGCGCACGGTTGCCAGAGGGGTAGCCATCACGCTGGGATTTGCGGCCATTTATGGTCATGTCTAACAGAGCAGGTCCGTTGAGTGTGGCTCCCATGATCATCTGCCCCATGTCAACGTGCTGACCCTGGCCTGTCATTTTACGGTGGAATATTGCGGCCATAGTGTAGAAAGCGATGTACATGCCGCCGGTATCGTCAAGGTAAGACCAGCCCCAGCCCGCTGGCGGTTGATTTGGCAGGCCGGAGGCAAATGTCATTCCTGAGAGGGCCTGGGCCGAAGGGCCGAACGTGGTGTAGTGCTTGTCCCTCCCAGTATGCCCAAACCCAGACATGGAAACGTAGACTATATTTGGAGACAGTTTCTTGAGTTCCTCGTATCCCAGCCCCCAACTTTTCAGTACATTAGCGCTGTAGTTTTCCACAACAACGTCAGACTCAGAGATGAGTTTTTTGATGATCTCTATGCCGCGTGGGCTGCGAACATTCAGTGAAAGGCTCAACTTGTTGGCATTTGTATCGTTGAAGTGGCCAGATGTGTTGAGGCTCGGTTGAATGCCTGGAGGAGTGTTGGCCGGCCCTCCCGCTCTTCCGAATTCACGCAGAGGCCACTCTACTTTGATAACCTCTGCACCAAGCGCACCTAACCATCGAGTGGCCCATGGTCCTGCCCGTACCCATGTGAAATCCACAACTCGAATTCCTGATAGGGCCTTGGGTACAGCACTCTCAGTTACCGGTGTCATAGTTTTCTCCAATCTGGCTTAGAATAACAAAGTTCATGAAACAGATAACACGGACTGGTTTTCTTGATCAGGTCGTGCGAATACTCAAGGTTGAGCAATAGAGTGTCCGCACGTCATACATTTAGTCTGGAGTTGCGCTCCACACTGTGAAGTTGCCACCCATTGGCATGGGACCTCCGGAGATACCTATCTCAGGTTTCACACCTGTTACTGCTCTTGCACCAGCGCGTCCTTGTAACTGTTGAATGCAGTCTGTGTGCATCCAGAAACGGCTACGGCCACTGCCGACGTTGCCGCCGCTGGGAGAGATAGGATTCGGGCCTTCAGGGCTGATATCCGTCTGGTAAAAGTCTAACGCTTCGCCGAACTTGATGCCGCGGAATCCTAGGCCCTCTAGGTGGAATTGGTGGAATAGGGCAAAGCCATCATACATATTTTCAAATGAGAGGTCGTTTACGGTTATCCCTGCACCTTCAAACAGCTTCCTTCCTGTACTGGCCGTCTCATCCTGTATCTCATCCAGGGTTGGGGTGAGACTTCTAGCCCTGCCTCTGCTGGACGCATGGTTGAGGATGTAGACTGGCTTCTGCTTCATGTCTTTGGCAAGTTCAGCGGTCGTGAAGAGGTAGGCTCCGGCAACCATTATTGGTATGTCGTTGTCGTAGAGATTTGCAGGCTTGGCAACCCATCTGGCGCTTACGTAGTCCTCACGTGTCATTTCTTCAGGACGATGCTGGTACCAGAATCCCTCAGGAAAATTGAGGCCGTTCTTTTTCCATTGGATCATCGCTGGTGCCATCATGTCGTGGGTTTTGCCATACCTGCGGCAGTACTCAGCAAATTGAAGGGCCGTTCCGTATGACGCTGGGGTGCCCCAGAGGCCAGAGATTGCTCTAGTACCAGGGATGGAATCCTGAGAGTTCTCTCCTCCCTGGTAGTACCGACCTGAATAATTGTGCCACCCTTTCAGCACTAAACAATTGCTTGTAAGGCCGTCGCCAACAGCCTGTGCGGCAACGACGACGGCATTCGACATACACCCAGGACCGTACATTGTGAACTTGACGTTCTTCAGTTCCGGCATGTTCTTGATTATCCATTCGGCACTCAACTTCGCGATACCATCCAAGGGGTCATCTGTGGGATTGAAGTGATTGACGACGTCTTGTGGTATTGGATCGCCAGCCGGCCAAGGGGCTCCGGTTGTGGTCGTTGAGTCCATAACAAGGCCGTCGATCTTGTCAGGAGAGACTCCGGCGTCCTCTATGGCCTTGCGGAGAGCGTCGATAGCTAAAGCGCCGACGGAGGTCTCAGCTTTGCCGTCCCATCGCCTAGCTGTCGGTGAGTGTCCCACGCCAACCGCTGCTACCTTGCCTCGGTGTTCCCAAATACCCAATTCTTCTCTGGCCCTGTATATGGAATCTGGAGCGTTCTGTGTTGTCATTGTTCACGCCTTTCTGTGAGCTTCTGTCACACCCGTAAACATATATGAGGTTAGCCTGTGACTCTCCATTCGGGGACTTTTTGGCCGCTTGGAGTAGACTCAAATATTACCTCTACTGTGGCTCCAATGGGGACATTGTCCACCGGGGTTCCTGGAAGGTGGGAATACATTTGTATGCCCTGATCTTCATCCAACATGACCACTGCCACGTTGAAGGGCTGATCATCTTGGAGTAGTCTGATTGGGCAGTCGTAAACCACTCCGTAGTTGTATATCTTGCCACGCCCACTCATCTGCTTCCATTCCAGGTTGTTTCCTGAGTTGCATTTGTCACATGCTTGCCGTGGTGGATGTATTAGCCTATTGCAGGCGGTGCAGTTCTGGATGACTAAGCGTTCCTCGTTAGCGGCGTTCCAAAAGTACTTAGTCAACTCATCGGGTACTGGAGATTGTTTAGGCAAATTTCGCCTCCATTCCAGATTTGTAATCACCGGGAGAATAATTTAAAGCGGAAAGATAGTCAAGTCGTACTTCGTCAGTGTACTGTGCATGTCCAGTAGTGTTGTTATCTATGAGTGCGATGTGTGGCTGTGTTGTGAAATCATACACGCTAAATTGAGACGAATTCCTGCATTACCAATAGAGCATTGGAACAGTTTTTTAAGAGAGGGCAATAAAGCCCCTATAATTTCCTGATTTTAGGGAAGAAGGCGAACGCTCCTACTGAAAGAATAATGAGGCCAGTAGCATGTGCCAGCAGCGCCATACTGACACCGAAGGCAGAGGCCAACGCCCCTATTTGGAGATGGCCCACAGGGCCAAGGCCAACAGCTAGTACCCAAGAGCCCATTGCACGGCCACGTAATTCATCAGGCACCACGGTCTGGACCAGACTTTGAGATAGAATATCAGATAATGCTCCCATTCCATTTATGACTATTATGGCCAGAATGGCAAAGTAGAAGGTATTTGCTATGCCAAGGAATAGTAGTGATATGCCGAAAATATGTAATGCCACCAAATACAACAGTCCCTTTCGACGCACCTCTCCAAGAGATGACAGTGCCAGTATGGCTACAATACCGCCTACGGAACGCAAGGCGTTCATAAGACCAAGGCCTTCAGCACCAACTTCAAGTACGTCCCTGGCTAAGACTGGTAGGAGTACTTGGTGAGAGAAGCCAAGTATCTCCACTGATGAGGACAATATTAGCAGTATCCGTAAGGTTTCGTTTTGCCGTATCTCCTTACCAAGCTCCTTCAGGTTCTGCCAGAGCGGCTGTTGGGCGCTTGATGTAGATTGACCGTGAGAGTGAGTGAAGTTGATAGCCGTTGCTGACCCTATGTAGCTGGCAGTCAGGACCGCATAAGCCACATCTGCCCCAAAACGTCCTAGCAGGAAGCCTACTGCCAAGGAACCACAAATGCCTCCAACTCTCATGCCCAAAGAGAGATATGATAGGCTATTAACAAGGTTGTTTGCCCCAACTATATCGTAGGCAAAGCTCTGTCGTGCAGGCTGGTGCATGGCTCTAAGGCATCCGCCTGCAAAAGTAATCAGCATCAGATGCCATAGAGCCATTATGTCCAGCATGATGATTAGACCGATGGCGACGCTGAGAGCAGCCATGCTGATGCTGACCAAACGAAGGAGTTTGCGACGGTCTACCCTATCGGCTACGGCTCCCGCAATCACCCCCAGTAGGAGAAAAGGAACCATTCTCAGTGCAAGAGTCGCACCGACCATCAGTGTTGAGTCTGTCAGTTCCAGTACCAGCCATCCAAGGACAACCTGCTCACCTATGAAACCAGTTGAGTTGAATATTCCAGCTATCCATAGGAGGCGAAAGTCTCGGAAACGCATTGCAGGGGTTGCAAGGAGATTGCGGAGCAGGGAGCGACTTTGGAGATTCAATTCATTTTCTGGCAATTGTGCTCTTTCCTATATACATCGCATGTGCAGACCAGCATCTACAGCGAATCGTATCCCAGTATCCAGCGATTGTAGAGGAATGTGGCATTGGTTAAAGCGAAGCCCTAGCCAATGCCGTGGGAAACGTTATACTTGGAGTTCTACTCGATACGACGTAAAGCCGGATAGAAGAGGTACATGATTGCAGCGATTACGACTAGGCCAATGCCGAATAGTATTTGCGCCACCTGTACACCCAACGCGGCAGCGGCCATTCCAGCGACGAATCCACCGAAGGCGGTCATGGCTCTATCCAGGCTGAGAACACCCATCATACGACCCCGCATGTTATCCGGTGCCGCCTGAATGATGACTGTATTGATAATTGGCATGAAGATAGACTGCCCAGCTCCTATTGCAATTATTAGAACAACCGCCAACGTGAGTGAGTTGAGATAAGTGCCAACTGAGAAGCATATAAGAAGGATTCCAAAAATTGCCATCATAGCTAGTGCTAAGATGCCACGTTTTTTGGTTGGATTCAAAGTAGCCAAGGTCAGGCCTCCCACGAGACTTCCTATCCCCATAACGGAGATAAGTAAGCCGAAACCTGTTGCCCCTATGTCTAGGACACGAGTCGCGAAGAGAGGAGCAAAGACCTGCATGAAAGCCATTCCGAATGTGAAGTAGCCAAGTGATATTATCAGTACTCCTCGAATTGCGGGAGCGTTCCAGGCGTATTTGAATCCCTGACCCAAGTCGACACCCATATTACGGATTCCCTGATAGCCGGATCGCTTGTGGTCAGGTACTTGAAGCATCACCGTGACTATAACAGCGATTATGTAGACTGGGACGATAAATAGGAATGGCGCCGCCAGACCAAAGACTCCCATGAGGATTCCGGCTAAAGATGCTCCAACGATGCGCATTGCGCCCATGGTTGTGGTGCTGAGAGCCATTGCATTGGTTACTAGATGGGGTGGCACTAACGCTGGAATCATTGCTCTGCGGGCAGGCTGATCGAAGGCCATAAACCCTCCCCTGAGGAAACTGAAAGCGTAGATGTGCCATATTTCTATCAAGTTAGTTACGACTAGCAAGGCAAAGATAGTATTCAGTCCCAGGACTAGGAATTTGACCACGACAAGCACCGTACGTCGATTGAAATTATCCGCTACTACACCTGCTATCATGCCTAGGAACAGTCCTGGTATAGTTCTGACCAGTATGACTGCTCCTAGATGAACGGCAGAATCTGTCAAGGCTAAAATTAGAAGAGGACGGGCCGTCTGCTCTAGCCACAGAGCAAAGGCGTGTGTCATCTGTCCTATCCAGAGAAGTGTAAAGTTCCTGTATCTCAGAGAAGCGAAAGTATTCTTTATTGAAACGCGGTGTTCGTTGCCTTGCCCGTGCTCCATGTTTTCTTGTGGTTTTCGTTCCATGTTTTTTATAAATCTACTTGGATTTAGGTTCACAGATAGTAATTAATCCAGCCTCCTCATTCTAGGCATAAAGACCAGCATGAAGATAGAGAAGACTATAAGAATGATGGCCAGTCCGCCTACGGCCCATTGCACTCCGATTATGTCCGTTAGTACGCCGGCGGCAAATACCGCAAAGCTGGTCAGACCGAACTCCATCATCATGAGACTTGAGACTCTGCCACGGTATTCGTCATCTACGTAGTATTGCAACAGGGTATTACCAAGCGTCATTCGAGCCGTCTGACCGATTCCGACGAAGAAGATGAATCCCATGGCCATTGGCCAGGCAATATTACTAGGAAACCATGAACTGGAGAAGAACAGTCCCACTAGGGCAATGCCGAGGATTAGGCTTCCCACTATGAACATAAGGCCGCGTTTCTTGTCTGGTAATGAGGCTAGGAAGATGGCCCCGAGCATAGCACCCAGCCCAGATGTGCTAAGCAACAGTCCGAATCCTCTTGAGTCAACCTTGAGAATATCCTCTGTCAGCGCGGGAAGTAGCATCATGTATGGCATGGAGAGGAGGGTCACCACGAATGTAACAAGTAGGACAGTGATTAGAATTGGCTGATTTCTGACATACTTGAGCCCGTCGATAGCGTCCCTCATGGCACCGCGCCCGCTCAGGCTTATGGTTCCTGTTTCTGGCATCAAGGAGATGAAGACGACGGCCATAACGTACATGCCTGTCATGACGAAGTAGACAGCTTCGAAGCCAAACAGGTAGATGATGAACCCCACGGGTATCGGAGCCAGAAGTCGCATTGCACTCATCCCGAAAGTGTTGAGGGCTACGGCGTTCATAAGTTGGTCCTGTTCCACGATCTCGGCGATCATGGCCTGGCGGGATGGCATCATAAGACCCATTATGGTCCCTTGGATCAGGGCGGCTACTACTAGGATAATCCAGGAGCCTGAACGCTCCTCGCTCAAAAGCCCGAATACCAAGATAAGGCCAATGCCCAGAGAAACAAGGGCAGATCCCGCCTGACCTGCCCAGAGTATGTATTTCTTTTGAATCCTGTCTGCCATGACGCCACCGTAGAGAGAGAAGAAGAGCATTGGCAAAGCGTTCCCCAGCGCCATGACGCCAAGGGCCGTGCCGGACCCGGTCAATTCAAATACCAACAGGGATCTGGCAATCATCTGCATGTTCATGGCGGCCATCTGACCTATCATGGCACCGTAGTAGAGTCTGAACACGGGGTTTTTTAGAGATGTGAATGTCCTCAGGTTACGTAAGGATATGGAATGTCCGCCGCCACGGCCGCCCATTCTCATTTGCCTAGTGACGTTGTTAGATGCGTTTTCAGACTTAGCATTGTCGTTTGCTTCTGTCTCTTTAATATTTTGGTCTTGAATTGGTTGACGCACTAGTTACTCCTAGCATTGATATATAGCTCGTATATTTTAAACAGCGTATTTATAATGATTGGTTTTGTAATCTGCAGTCAGCGACTAAAGGAGCTTACTTCATAGATTTGATTCCGTGTTCCGCTTTGTGAGTGGCGCTGAGAACCAATTGCATGGCTTCACTCACTTTTCCCAGTTCAAGCTGAGACAGTGCGGCTAGTCGATCCTCCCACCGTGAGCGCCGCGCCGCAATGAGTCCATTCCCCAGCACATTTCCATGATTCGTTAGGCTGCACAGCACAGAGCGGCGGTCATCCGGATCCGTCCAGCGATTCACGAGTTCCTTTTCCACCAATCGGTCTACTAGGCCTGTTGCCCTTGACATGGAAATATCCAGATTAGAGGCCACATCACTCATACGCAGTGATGTCTCTTGAAGCAGAAGGAAGACCACCCTGACCTGCGGCATACTTAAATCCAGAGTGAACCACTCTGGAGACACCACGCGTGGTAGAGAGTGGGTCACTTCATCCAGGATATTTACGACTTGGGTCAGCAGATAGCCCCTGGATTGTTGAGCGTCAGGCGAGGCCGATTTAGATTTTTGCAACATTTCATAATACCTGTATATTTCAAATAACTGTAACAATTATATATTGTCAGTAAATTAAGGTCAATATAAATATTTGGATTTTTGAGGTTTAAAAAAAATGCATTTGTGGTACATTGGTGGTCAGTGAAAAAGGGATTTGGTATATTAGAATTAGCTCATAGTATTTTGCGGAGGGAATATGCTGGATTATAAGCCAAACATTGTGTTGTCTAATAAGGAATTTAAAGTTGTAGGCACGAGGCCCATACGCCATGATGGATGGGACAAGGTGACGGGTCGTGCTAGGTATGCCAATGACGTTGCCATGGCTGGCATGCTCTACGGGAAAATTCTGCGCAGTCCTCATGCCCATGCCATAATCAAAAAGATTGATTATAGCAAGGCTCTCAAATTGCCTGGTGTTCAGGCAGTGGTAACGGCCGAAGATATGCCGAACCTTTCTGCCAGACTGGTGGATCAGGAAGAGGGCGCAATGGCCAACACCGGATTTCGCAGTCGTAATGTCATGGCAAGAGAAAAGGCTCTTTATATTGGACATGCAATAGCGGCGGTGGCTGCTACAAGTCAGCACATTGCCGAAGAGGCTTTAGCACTTATAGATGTTGAGTACGAGGTGTTGACTCCGGTAATAACACCTGCCGCAGCCATGAAGGAAGATGCCCCTATTATTCATGAATTGTTGATCGCAAAGTCGAGCGCAAGTGGGCCTGGTGGATTGGGCGATGAACCAGCGGAGAAAGGCACCAATGTTGCCAATCGCTTCGAGTTTCGGCTTGGTGATACAGACGAAGGATTTAAAGAAGCCGACATTATAGTGGAGCGTGAGTTTCACACCAAGCGTGTACATCAAGGATACATAGAGCCACATGCAGCTACTGGAATGTGGGGCATGGATGGATATGTGACCATATGGACGAGCACTCAGCAATTGTTTGGCGTGCGTGAGGACTGCGCAACGTTACTGGGATTGCCAACGTCAGGAGTAAAGATCATACCAATGGAGATCGGCGGCGGCTTTGGAGCTAAGGGGACAAGCTACTTGCCAGCGGTGGTCGCTTTACTTTCCAAGAAAAGTGGCAAGCCGGTTAAGATTGCCATGAGTCGGACCGAGGTGTTCATGGCGACCGGCCCAACTTCCAGTGCTGACATCAAGGTCAAAATGGGAGTTAACAAAGATGGTCGGATAACCGCTGCAGAGGCACACTTGATTTACGAGGCAGGAGCTTTCCCAGGTTCATCTGTAGGTGGTGGAGCACGCTGTATGTTTACTCCCTACAACATACCTAACGGTTACATTGAGGCCTTTGATGTGTTATGTAACACTCCAAAAGTGGCTGCGTACCGTGCTCCTGGCGCTCCAATGGCCTCATTTGCAGTTGAGCAGGTCGTGGATGAGTTGAGCCAGAAACTCTCAATGGATCCTCTAGAGTTCCGTATGCTCAATGCGGCCAGTGAGGGGACACGACAGATTACAGGCCCACTGATAGGCAATGTTGGTCATATGGAGACCTTGGAAGCTACCAGAGCTCACCCACACTACTCAGCGCCGTTGGGAGGGCCCAACAGAGGTCGCGGTATAGCATCAGGCTTTTGGGGTAACGGCTCCGGTCCTGCAAGTGCCATAGCAAGTGTGAATGCGGACGGCAGCATAAGCCTTATAGAGGGTGCACCGGATGTTGGTGGAAGTAGAGCTGCAATGGCCATGCAAGTAGCTGAGGCGTTGGGAATAGCTTCTGAGGATATTAGACCTTCCATTGGAGACACGGACTCAATCGGTTTCAGTACAGGTGCGGGAGGAAGCGGCGTAACTCAGAAAGTTGGAGCCGCCTGCTATCTAGCCGCTCAGGATGTTAAACAGCAGATGGTGGTGCGGGCTGCCAAAATCTGGGATATCCCCGCTGACGAAGTTGAGTATGAGGATGGCGTAATCAAAAGCAAGACGGACTCTGAATTGAAAATAACTTTCAAGGATTTGTCTGCTAAGCTGAATGCAACCGGTGGCCCTGTCACAGGACGTGCCAACCTCAACCCTGGAGGAGCTGGGGCTGCCTTCGCTCTCAATATAGTAGACGTTGAAGTGGACCCAGAGACTGGCAAAGTAACCATTCTTCGGTTCACGGCGATTCAGGACGTTGGTAAGGCCATTCACCCAAGTTATGTGGAAGGTCAGATCCAGGGTGCCTCGGTCCAGGGGATTGGATGGGCATTGAACGAGGAGTACTTCTATAACGACAATGGTCAGATGATGAATGCCAGCTTCCTTGACTATCGTATGCCGATAAGCTTGGACTTGCCTATGATAGACACAGTGCTTGTGGAAGTTGCCAACCCCGGGCATCCATACGGTGTCCGTGGCGTCGGTGAGGTCTCTCTTGTTCCCGTGATGGGGGCAATTGCCAACGCAATTCAAAATGCCACGGGCGTTAGAATGACTAGCATGCCAATGTCCCCAGGACGTATAATGAAAGAGATAGACGAGGCAAGCAAATAGACACGGGAAGGTAACTATGCCAGAAGTATGGATGTCACCAAGAATGCAGAGGTTTAGTGGTGGAAAAGAGAAGGTTCAGGTAGTAGGTGCTACCGTACGTCAGGTTGTTAACAACCTGGAAAAAGAGTACCCGGGTATCAAAGGTGAGTTGTGCGAAGAAGAGGATATCGATCCTGGTATAGCGGTGGTTATAGATGGTGAAACATCAAACCTTGGCATGCTTGAACGCGTGAATGAAGACAGCGAGATCCACTTTATTCCGGCTATGTCGGGTGGCTCAGACTGAAATCGCTTTTTCAGAGTAGGTTTCTAATACAGGGTGGCTAAGCAGCCACCCTGTATTAGTTTGAACGGTATGATATCGGCCAGTTTACACTACCGATCTTGAATGATACTCTGAGAATGTAACGGAATCTCCATACCCCAGTTAATCATTTATTTGCAAAGGAAACTAAGTATAACTGTGCCTGTAAAAAAGAAAATCTTCTATGGATGGTACATTGTAGCTGGTAGTGTCGGGCTTAATTTTTACCTATCCATTGTGTTCTTCCAGGGATTCCAGGTGTTCTTCCTTCCAATTCTCCAAGAGTTCGGATGGACCAGGGCAATGACCTCCGGAGCGTTTTCACTGCGTCAACTTGAGAGCGGCCTTTTGGCCCCCGTGATCGGTTTTCTTGTGGATCGGTGGGGTGCTAAGGTAGTCATCGTGACGGGTGTGATTGTAGGTGGGCTGGGAATGATTATGATTGGCTATGCCAATTCTCTCTTTACATTCTATCTAGCCTTCCTGATTACTTCGTTGGGAGTGAGCGGTGCTTCTCATGGCGTTTCCTGGGCAGTTGCCGTTGCCAACTGGTTTAACAAGCTACGTGGACGTGCATTGGGAATTGCAATGCTAGGTCCTGTGATAGGAGGCCCGTTCATAGTTCTAGTAACAGTACTAGAAGGACTGCTTGGATGGCGCGTATCTATGATAGTAATGGGAACTGGGCTGATTGTTGTGGGTGTCCCGCTTGGTTTTGTGGCACGCTCCAGACCGGAACCCTATGGATACCTCCAAGATGGAGCTACGCCAGACGAAACAGGCGAATGGGAGGAAACTGAAGCAGGTAAAAGCGTGCCAGCAATTGTCGAAGCTTTAGAAGGATTCACGGTGAGACAGGCTGTTAACACACGTGATTTCTGGGTCCTCATAATTCTGTTTGCTGCTGTATTCATGGGTATTAGCGGTCTGATGGTACATCTAATACCCATGCTTGAGGACATGGACTATAGTTCTGCACAGGCGGCGAGCATTCTGGGCATTATGTTTCTGCTCAGTGGGATAGGTAGAATTAGCTCCGGATTTTTGGCTGACATGATTGATTTCAGAGTGGTCATGGCCGGCCTCATATTATTCCAATTGGTAGGACTGTTTCTTCTCACCTTGGTTGGACCTTCCCAAATCTGGCTTGTGGGCTTGTTTATACTGCTCTTCGGTATAGGTTTCGGTGGCACCATACCCCTTCGCCCATTTCTCATCATGCAGATATTTGGAGCACGTTCATTTGGATCTCTCCAGGGATTGGTGCAGGGAGGCGCAATCGGTGCTGGGATGATGGGACCGGTTTTCTACGGTTGGATCTTCGACACCACGGGCTCATACAATATTGCTATATATGTTTCCATTGCAACAATCCTGATGGCTTTTCCTCTACTATTTTTGATGAAGAAACCACAGTCTGTGTCAACATGTTAAATGTGAAGTTTCTGATATTATCTGTCTGATGTATCCATAAAAAGCTTCTATGATGTAGAATTACGACTCTTATGGCGATATTTGAATGGCCAAATCGTCCGTCATGAAGGAGGTGTGGTTTGGCACTTGAAATAGATGCAGAGAGAGTCCTTGTTGACGCCAAACAACTTGAGCAGTTCGTCGTCACTGTATTTATAACGCTTGGATTAACAGAGGCCAACGCTCGTGATGCGGCTATTGTCCTTGTTAAATCTGATATCTACGGTATAGAGTCCCATGGAGTGCCGAGGCTGGCTGGCTACGTGAACCGGCTCAAAAGCGGTGCTTTACAGGCTAATCCTGAGGTTATTGTTGTCCGTGAACTGCCATCAACGGCGCTTATGGATGGAGGCAATGGACTGGGAATGATTGTGGGTCAGCGCGCCATGGAAGTGGCAATCAGCAAGGCCAATGACACTGGGGCTGGTTTTGTATCTGTACGAAACAGCTCTCATTTTGGTATAGCGGGCTTTTATGCCAGAATGGCTCTTGAGCATGACATGATCGGCTTTTGTATGACAAACGTTGGCAACGGCGGGAATACTCCCCCAACCGGGGGGAGCACAGGGTTCTTTGGAACCAATCCTATAGCGGTGGCTGCTCCGACCGAGACGCCTCCGGCCTTCGTGATGGACTTTGCAACTACGGTAGTGGCATCAGGGAAGCTTCAGATTGCTCAGAGACGCAACCATGAGGTACCTCTTGGATGGATCATTAATGGCGATGGGATTCCTTCTACAAACCCTGCCGAACGGCACGGTGGAGGCTACATTCTTCCACTTGGCGGCCTGAGTGAGACCAGCGGCCATAAGGGATATGGTTTCCTTCTCCTAGTGGATATCCTTTCTGGTGTCCTTTCAGGTGCCGCGGTTGGGGCTACAGCCTCCAAGTTGGCTACGGAAGGTGTAGAATACGAACGTTCGCGCTCAGATGGTGCTGGAGACAATACGGGCCATTTTTTCGGAGCGTTGCGCGTGGACGGTTTCCGTCCTGTTGAGGAGTTTAAGGCAGAGATGGATGAGATGTTTCGCGTTATACGTAGATCTGAGAAGTTGCCAGGATGGGAGCGCATCTACGTTCACGGTGAGATGGAGTGGGAAGCGGAGCGTGACCGTCTTGCCAATGGAATCCCTTTGGACTTGCCCACATATAAATCACTTGAGGGAGTCTCTGCTGACTTGAACATTCCGTTGAATGTAAAAATATAAGGAGGAAAATATGAAACTGGTGCTATTCGGTGAAGATTTTAGGCTTGGAGTTCTTCATGGAGAGACTGTTGTAGACGCTTCCTCTGTGGCTAATGAGATACCACATTATACGCCTCAGGATATGATGAACCGACTCATTGAGGATTTTGACAAATATAGAAGTGCCTTGGAGCGTCTGGCGGGTAGTTCTTCTGGTGTGCCCGTTGGCGAAGTACGTCTTCGTGCGCCGCTACCACGTCCGGCGAGATTGGCGTGCATGGCGGTAAACTACATGGAGAGTGAGGCACAGACTGAGCCTCCTCCAATCAACGCCTTTAACAAGTCGTCTAGTAGTGTAATTGGCAATGGGGACACAGTAGTGCTTCCAGATATCCCTGCTACTATCTTTGAGCATGAAGCGGAACTGGGCATCGTTATAGGTAAGAGAGCCAGTGCTATAAAGGAAAAGGATGCCTACAATCATATATTTGGCTACGTTAACTTCATGGATGTCTCAAGCCGTGGGGTTGGTCCTGCCGGACGTGACAGTTTCTTCATAGGCAAATCATGGGACACATTTGGACCAATGGGACCAGCCTTGGTAACAGCGGATGAAGTAGCAGACCCACTAGACCTGCCAGTACGGCTGAGTGTTCAGGGAGATCTCAGGCAGGACTATCGCACCAGCGGCATGGCTCATAAGATTCCAGAGATGTTGGAGTGGATTACTTGTATCACTACTCTTGAGCCGGGTGACGTGGTTGCGTGTGGGACTAACCATCGTGGGCTTGGCCCCCTTCAGGACGGTGATACCGTTGAGATGGAGATCAGTAACTTTGGCAAACTCACAGTTAACGTGACAGATGTAAAGAAGCGGCTATGGCCGCGTGAGACACGCGCTCAGAAAGAAGCTCTGGAAGCAGAGAGAGGAAATAGGGTTTTTAAAAAAACCTAGACCCGGTTCCCTTGCAACCCTGCCTAGGTTTAGTGCATAATCAGTTTGCCCGCTATGCATTTATTATGCTGGGAGTGGTGCATTATATGGAACCCTATAACTTTGATATGGAGGTAATTTATATTGGCACATTTACTTATACGGTGCAAAGTTGAAAGCTATCCAAAATGGCGACCTGTATTCAACGAGGGTGATGCAGCGCGCGTTGCAGCCGGCCAGATAGGAACACCCCAAGTGTTCCGCAGCGGTGATGACCCTTGGGAGATTGTGGTGCTAATGGAGTGGGATGAGCTGGAGAGGGCCCGACAGTTTGTTGTATCACCGGAATTAGAAGCCGTTATGAAGAGCTCTGGCGTGGCTGACATTCCCACTATTACTTTCCTGTCGCAGGTCTAAAGGGAATTTCACAACCGCCCCCCACTTACGTGGAGAGAGGTGACCGTACAGATTTACGGGTAAAGGGTTCTTTTGCAAATTACGGATAACCCCTCTGCTATACCAATATGTCTCTTTGCTAGGCTTGGTCTTCTGGATTACCATGAAGTGTGGGAAGCACAGAAGGACATTGCTAAGCGAAGAAACGACGGTTTTGCACCTGATACACTTATTCTCTTGGAACATCCACACACCTACACATTGGGTCGTATGGGCAAACTTTCGGACGTGCTTTTGGACGAGCCGACTCTTGAGAGAATGGGCATTCAGGTTTGTCATGTCGACAGAGGCGGCGAAGTAACCTACCATGGGCCAGGACAGATTGTGGGCTACCCAATAGTTGATGTGAGGCCCCTGAGAGGACCAGTTGCGTACGTACGTACGCTAGAGGCAGTGCTCGTTCATACACTGGGAGACTTTGGTCTGGAAGCCAGTCGGAAGGACAACCTTACAGGGGTATGGGTGGGGAACGAGAAGATTGCTGCCATTGGTGTTAAAATTAGCCATGGTATCACCACTCATGGATTTGCTCTTAATGTAAACCCTGACCTGTCGTACTTCCAGCATATAGTGCCGTGTGGCATTCGTGGCATGCGAGTTACATCTATGGAGCGTCTACTTGGAGGGCCAGTAGACTTGAAAGAAGTCTCCATGAGTCTGACTCACAATTTTGGGATGTTGTTTGGCAGAACTATGAAGAAGGCGGCTGGTCAAGTCTTACACCCACAGTTGGCTGGTGTTGCGCTGGTTTGATAGTTCTGTCTTTACGACTTCTTACTTAATCAGACGTCTAATTGTGGTTGTCAGCGTTGTCACCGCTATGTTCCAGTAGAAGCTCCTGTCGGTGTCCCCATCTCTTTAGGAAGCGACGGAAGTTGTTCTGGCTCAGGTTCTCTCTCTTCTCATTTGGCAGATTTGTCCAAACCCGGTGCTCGTGGCGTTGCAATGGTAAAGAGCCAAGGGCCATTATTCGATAACCCATATCCAAGAAACAGAAGCTGTATTCTAGGTCAAGGTTACGGTAGAAGCGGAAATTTTCACGCATGAGACCTACTTCGGAAAGCAGAGCTCTGCGGAAAGCAAAACAGTAGCCTTGTATGGCGTCTACTTGGCCATTGTCGATCTCATTAAAGAGATGCATGTCTCTGCTGCGGAGTCCCCATGGCCCGGCTAGGCCTACCGATTCGTCTGATAGAGTCTGAGACAGAGGGGTCAGGAAATCTGCTGTTGCTTCTATTGAAGTGTCCATGAGCACTATGTAGGCACCGCGGCTTTGCTTGAGCAGAATATTTTTGGCCGCTGCCTCGCCTAGTACGTGGTCTGTATGAATTACCCTAATATGGTAGTCCTGAGTTGCCTGGTCTTCCAACCAAACGGATGTGCCATCTGTAGAACCGTTGTCAACAACTAGTATCTCCAGTGTATGGTTCTCGGTTAAGGGCAAAATGCTTCTGATGCAGCGTTGTACATCTGCGATGTAGTTGCAGGCCACAATACCAACGGAGAAGTCAAGTCTGTTAGGCACATGCAGTAGCGAAGATATCTCTTTTGAGGATGAGAATTCCTTCCAGCGTTCCTGGCGTTTTTCAAGGGTGGATTTTGGGCGTATCCGTGTTCCGGAAACGTCGTCTTCCAGAATGAAGCCCTCGTTACTGAGCTGCTTTCTTAGGCTGTCGGCCGCGGAGTAGTCCTTCTGCGTCTTCAGAGTTGTCCGACTCTTTGTGGTCTCAATTACATGCTCAGGGACGCTCCACGCTTGGACTGTGCTATCTAAATTAAGGCCCAAGATGCGGTCGAACTCCAATAGAAGTCCGAGTCTGGATTTCATTGGCATATCTGCTCTAGTCATATCCCATGTCAGTCCAAGAGCGCCTGGCATATCCAAATCGTCGTTTACTCGTTGCCAGAATGTCTGTCTCCATCCTTCTGTCTCGCTGCCGCTGCTGTCTGGTGATGCCTTTAGTGACCATTCCCACACCTTGTTTCGCAGCTGTTGAAGTCCACGTTGTGCTGCTCTGAGAGCAGTAAATGTGAAGTTCAGGCGGGAACCGTATTGCACAGTGAGACAGAGATATCTGTAGGCAATTGGGTCAAATCCTTTGTCTTCAAGGTCTTTCAGTGTGTAATCATTGGCGACGGACTTGGACATCTTTACTCCGTCTACTAGGAGGTGTTGGCCATGGACCCATATTTGTACAAATGGCTTGCCGAAAGCGGCTTCGCTCTGTGCAAGTTCACCTTCGTGGTGTGGGAAGATGTTGTCTACTCCGCCCGTGTGTATATCTAACTGCTCACCAAGGTATTTGGTTGACATGGCTGAGCATTCAATGTGCCATCCTGGAAAGCCGGTACCCCAAGGGCTAGACCATTTGAGAACCCTACCAGGTTCAGTTGCCTTCCACAGCGTGAAATCTTGCTTATCACGTTTTAGCTGGTCTACCTCAGTGCGGATACCATCCAGTAACCCCTCCTGGATATTGCCAGAAAGTTTTCCGTAATCCGGGAATTTGGAAACGGAAAAGTAGACGTTACCATGCACCTCATAGGCGTATCCCTGTTCCTCCAATTTCCGGATGATCTGTATCATCTCCTGGATGTTGTCAGTGGCTTTCGGGTAATGAGTGGCTGGAAGAATGCCTAGCTTTGCCTCATCCTTGTGGAAGGCATCTGTGTAGAACTGGGCTATCTCCTGTGGGGGTGTGCCATCTGAGATGGCTGAGGCAATGATCTTGTCCTCGCCCTCCTCAAGCATCTCCTGGCGCATGTGGCCCACATCGGTTATGTTCTTGATGTGGATGACCTGTAGTCCTTGGCTTTCCAGTGACCTGCGAATCCAGTCGGTCATGAGGTATGTGCGAAAGTTGCCAATGTGGGCGTAGCTATAGACCGTGGGGCCGCAGCTGTACATTCGCACTAACCCCGGCTCAAGGGGGTGAAGACCCTCTATTTTTTTGGAGAGAGAGTTGGATAATTGCAAATACGTATTCCCTCTTTTCAGCATTGGCAATTAGATATAATTCTAGTCCTACAGGTGTAATGCTTCAATCCCAATCTGTTAAAATTAACTCTGTTCATTTTGGTGGATTTGTTGTAAGGAGAAATGCATTGGTCTCACACGGAAAATCAGGTATAACTCGCTGCGGTCCCATTGAGCTTGAATGGGGAAAGCGCACTTACATTATGGGGATAATTAATGCGACCCCGGACTCTTTCTCTGGCGATGGCCTAGGATTTGATGTGCAGGCGGCCTTGGAGCAGGCACTGCGATTTCAGGCTGAAGGTGCGGATATCATCGATGTTGGAGGTGAGTCAACGCGCCCCGGCTCCATGGCGGTTGACTCTGATGAAGAGATACGACGTGTTGTCCCAGTAATACAGTTGCTGTCTTCACGGCTCGATATTCCGATTAGTGTAGATACCTACAAATACGCTGTGGCTAGTGAAGCCCTGGCAGCTGGTGCCACTATGATCAACGATGTATGGGGCCTGCAACAAGCCCCTGCCTTAGCTGACTTGGCTGCCAAAGAAGGAGTGCCAATTATTCTTATGCACAACCAGAAGGGCACCAGTTATGCAGACTTAGTTCCTGAGGTTATAGCGAGTTTACAAATCAGCCTTGGTCAGGCTCTGAAAGCTGGTATTCCATTTGAAAATGTTATACTGGATCCAGGTTTGGGTTTCGGTAAAGCACCTGCTCATAATCTGGAAATTCTTCGAAGGTTGCAAGAGTTTAAGGCGTTGAGTGTGCCTATACTGGTAGGTACGTCTCGCAAATCAACCATAGGCCTTGTGTTGGGATTGCCTGTGGAAGAACGTTTGGAGGGCACAGCTGCCACAGTGGCTCTGTCAATTGCGAATGGAGCCGATATTGTGCGTGTCCACGACGTGAAGGTCATGACACGTGTGGCTCGCATGAGCGATGCAATTGTGCGTGGATGGGCAGTGTGAATCACGTACCAATATGATGTGCGTTGTTGTATAAATACCTCTTTCATTTACTTTTAACGGGATGTTTGGTTAGACTCAAAGAGTATTCGATAATATTTTGAGAAATTTAAACAATAGACAAATGGTAATAGTCACGGCATATCTGGGTCTTGGCTCCAACCTGGGAGACCGAGAAGGCAATCTGAGAAGAGTTCTTTCACTGCTCGGCCAGAAAATGGTACTCAAGGACATCTCATCTATATATGAGACAGAGCCATGGGGATACGCGTTGCAACCGACTTTTTTTAATATGGTTTGTGCCGTGGAAACTGGACTCAGTCCTCAGGAGTTGTTGAAGGTGACTCAGGAAATTGAGCGTGACCTAGGGAGGGCACCCACGTTTCAATACGGTCCAAGGATTATGGACGTGGACATTCTTTTGTACGGTGGATACGTGATAGATACGCCTGAACTCCAAATCCCTCATACGTATCTTTGGGAAAGGGCGTTTGTCCTTGTGCCTATGGCTGAGATCGCTCCAGGTCTGACTCATCCATCCCTTGGAAAATCCGTGATGGAATTACTTGCGCAGGTATCGGAAAAGGAAAAGGTGGTAATCCTTGGGCGGATGTCTGCTTAGCTACGCAGGTTGGGAGGAAGGAGGTTTGGAATGGAGTCATCTATTGGATAGTCTTCCTTGCAGTTCTCACAGTGCATATTTCCCTGCACAATCTCCACATCGTTTTCTTCTTTCACCGTTAGAGTCAGAGGACTTTTGCACATCGGGCATGCGAGGATATCTAGAAGGGTTCTTCTCATACTTTACTCCAAGCAGTGTTTAGCTTATTCAATTCCAATATTGCCTGTCGCCTATCTACCTGTCAACCCCTGCTGATAGATGAATGCCAGTAGGTCTGAGATGAAGAATACAATTATCCCAAGTATAACCGTTAGATTGATTCCAGACATGAGAGTCATAAAGTGGGTGAGGCGACCGCGTTTATGGATTGCTGAGGATGCCGATTGTGATTGTGCTGGCCTACGCCTCTGCCATCGGCGACGTGCTATGGCAAACATCCACAAAGCGAGAGATATTTTTATGCTCGCAGTTATCAGGTAAGCAGACGGGGTCGAAGGAGAGGTTATTCTGTCGAATATCATTATGGTTCCGGTAATGAGAAGAACCGCTATACATGTATCCACCAGTCCCTTGAATTGGGTTAAGGCTTCTGGCCCCATTATAGTCCCATCGGTGCTTGCTTTTCGTTGCTGAGGTCTAATGACTATAACGTAGAAAAGGCTGCCTCCAATCCATGTCACGGCGGCCAGTGAGTGGGCCCAGCGTATCAGTAGTAAGAATCCCTCGCTTGGGCTCACGACTGAAATCCTTTCAGGCTAGTCATCGGCATATAGATGTGTTGGATCCTAGGCTTTCGCGTTTCCTGTGTGCTACTTGGGCAGTTTACCGATAATATTGAGTGTCTCTTAATCAATGTATTTGCAGTTTAACATCTTTTGTTTGATGTTTACTCCGCTACATTGAGCCTTGCATCTAGTCTTTGATACTGTTTGAGAGTTAGATCTGGCGGAAAAATGAGTGAGGTTGCCTGGTAGATATTTCTATAATTCAAATGATTCGAACTCCATTAATTTAATGGCAGCACATGTTTGACTACGCCTCGGTGATATGATATATTTCGCTAGAGTTTTACTACACATTTCAAGTGGGAGAAGAGCATACCAAAAGAGTATAGAATAAACCAACGGATTAGAGTGCCAGAAGTTCTCGTCATTGATGATGAGGGCGAACAGTTAGGCAGTATGCCGACATTTGAAGCCATCAAACTCGCTCAAGAGCGGGGGCTGGACTTGGTGGAAGTTGCGCCTGAGGCTCAGCCTCCAGTGTGTAGGTTGTTGGATTATGGCAAATTTCGTTACGTTCAGACCAAGAAGGATCGTGGTGGGCGTAAAACACAAAAGATAAATCTCCTGCGTGAGGTTAGGTTTCGCCCGCGTATTGGCGACCATGATTTGGAAGCCAAGAAACGTCTGGTGAAGAGACTGTTGGATGAGGGATCTAAGGTAAAATTGACAGTAATGTTTAGAGGTAGAGAAATAACGCACCAAGATATAGGTGTGGATTTGCTACGCAAGGCGGCCGAAGCCTTCAAAGACGAGGCCAAGCTTGAGAAGTCTCCAACTATGGAAGGGCGAAGACTTAGCATCATAATATCTCCAATGGTCGTTAGCTTGAAGCCTGTGAAAGAACCTGAGGCGGTTGTAAATGCCTAAACTAAAAACTCATAAGGGTGCCAAATCCCGTTTCCACATTACAGGTACGGGTAAGATATTGCGTATGAAGGCGCATAGGAGCCATCTGCGCCGTAAGAAATCTGCTAGCGTGAAGCGTCAGTTTCACCAGAAGCTTGCAGTCAGTCCATCTGATGTTCGTAGAATTCATACCCTGATACCTAACTTATAACATACTGGAGTTGTTACTGTGCCAAGAGTAAAACGCGGGGTGACCACAGGGCACCGTCACAAAAGATTGTTGCATCTGACCAAGGGCCATAGGGGAGGGCGCCACAGTCTCTTTAAACAGGCCAAAGAATCTCTTCTGAAGGCCTTGAGTCATGCCTATAACCATCGTCGTGAACGTAAAGGTGATATGAGGCGACTCTGGATTATGCGTATCAACGCAGCTGCCAGGTTGCACGGGCTGTCCTATAGTCAACTTGTTTACGGCCTCAGTCAGGCGCATGTGGCGATAGATCGCAAGATACTTGCAGACCTCGCAGTGAGAGACGACGAAGCTTTTGCACAGTTGGTTTCTGTTGCCAAGGAAAACGCAGAGTCGGAAGCCGTTTTAGCATAGCCACGCTGTTTCCTCTATAGCGTACTGACTTCGCTCAGTTATTTCCAATATGGGTGTCTATTCCTGTGGATTCCCCGAGCTCCAGGAATGCTTTGAATTTCTTGTGTGTTGTTTTCACTACGTTTGGTGCTAACAGATACCATTTAGTGTTCCAGTAGCGATTGAGAGCATCTCTGTCGTGGACTAAGCTATTCGCAGGAGATGCGTGTGCGGATTCTTAAAACGGCGGTTCGTTTTTCTTTTGTCTTGTTGATTTCTTTTGTGTTGCTCACCGGTAGGGACACTTTGAACCTGACGCCCATAGAAAATCTTGCTAGCACACACCTCTATTCACTTATGCAATGGGAATTCGAGAACGTTCTGGACAAGTGGCTGTACAGAATCAGACTTCTTCTCCCCGGCAACTCTTTAGATGAACAGGCCAAAATTGCCCTTGTTCTCGACTATTTCCAGCTATTGGAACGTGAAAGAGTTTTGGAGAAGGATATTCATGAAGTGAGGAACTCCTCTGCGGTTGATTGGAGCAGCTCTCTGCTTGACCTTGAAGATGAGCTGGCTGAAGTGGAGCAGCTGCGCGGCAAGATGAGAGATATGGTGGAGGAGATAATGGAAGGAAGGCTTGACTCCATTATAGCCGCCGAAGGGCTTGTGGTCGGAGGCCCGATGAAGGCTATTGGAATCCACTTTCCACCGGTAGATTTTCGGCTGGAGAAACCTCCACGTGTGTTGGTGGTATCTCCACGTGATCGCATTGAGATGGTCGATGGCATTCTGTTAATACCTAACATTACTGTAGACGAGAGTGAGGCACTGGAGGAACGAATCTTTAAAGATAAGGATTTTTCCGTACTGGTGCAAGCCACGGGAGGGGTGGCCACGTACCCAGCGGTCGTTTCCACTGATTCCTCGCTGAGGGGTGTATTCATCACGACAGCCCACGAATGGTTACACCACTACCTCTTTTTCCACCCTCTTGGCCGTACATACGGGACAAACTCAGATATGACAGCGCTCAATGAGACATTGGCCACCATCTTCGGCAAGGAGATTGGAGAGTTGGCATACAGTAGATTCGAAACAACTCCGTTGAGGTACATACGTCCGGAGTTGGCTGGAAATTCCACAGCGGCTGAGCACGAATTCGATTTCCGGGTGGAAATGCACATGACTCGCTTGAGAGTGGGGGAATTGCTCGGAGATGGGAAAATAGAGGAGGCTGAGCAGTACATGGAGGACAGGAGACTCTTTCTGGCCGACAACGGCTACTATATACGCAAGCTGAATCAGGCCTATTTTGCCTTCCACGGAACGTATGCCGACAGCCCCTCATCCATTAGTCCTATATTTAATCAGTTGAGCACTCTGAGGGATGCAAGCCTTTCCCTTGGCGTATTTGTGCGAGAAATGGCGGACGTCTCCACCTACGATGAGTTCCTAGAACTGCTTGAGTAGGAAACGACAGTGTTCGCTCTTCCAGAAGGTCAGCAGTTTGAGAAGATCTCCAAATGTGACCATGTTTACCTACTTAAACGCCGACGCTAAGTGATGGTCTAAGGTTAGAAACATTCTCACAGAGATCAAGAAGAAGATATAGCAATTCGCCTTTCTTGTAGCGCTTAAACGCCCTGTGATATGATTGCAACGAGTCCTATTTCGTCTGATGCCCTGGAGGAAAGCCAGCTTGTCATACGTACCATCCCAAAGAATAGATGTGCAAATTTTTCCGGCCTTCATGCGCAGGTTATCCAAGACTTGGCTCAGGGAAGTGGCTGAACAGGCATTGGAGAGCCATGGTGATGGAAACCCTATGAGCATTAGTCTTGTCATTGCTGACGACGAAACGGTGCATACTCTCAATCGTGACTACCGAGGCTTGGACGAAATTACAGATGTTCTGGCCTTCCCTCTTTGGGAATCAAGAGAGAACGAAATACAGGGTGCTGATGGGTTTGTCTTGCCATCGGAAGCAACAATCCCTGTTGGAGAGATTGTAGTCTCATATCCACAGGCAGCAAGACAGGCCAGAGAAGGAAAGAAACTTCTGAGAGCGGAAATTGCGTTGTTGATAGTCCACGGGGTGCTTCATCTCCTTGGATACGACCATGCTGATGCTCAGCAGGAGAGCCGTATGTGGGCAATGCAGGACCAAGTCCTGGGGAAAGTTTCCATAGTCCCCATTAGATAGGAGAGAGTTAAGAATTGCCTCAGGTATTTTATAGAAAATGGCGTCCTCAATCGCTGAGCGATGTTATAGGCCAGGATCACGTTACCCGGACTCTAAGACAGGCCGTGATCCAGGGTAGGATAGCTCATGCCTATCTTTTCTGCGGGCCGAGGGGCACTGGAAAGACCAGCACGGCGCGCATTCTTGCCAAGGCTATAAATTGCATCAACTCATCTGATGGGGAACCGTGCAACCAGTGTCATCTCTGCGAAGCGGTCAACGATGGCAGAGCACTGGACATGGTGGAGATAGACGCCGCTAGCCAGCGCCGCATAGACGACGTGCGTAACCTGAGAGAGAAGGTTCATTTCACCCCTGCTGAATCTACTTACAAGGTCTATATTATCGACGAAGTGCATATGATGACCTCCGAAGCATTCAACGCATTGCTCAAGACACTAGAAGAACCTCCGGCTCATGCCATTTTCATCTTGGCCACCACCGAGGCGCACAGCGTCCCTGCAACAGTGGTTTCAAGGTGTCAGCGATTCGACTTCCATCGTATATCACAGGAGCACATTGAGAAACGGCTTACTCAGCTATGCGAAGGCGAAGGAATTGAACACGAACCGCAGGTGCTGAAGTCACTTGCACGCAACGCCTCTGGAAGCTTGCGTGATGCCGAAAATCTCCTTGAGCAATTGGTGGTCTCTTGTGACTCAAATATTACCCTGAGTAAGGTGAGGGAGATGCTTGGTCTGGGAGACGACGAAATGTCACTTGCTCTGGTGGGCCATATCCTTAGAGGGGAAACACGTGATGGGCTTAGGATCATCAATGTCGTGGCAGACCAGGGATTGGACCTGCGCCGTTTCCATCGTCAGCTCGTTGATCAATTGCGGAGCATCTTGCTTATTAGCGCGGGTGCCGGCGAAGCCATAGAGCACACCCATGAAGCCTTGGATACCATGAAAGCAATTGCACAGTACTCCACTACTGAACGCATTATAAAGGTAGTTAGGGCATTTGAGCAGGCCTTCCCAAAGCAGGACGGCCCGTCCACCCTGCCTCTGGAATTGGCGCTTGTGGAGACATCGCTTGATAGTGAATTGGTGCGTCAAACATTATCTTCAAACGTGAGCCGAGAGCCGTTGACAGAAGCACCACAGCCAGCTCAGAAAACCAAAGAGACGTCCAGAGAAACAAAAAATGAAATTCTATCTGTGACAGAGCCGGTACAGGAAACGGAAGTTCTTGTACCACCTGACGAAGAACCAACTGACAGACTTCCGCTCGTAGCGATGACTCTTTCTTCTGCGGAAGAAGTGCCATCACAGAGCAACGAAGGCGCTCAATCTGAGCAAAAATCGCCGATGCCGCAGGAGATTGTGGATGAGAGCTTGTCGGATTTCCAGTGGGATGCAATTCGCAAGGCCACCAAGAGCCTGAAACCAAATAAATTCAATATAGGCGCATTACTATTGGACTGCGTGAAAAGGTACACCGAAGATGGTACCCTTGTGGTGGTGTTCAAGACACGTGCCAATATGGAACGGTTGCAGGGTGAGATGGAGAATCCAGATACACGTAGGCTGCTAGAAGAGACTGTTGAACATGTGACCGGCACGGCTTATAACCTTCGGTTGAGGCTTGTAGACCAAGCACACACTGAGAGGAGCGCTCCTATGGGTCATCTTGTAAGGGCTGCACAGGCAATTGGAGCCCGTATTATTGATGAAGTCGAATCAGAGGAGAAATCAAATGAATAAGAATATGCTACGTCAAGCCCAGCAGATGCAATCAAAGCTGGCAAAAGCACAGGAAGAGCTGGAGAGCGCGGTGGTGGAAGCTAGCGCCGGTGGAGGCGTTGTGAAGGTGGTTGTTACTGGGAAACTGAAGATACTGTCAATTGAGATATCACCTGATGCAGTGAATCCGGAAGATGTGGAGATGCTACAGGATCTGGTTATGGCGGCCACTAACGAGGCTCTGGATAAGGCACATGATTTGGCACAGAGTAGCCTTAGCGCCATAACTGGAGGCATGAAAATCCCTGGATTTATGTAATTTCAACCAAGAAGCCATAAAACCAAAAACTGAGTTTTAATCAACAAATGACCTACGATTTTCTTCCATCGGTTGCTGCACCCCTTGCACGTGTGATACAGGAATTTCACAAACTCCCTGGTATAGGCCCAAAGAGCGCCCAGCGCCTAGCCTATTACCTTATACGTATGCCGGCAGATGAGGCCCATTCCCTAGCTGAGTCCATTCTTGCGGTGAAAGAAAAAGTCATATTTTGTGGGGTGTGTCAGAACATTACCGAGATTAGTCCATGCTATCTCTGCTCACATGAGAGTCGAGACAGATCACGCATATGCGTGGTAGAAGAACCGCTTGATGTACTTTCCCTAGAGAGGACACAGTCATACAAGGGACTGTATCACGTGCTGCACGGCGTCATATCACCAGCGAGCGGCATAGGGCCTGAGAACTTGAAGATACGTGAATTGCTGGAACGACTGAAAGACAATAGCGTCTATGAGATAATTCTTGCCACCAACCCAAGCTTAGAGGGAGAGAGCACCGCAATGTACGTTCATAGGCTTCTTTCACCGCTGGTCTCTCGCGTTACGCGCTTGGCCCGCGGACTCCCGGTTGGCAGTGACCTGGAATATGCCGACGAGGTTACATTGAGCCGTGCTTTGGAAGGTCGCCAGGAAGTATAGTCTGTTCATGACGACACCGCAGAAGATATATAAAACTGAAGCCATTGTGCTCAAGCACTTTGCATTTGGAGAGGCGGACTACCTACTGACCCTGTACACTCCCAACGCTGGCAGGTTAAAGGCGGTTGCCAAGGGCGCGAGGAGAGTTAAAAGTAAGCTGGGAGGTCACATAGAACCGTTAATGCGCACATCTTTTCTCATCACTAGGGGCTATAACTTGGACACAATTAATCAAGCAGAGGTGCTGGAGGGTCATCGCTCCGTGCGAGAAGACCTGGACAGGCTGTCCATTGCAATTTACATGATGGAATTGGTGGATGCAATGACCCCTGAAGGGCAGTCCAACTATCCAATATATAGGCTTCTCACTGAGACTATGCGGTCTCTGGCCGATGACGATTCGCAATTGCTACTGTCCTACTTTCAGCTTCGTCTGTTGGGCTACAGCGGGTTTATGCCTGAGCTTTACAATTGCGTGGAGTGCGCTTCACTCCTGGAAGAGGGCCATCATCGTTTTGCTCCAGACCAGGGCGGAAGCCTTTGCAACTCATGCCACCCATTCAACGTACCAGTTATACCACTCTCTGTGGACACTCTCAAAGTGTTACGCTTCCTTCAGAAAGAGGAGTACACTGGTAGGGTAGAGAGACTTCACTTGGAACAGGGAACTCTGTTAGAGTTAGAACGTTTGCTGGAGACAATGTTGCGTCATGTTCTAGACAGAGAAATCAAAGGATCACGGTTTCGAAACCAAGTAGCTCATGGGATGAATTGGGAAAGCACTCCAACGTTAACAGAGATAGACGTCAAGGGATAAGCATATGACTGAAGAGTTTGTAGAGGGATTGTATCTTGCGGCCACAGGGATGGGATTGGTATTTCTTACCCTTGTGGTCTTTATGCTTATATTGTTTGCCCTTGGGAAACTCTTTCCTGGTGAAGAGGTTGGTGAGGATGTCGAAACCAATGGAATTGCCGATGGAGTAAGTGTAACAGATCAAGCCGGGCAGCTCAGTGCTCAATCGGGTTTTGCTGCTGTTGTTGCTCAGCAACCGTCAGCGGTCTCTGTAGGTTCTGGAGACGGCAGAATACCAGGTGCGAAAATAGCTGCAATTGCCGTATCCATGTATCTGGCAACTGAGCAAGAAGAAAGAGTATTGAGGGCTCCTGCTCCGGCCGCGACTATGAATCTATCCGATGCCACCAGCGTTTGGGCAACCCTGGGCAGAAACTCCCTCATGGAGAATCAGGGACGCCGACCTCAGTCATACAATCAGAAGAGCCACAGCGCATATTCTCCAAGAACCGGGTTGAGGTAGTAAACTATGCCTGATCAGTTTTTGGGAGCCTTTCCAGACATTACAGTTAGCGGCGTTGTTATGATTGTAATCGCCCTGGGCATGATGTATTTGGGGGTGGCTAGGAAATACGAGCCACTACTTCTTTTGCCAATAGGGATTGGTGTTTTGCTTGCTAATTTACCGTCTACTGGAATGGCCGAAGACGATGGGTTTCTCGGGCTGCTGAGACATGCTGGGTTGGACAATGAGTTGTTTCCATTGCTGATGTTCCTTGGAATTGGCGCTCTCACTGATTTCACCCCAATGCTCCGGAATCCTGTCACGGTACTTCTTGGAGCCGCTGCACAGTTCGGCATTTTTGCAGCGTTCATAGCTGCATTGCTGTTGGGATGGGATATGAGTAACGCGGGAGCCATCGGTATCATAGGTTCCGCTGATGGTCCAACCACAATTTTCGTTTCTACCCAGCTGGCAGACGTGGAACTTTGGGCTCCCATAGCTGTAGCTGCTTACTCCTATATGGCAATGGTACCCTTAATACAGCCTCCAATAATGCGATTATTGACCACAAAAAAAGAGAGACTGGTCAAGATGCACTATCCCTCACGTGTAGCTTCCTACAAGGCCCGTGTTCTTTTCCCGATAATCGTCATTATTCTGGCCAGCCTTATAGCTCCAAAAGCCGCACCATTGGTCGGTATGCTTATGTTCGGAAATCTCCTGAGGGAGGTTGGCGTGGTTGATCGGCTTGCAAAGGCTGCACAGAATGAACTGATAAATATCACCACCATATTTTTGGGTTTGACTGTCGGTTCTACTATGACAGCCGACCGATTTCTGGATACAGGGACACTTGGTATATTTGCCCTTGGGCTATTTTCGTTTGGTATAGCCACTTTCTCGGGAGTCCTGTTTGGGAAAATCATGTACTATGCTTCCAATGGAAAGATAAATCCGCTCATAGGTGCTGCCGGAGTGTCGGCCGTACCTATGAGCGCCAGAGTGGTGCACAAAATAGGTCGTGATGAAGACCCGGATAACTGGCTGATAATGCACGCCATGGGACCAAACGTGGCAGGTGTGCTTGGCTCGGCCATTGCCGGAGGAGTGATACTGGAAACGCTCCTTTAGTTGCATCTGGTGGTTGTATTTGGGTTTGGCTGATTCATTTTCGGCACCTTAGAGATATAAGCGGTTAATCCGGCACGATTGATAGATATTACCAATGAACTTCACCGAGTTGTACAACACCGGACGCCAGGCCATCTCATTTGAGTTGTTTCCTCCGAGGACAGCGAGAACACTGGCAGAACTAGAAGAGCGACTGACAAGGCTCATCGCTCTTGGCCCTTCACTCATGACAGTGACCTATGGAGCACTTGGTAGCACTCAAGAGCGCACTCTGGAAATTGCCTCCAAGATAAAGAATGAATACGGCATTGAAACGGCCCACCATCTCACATGTGTGGGGTCAAACCGCGACGAGATTGAACTTATACTGGACGATATTCGAAAGCATAACATTGAAAATATCGTCGCACTTCGTGGAGATCCTCCCAAAGGTGAGGCGGAGTTTACTCCGCCCAAGGACGGTTACACAAATGGCAATCAGCTTGTAGAGCACATAAGCCGTTACGGCGGATTTGGTATCGCTGTGGCAGGCTATCCTGAGAAACACCTAGAAGCCGTAGATTTCGAGACGGACCTCAGTAATCTCAAACGAAAGGTGGATAGCGGTGCTGACGTGGTAATTACCCAGCTATATTACGACAATCGCAACTTCTATGATTTCGTGGAGCGGTGCAGGTCAATTGGTATTGATAAACCTATCATACCCGGTCTCATGCCAATATTGAACTTGGGGCAGATCAAGAGAATCACCAGTATGTGCGGTGCAACCATACCGATAGGACTTCTACGACAACTTGAGGACGCAGGGAATGATGAGGCTCGTGTACATGAAATTGGGATAACCCATACTGCAAATCAGGCCATTGACCTGTTGAAGCATGGTGTCCCTGGCATTCATTTTTACGTGTTAAACCGCCATTTCCACATCGCTGAGATTATGGAGCGTATCAAGCCTGCGTTGAAGTGAGCTTGGGACTTGATGTTTTGGCAGTGGAGATTTCTACCAGGTCCATGATAATCTGTTTATCAGATTCACCGATGGACCAGCTCGAGCCGGCCGGGGTATCAGCTACACAGATAACTCTGTTGTAGACCATAGAACTCCATAGACATGCAACAATGCCACCCGCCAATCACAGCATTCTCAATAGAAGGAAATTATACATCCTTGCTCACAGTGTCTACATATATAGACACTGTGAGAGGTTGGGAAAGTTCCTAGTCAAGCTTGGAAAGGTCTACAAGCCTGACATTTCTGCTGCCAGGAGATAGATCCAGTACAGCTACAGTGCCTGGCATAACCCTCTGATTTGGCCATGTTGCGCTTCCCGGGTTGATGAATAGTATGCCGTCATGTTCCTCTATGACACTGATGTGGGAGAAGCCATATACCACTATGTCAACTGGTCTGCCGAATATCTTGGCTATGGCATCTGGGAGAGAGGCGTCTGATGGAAACTTCGCGTCTATGACTCCGGGAAGTACCTCCAGCGCTAGCATGTTGGGAATAGACAGCTCCTGTACGAGTCCGATTGTAAAGCCCTCTGCTTCCACCACACGATCATGTTCTGCGACCCTGGAATCCCCTGTGAACTGTCGTTCGGCGCCAGTTTCCACTGCCTTTACCGGCGCTATTTCTTCCAAGTAGTCCAGGCAAGAGGGAATGAGGATATCTCCAGCGTGGAGTATGAGGTCTACTCCCTCAAAAGCAACTTTCACCTTGGGTGAGAGCTCTGCCGATGGAACCTGTGTGTCTGCGATGAGTCCGATTTTCATAGTAGGATGTCCTTTCTACGTCTGGTGAACTGAATGCCCAATGTATCCGTATGCCAGGAACATGCCTGCATTGGATTAACGGGATTGTATGGTCATACCATAGCCTAGTCAACCAATAAATACCACAATACTTGGAGGTGATTTGGCATATATTGAGATCTACATTTTTTTAGAAGATAAGGTTATTGAAATAATTAATAGATGCAAAAGGCATAACGTGTGGGGTTCCTGTGATTTAAATCTAAAAAGTTTGTGGACTTTTGTTAGAAATGACTTAGCTCAATCAGTTTAATCACCGATTGATTGTAAATGTAATTACCATGTTATTGAAGTTGCACTGGGGCACTGATACAATTTAGAACGTATGGGCGATCGGGGATATAGCTCAATTGGGAGAGCGCGGCGTTCGCAATGCCGAGGTTGGGGGTTCGAGCCCCCCTATCTCCACCGCACTGGTCCTAATGCAACCATCGCCTGAGTGGTAAAGGTTTTTGGTTATATGAAAATCATCATCGCTCCGCAGGCATTTAAGGGCACGGCGTCCGCTTCCGTAGTTGCCGATTGCATGTGCCGGGGCGTGCTTCTGTCAATGCCATATGCCGATGTTATCACCATCCCAGTTGCGGATGGTGGAAACGGCACTGTTGAAGCTTTGGTGACTGCCACAGGTGGCCGTTATATTACTTCTCTCGTTTGCGATCCTTTGGGCCGCCCAATTACAGCTCGTTGGGGCGTGTTGGGCGATGGCGAGACGGCGGTTATAGAATCCTCGGCTTCTTCCGGCCTGGCTCTTCTCGAAGCATACGAACGCGACCCGACAAAGACCACGACCAGAGGGATCGGCAATCTGCTCAAGGATGCCCTAGATGCAGGTTATAGGCATATACTGATTGGTCTCGGTGATAGTGCCACAAACGATGCCGGGATTGGTATGGCTCAAGCTATTGGCATCAAGGCTCTGGATAGTGAGGGCATTGATATTCCAGATGGCGGAACAGCTTTGATTGAGCTCCATTCCCTGGATTTTAAAGATGCTCATCCTGGCCTCTCATCTTCTACGATAACGGTGCTTTGTGATGTTACCAACCCTCTTTATGGACTGAACGGTGCATCTGTCATTTTTGGTCCGCAGAAGGGAGCTGATGCCATGCAGGTTTTGCTTCTGGACGCCGCTTTAGAGCACTTCTCAGATGTAGTTGAAGAACAGATGGGATGCAACGTGAAGGACATTTCTGGAGCAGGAGCGGCTGGTGGGCTGGGAGCTGGACTTGTGGCCTTCTGTGGAGCGGTGTTGAGGCCAGGTTTCGAGGTCATCAGCAATGTTCTTAACCTTACGGAATTGATGAATGAAGCAGATATTGTCCTTACAGGAGAGGGTCGTATAGATGCACAGACCGGCGGGGGCAAAGGAGTTGCTGGTGTTGCGGCTCTTGCAAAAGAGCAGGGAGTTCCTTTGGTTGCCGCGATTGTCGGAAGTAACGGACTTGACGCGAATGAAGCGGCTACTCTTGGAATTGATGTAGTATTTGAACTGTCAGGTAAATCTGATAAGTCAATCGCCGATGCGGAGGCCACTCCGCATCTAATTGAAGCAGCTACTGCACGTGCTGTTGTCAGTCTTCTCAATTGGAGTAGCAATGACTTCTGAAAAACAGCGCGTGTTTGTCACACGGAGATTGCCGCAAGAAATCCTGGATAGGTTAAATGAACACTTTGATGTCGATCTATGGGACAGCGATCTTCCTCCGGACGCGGGTAATCTTCGTGAACGTGTGGCGAATGCCGACGGTATTTTTTGCCTACTAACAGATAAAATAGATGCTGATCTTCTATCCGCAGTGCCTTCCTTGCGGGTTGTCAGCAATATGGCAGTCGGTACAGATAACATAGATATTGTTGCAGCGACGGCGCGTGGAATACCAGTTGGCAATACTCCGGGTGTCCTGACGGAAACTACAGCGGATTTTGCTTTTGCGCTTATAATGGCTACTGCACGGCGTATTGTTGACGGCGATAAGTATATCCGTACAGGTCAGTGGAAGACTTGGGGCCCGAACGTGCTGTTGGGTCGGGACCTGTTTGGTGCAACACTTGGAATTGTCGGGTTCGGTGCCATTGGTCAGGCAGTGGCACGCAGAGCGCAGGGGTTTTCCATGCGTGTTATCTATACGCGCCGTTCTCCTGTACCGCCGCCACCTGGCGTGGATGCCACATCAGTGTCACTGGTCCAACTGCTTCAAGAATCAGACTTTATCTCTCTCCACGTTCCACTCACAGACGAGACGCGGCAGATGATTGGTTCGCGTGAGATGTCGATGATGAAGGACACATCCATTCTTGTGAATACGGCGCGTGGCGGGATAGTAGACCAAACGGCACTTGTGGATGCGCTTAAAAAGGGACGACCTGCAATGGCTGCGTTGGATGTAACGGCTGTTGAACCCATCGATTCACAAGATGATCTCCTAACTCTGTCTAATGTCGTAATCACTCCCCACATTGCCAGTGCCAGCGTGGTTACCCGGCTTCTTATGGCCCATATGGCAGTTGATAATTTGGTGGCTGGCCTATCTGGCGTGCCACTACCCAACTGTGCTAACCCGTATGTTTATTAGGTGTGAAAGAATCGTAGTTTGTCATACATTAGAGGTGCAAATATCTGGACTGATTGAATCAGTTCTTTTTGTTACATTTGCAACATGAATAAAATGGAGGAAAGAAAAATGCCGAGGCAAAACATACTCAGGCAAAAACTGAAAAACGGAGAGCCCACGTTGAGTACACATATCAACAGCGTTTGGCCCGCGGAGGTGGAGGCCATCGGGCATACAGGGTTTTACGATTACGTGGAGTTTGTTGCGGAGTACGGCTCCTTTGACCTGCACGACCTGGACAATCTGTGCCGCGCCGCTGACCTTTACAACATGGGTAGCATGATCAAGGTAGATCAGAGTTTCATGCCGTACCTCACTCAGAGGGGTATCGGTGCCGGATTCGGCAGTGTCCTATTCACTGACGTCCGTAATATAGATGAGGTGCGTGAGTGCATTAAAGCCGCTAGGCCTGACCACCCCGATTACGGAGGACGTTATGGAGTGGCCACCAGGCGCAACTCCTATATGGGCTATGGTGGAACGCTTCAGTATGTTCAGTCCATAGCTGATACGGTGCTAATGTTTATGATTGAGAAGAAGGGTGCACTGGATAATTTGGAAGAGATTCTTGAAGAACCAGGGGTGGAAATGATCCAGTGGGGCGGGGCGGATTATTCGATGAACATAGGCCATCCGGCGGAATCGGACCACGCAGATGTCGTTGCAGCCAAGAAGAAAACATTTACCACAGCAATAAGTATGGGAGTGCCTCCACGGGCTGAGATTGGGACTGCCGACCAGGCAAAGGAGTATCTGGACATGGGCGTCAGGCACTTCTCAGTTGGAACCGACCTTGCAATCTTGTTCAGCTTCTGGAGGCGTGAGGGAGAGCTGATACTGAAGGCACTGGAGGGACGTTAATCATACACGGTTCCTGTTGCCATGGATGTTGAGATGGATCTACTCTTGCAGCGTTCTTGACGGAGAACATGTGGTGATGCATGGATTCAGACATATGTGTGAGATGAGGGTGCTCAGATGGTTTCAGGGAATGAAGGGATCGACTATATAGGAAACGTCGCATGCGCAGGTGAAAAAAGGTAGGCGAACTTGCAGACATGCGTAGTATAATCGACAATGATGTGTACTGTAGATACCATTGTTATTAGGTATTGCCTCATGGCCGTTCACAGTGGATATTGGAAAGTGTGGTTCGGTTCGCAATCTCTTGATTTACCGGTTAGGAGTATTATATGGCACAGCTAAAAACAGCCTCTGGAAACGTTGTACAGGTACACGACCACTTGTATGAATTTGTGGAAAACGAAGTTCTCAAAGGCACTAAATGGACAGTCGCCCAGGTGTTCGGGATGCTTGGCGAACTTGTAGAGGAGTTTGGGCCCAAGAACCGTGAGCTTTTGGACTCACGATCGGCCTATCAGAGCAAAATAGACGCATACTACCAGGGCAAAAGAAACAATGGATGGAGTCCAACATCTGAGTCTGCTGATGAAGATGCTGAAGACTTCGAGAAGTTTTTGGTGGATATTGGGTATCTAAATCCGTATAGACCTATAGATTTTCAGATGACTACGCCACAGCTTGACCCAGAAATGGGGCAAAACGGGCCTGAACTAGTTACTCCAGTTAATAATTCAAGTATGGCTGTTGGCGGAGCCAATGCTCGCTGGGGGAGTCTGTACGATGCATATTTCCTCAGCGATCTGCATGCGGAGATAGACAAGGAGGCACAACGAGCAGAGCGTCTTCTCATGGTTGTGAAAGAAACGAACATATTTCTAGATGAGCACGTCGCCAAATGGGAAGGTAATGTAGGATTTGGCGATATTGCCTCATATTCAGTGGCCCAGAGTGGCCAGGGAAAATACGAGCTTTTAGGTCACACATCCAAGGGTAGCGAAGTACGCCTACAGGAACCAGCCAAATTCATCGGATTCAATCAGAATGAAAAGCAGGAACTGTACGAGTTCTTCTTGATTGATAATGGTCTGAGAATTCAATTGCAGCTCTATGAAGGCGGCAAAGTTAACGCCGATAATGGACAGTTAAGGGACCTTATTGTTGAATCGGCTGTTACCAACATCATTGATTTTGAGGATTCGGTAGCAGTTGTTGATGCCGATGACATGGTCGTGGCTTTGCGGAACTATTTGGGTCTTATAAAGGGAGATCTGCAGGCATACGGTTCTCGCGGCAATACCAAAACCATCAACTCAGATAAGACTCTGGTGGATGTGGATTCCAGTGAACAGACCTTGAAAGCAACCAGCCTTATGTCGGTTCGTAATGTGTCACTGCATATGTATACAGATATGGTGACTGTGGATGGACGCGATATTCCGGAGAGATTTCTCGGAGTCTTGCTGACGACGCTTATTGCGACTTCACATGATAACGGATCCAATGGGGAGGCAAGAGAAGGCGAAGGCGAGATAGATACGTTGCCTGTTAGAGGCCCAAACAGTAGCAAAGGATATGTTTATCAGGTGACACCCAAGCTGCAGTCGGCCGAGGAAGTAACAGAGCAGGTAAGATTGTTTGAATACATTGAGGAACGGCTAAGCTTGGCAAAGGGGACTATCCTAATTGGAATCATGAACGAAGAGCTTGGCATGACGTTACAATTGGCCGAAGCTCTCAAGGCTGCTCAAAGTCGGACCTTTTTTATCAATACAGGTTTTCTTGACCGTACAGGTTCCCAAATAAGGGTGCAAATGCAGGCGGGTGCAGTCAATCTTAGGGACAATCTTACCCAGGAGACGTACAATTCTAGCTACGAACTACACAACGTGGATGTTGGTATTCAGACAGGCATGCACAAGCACGGAAAGATAGGCAAAGGGATGCAGGTCAGAAACCGTGCCATGGCTGAAATGCTTCAGAAAAAGATAGACCATCCCAGGTTGGGTGGGAATACCGCGTGGGTTCCTGCTCCGTATCCTAGCGACCTGCACTCCATGCATTATCACATGGTAAATGTTGATCAGGTGCAACGGGTTATGGAAGATTCAGCATCACTGAATATCACCAGGAAAGCCTTGCTGACGTTTCCGTTCTTGAAGGGAACAGAACTATCCAAACAGGATGGCAAAGACAACTTGGTAATGCGATATGTTCACAGTATGATTGCTTACGCAGAGCCATGGGTGAATCGTGGCATTGGTTGTAGTGGTGTGCTGAACTTCGACTTGATAGAGGAAATGAAAGACAGGGCTACCGAGAGGATAGACGGTGTGGTGCTGGCCAACTGGAGACTGCATGGTGTGATAAATCAGAATGACCTTGAAAACGCTGTCAAAAAGGTAGCTGAACTCCTAGATGAACAGAATGTAGGAGCGCCAGGTTATATACCAATGATGGATACGCCACAGAAACGTGATCAGATTCTGAGCAATCCAGCAATCGCCTCCGTGCTAGAGGTAATTGATGAAGCACTGACATCTTCAAGTGCCTACGTAGAAACGGCATTGTTCACAAATCACCGGGCAATCAAAGCCGCCGCAAACTAACAGGTTAGCCCATAAGTAACACACCGATGGTCTCTGTGAGGACACATGCTGTCGGTTAGGTCTGTGCTCTGGTTCTCATCAATGGTGGGGCAATACGATTGTCAAGAAATCTGGATCTATACCCAGAGCAGGTGCTGCTTAGAGAGATGACGATCTATGGAACGGCGACATCAGTGCCAATGACAAGCTGTGGCATTTCTGTTTTCCATCTCGTGCATAGAAACAGTATAGGTATAGCTAGCAGCAGGACTCGATTTGGAAGAGTTTGGAGTATAAAGAGTATGTCACTATAATCTGCAGTACAAATGGAGAATAAATAAAGTGGACAAATTTACATTAATATCTCCTCTAATTGAGAAGCGCTGGAGTCCTAGAGCATTTGACTCTGG
>CAUZMC010000003.1:0-67835 GCA_963580875.1 Dehalococcoidia bacterium
CATCGCTCATCGCCTCTCCACCATACAAGACGCAGACCAGATTCTGGTGCTTGAAAATGGACACATAGCGGAGTTGGGGAAACACAGCGACCTCTTGGCAAAGAACGGGCTGTACGCACGCCTCTACGACATGAACTTCCAAGACGAAGATCTTCCTGCTTCCACCCCCAGTCCAATCACCGGAAAAGACGGCTAAGTACTAAGCAGAGCACACCACGATTACATGAACAGGTACTATGAGTTCCCTGCCATGGAGCATATACAGTCGTCAATGTGATCATTGACCATGCCGGCAGCCTGCATGAATGCGTAGCAGATAGTACTACCCGCAAAGCGAAATCCGCGTGCTTTCAAATCCCTGGACATGGAATCTGATTCCTTTGTAGATGATGGAATGGATGAGATATGAATGCTCTCCGGCCTCCCCAAAGTCTTATGCCCAGTGAACTGCCAGATATATCTGTCAAAGCTGCCGAATTCCTTCTGTATCTCCAAAAAAACCTGGGCATTGGAGATGGTGGCGGCAACCTTCAGCCGGTTCCTCACTATGCCAGCGTTGCTCAGCAAGCGTTTCTGGTCTTCATCGGTATAGCGGGCTATTTTAGACGCATCGAAGTTGTCAAAGGCCTTACGAAAATTCTCCCGTTTGTGGAGAATGGTTCGCCATGAAAGCCCCGCCTGGAAGCCGTCCAACACCAGAAACTCGAAGAGGCCCAGATCGTCGTGTAACGGCACTCCCCACTCCTCGTCGTGGTAGCGGGCCATCAACGGGTCACTGGAATCTCCAAAACAGCGAATGGGTTCGTTAATTGTCATGGCGAGTTTGGATATTTTCCTTATCCAGCACATCTATGATCATCCCGACGCCCCACGCTCCTCCCACAGATGGTCCACCGTCTTACGAACGATAGATTGACTATATCCCCTCCGTTGCAGATACCCCCACAGGCGCCTGCGGAAGGTTGTGTAGTCGGCGCCTGCCAAGGACTTAGCAGACCGTCGCCCGGCGTTGTAGGCACTTTCCTCATCGTTTATGACTTCCACCGTCGTGAGGACTGTCTCTCTGTCTATGCCCTTGGCCAGCAGTTCTCTACGAATCAAGGCAGCACTGCGGGGCTTGAAGGACAACCTGCCTTGGCTCCAGGCTAAGGCAAAGGCTTTATCGTCCAACAAACCCATCTCTTTCAAGCGCTCTATGGCCAAATCGGCAACCGGCTCATCGTACCTGCGCCTAAGGCGGCCTCTAACCTCGAATTCACTGCGGGGCCTATAGGAAATATATCGAAGGGCAAGTGATGTCGCCCTTTCAAGTGTCTTCTTTTCGTCCATATGTTTTATAAAAAGGAAAAATGAAAATCATCGATTATGAATATTGATGTGCACACAATTATAGCACCCCTACTTTGCTATTCTGTAAATCATCAGCCATCAGCGTACAACCATTGCAGCAAACAATTCCTTGGAGTACGCTTGCTCAGGCATCGAGAGCGTCTTTCTTCTGAATTGGAAAATATATTGAGCTCACTCTTATATAGTCTGAACTTGCAACGCGTGTATTACGGTTGGTGGATTGTTTTCGCCTCCATGATAGTGCTCGCTGTTGGAGCGGGAATCTACTGGCTTGGATTCGGCGTGTTTTTCATGCCGCTTGCAAACGAGTTTTCTACCAGCCGAACCGCTCTTTCGGGGGTCATCGCAATCACTCAATTAGAAGGCGGGTTACTTGGTCCCGTGGGCGGTTACCTAGTAGATAGATTCGGGCCGCGACGCATGATGTTCATTGGCGTAGGAATTATGGGGTTCGGGTTTCTGTGGATGAGTGTTGTAGAATCGCTAGTCATGTTCTATCTTGTCTACCTCCTTTTGATTTCTGTTGGGATGTCCATCGGTATCCGTGTCCCTGCCCTTGTGGCCCCAACCAACTGGTTTGTTAAGAAGAGGGGCATTGCCCTTGGAATCGCCACCTCCGGAGTAGGCCTAGGCGGAGTGATTGTCCCAATACTGGGCTGGCTCATCATTAACATGGGATGGAGGCCCTCAGCCGCCATCGCAGGACTAGTTATCTGGGTTGTGGGTATTCCGTTGGCGTCCGTGATGCGCCATCGCCCGGAACAATACGGCTTGCTACCCGATGGTCGCATTGCAACATCATCGATAGCGCCTCAACTGGCGGATGCCGGGGGAGATGACTCTATCCGCACCGAGGTAATCACTCCCAGCGACAAAAGCGATGGAGAGGCAACCTACAGCATAGGAGAAGCGCTTAGAACCCCAGTGTTTTGGCTTCTAAGCGTAGTATTTGGGCTGCGTCAGCTTATCATAGGGGCTATTGGACTTCATCAAGTCCCGTTCCTTATTGGCATAGGCATTAACCCTCAAATGGCCGCTGTGGTGCTGGGAATGACAGCCCTGACCAGTATTTTAGGGAGGCTTGGGTTTGGTTGGCTGGCAGACCGAATCCCAGCGAGGTTTGTCATGGCCATCACTATAGGGCTGGCCGCCCTTGGCCCTCTGATCCTAGCCTACGTAACTGAATGGTGGCACCTGATCTTCTTCGTGCTGGTCTACGGCGTAGGGTGGGGAGGAGGTGCAACGACAATGTCGATCGTGCGAGCCGATTACTTTGGCAGGAGAGCGTTCGGCACCATATCTGGAATGATGGATTTTGTCCAAATGTTCGGCCTTGTTCTAGGGCCGGTTTTTGCGGGGTTTGTTTACGATATGACTGAAAGCTACTACATCGCTTTCATTGTTTTTGCGATCTCCGGCACGCTGGGAGCCGCACTTATGGTGTTCCTTCGGCCTCCACAGCAATCGATTATTTAGCATATACCCAGACAGTATGCCAACGGAGCAACCAGACATGCTAGTTAATTCCTAACAAATAAAAGACTGAGGCTAGGCCTTTTCTTCGTCTTCAGCTTCGACTTCCACTACAACGGGAACCAGATTTGCCGAAGAAGCTCTAATCCGTCCTTCCACTTCGGCAGATAGTTCCGGGTGCTGAGAAAGATACTCTTTGGCAGATTCTCTTCCCTGACCAAGCCTAAGATCGCCATAGGAGTAAAAAGAGCCAGCTTTTGTAATTGTGCCGTCTGTTGTCCCAAGGTCTAGAATATCGCCTTCCTTGCTAATTCCACGGTTAAACATGATGTCAAATTCGGCAACACGGAATGGAGGAGCTACCTTGTTCTTCACAACCCGGGCCTTGACCCTGGTCCCCACAACTACTGTGCCATGCTTAATGGAATCCACTCGACGAAGATCTATGCGGACTGAACTGTAGAACTTAAGCGCGCGTCCTCCAGGAGTGACCTCAGGATTGCCGAAAACCACGCCTATTTTCTCTCGAAGTTGGTTTATGAAGATGACCGAGGCATGAGATCGATTGATTGCCGCAGATAGCTTACGTAAGCCCTGTGACATGAGACGAGCCTGCAACCCCATGTGGGTGTCACCCATATCACCCTCAAGTTCTGCCCTCGGGACAAGAGCAGCCACGCTATCGATAACGATCACGTCCACTGCACCGCTTCTAACTAGATATTCAGTTATTTCTAGGGCCTGCTCTGCAGTATCAGGCTGAGATACCAAGAGCTCATCCAGGTTCACCCCGAGATTACTGGCATAAGCAGGGTCAAGGGCATTCTCGGCATCTATGTAAGCCGCCGTGCCGTCCGCTTTCTGTGCTTCCGCCATTATGTGATGGGCCAGCGTGGATTTCCCTGCAGACTCGGCCCCAAATATCTCGATAACCCTTCCGCGAGGAATCCCACCTATACCCAACGCCATATCTAAAGAAAGAGATCCGGTTGGTATGGCCTCCACTGCGAGCCTCTGGCCAGCCTCGCCCAGCTTCATTATGCTCCCCTTCCCCACCTGCCGTTCTATCTGGCTCAGAGCCAACTCCAGAGCTTTCGCCTTTTCCGTGGCCATAGAACCCTCCACTTTACTAATCTTTCAACATGATAGCATGGGGTAAATGTATGGACAAGGGAACTATTTCAGTTGATACTTAGTCAGTATCAGGTACGCTGATTCAATGCCTTCAGGCAGGTCCCAACGTTTATGAGCAAGTTATCGGTGATGATATTGATGTTGGTGGCGCTTTCCCTGGTTCTGAGCTGCACTCCCACTCAGGAACCAATGGCAGATCACGCAAGTGAACCTGAAAAGACAGCCTCTCTTTCCGCTAACGTTACTCCCATTCCCCTTTCAGCGAAGGAATACCTCACAGAAGCACCGGATAGAGACCACTACTCCTTGATTCAGCGGCTGCGTTCTGATCTAGACCAACCGATAGAGCGGATCGTGAACCCAAACCCTGTCAGCTATGAAATAGGACGGCGGGATGTGTTCTGGGTACTTGACCATGTGGATATGGAGATGTACGAAATAGAAGCAGAAATACTCTTCGTCAGCGAGCACGCCTATTGGTATTTCCAGGCTGGATATGAGCCTCCTGCGGAAGCGTTTCCGACCACTGCTCAAGCCTTTGAAGAAACCATATATCCCACAGTGACCAAGGCCTTCGGCAATGAGTGGTCCCCCGGAGTGGACAATGATACCCACATAACCATCCTTCATTCTGCATTACGTCCCAGAGAAATCGCTGGTTACTACAGCGCCGCCGACGAATATCCAAAAGAAATCAATCCCTTCAGCAATGAACGAGAGATTTTCTACATGAATACAAGTGGCTTCGTGGGTTCACCCTCATATCTGGGAACCCTGGCCCACGAACTGCAGCACGCTATTCACTGGGCGGGCGATTCAGGAGAAGAAACATGGATCAACGAGGGGCTCTCAGAAGTGGCTAAGACACTAGTTAACTACGGACCCGGTTTTGTCAACTATTTCACTCAGTCCCCAAATACCTCTCTAACTGCCTGGCCATTAGGCACAACATCAACTCTGCCACATTACGGCGCCGCCTACCTCTTTATGGAATACCTAGCCCAGCATTATGGCAGTCACGACGACCTCAACAAACTCGTAAGCCAACAGGAAGACGGACTAGAGGGCATCACATCCTATCTACAAGCACTTGGCTACGAGACGACATTTCAAGAAGTCTTCCAGGACTGGCTGGTAACAAATTATCTCGACTCACAGAAAATCGGTAAATACACATACGCAGGGCTTGATGTAAGTGTCAGCCCTTCGAAAACGATAAATGAGTACGGCAACCACCGCAGCACCGTAAACCAGTACTCAGGAGAGTACATAGAGGTACGCATGAAAGAAGGCGACGCTCTGTTATCTTTTCAGGGACAATTAGAAGCACCCCTTTTACCCACCGCAGTATATAGTGGCAACTACTGTTGGTGGGGAAACCGCGGAGATTCTATAGATTCAGTACTAACCACGGCAATCGACCTCACTCAAGCCGCCCAAGCTACCCTAAATTTCCAAACATGGTACAACATAGAAGAATCATGGGACTACGCATACGTAGAAGTGTCATCTGATGACGGAGAGACCTGGGATATTCTGGAGGGTAGCCAATCCACTTCGCAAAACCCAGTCGGCTTCAGCTTCGGCCCTGGCTACACTGGACAAAGCAACGGCTGGCAAAAAATCTCAGTGAGCCTAACTCCATATGCAAAAATGAAAATCCTTCTTCGCTTTGAATACATAACCGACGGGGCCACCAACACTGATGGTATTTGCATAGACGACATCTCTATCCCTGAGATAGGCTACTTCGACGACGCCGAGAGCGATGGTCAGTGGGAGGCTCTAGGGTTTATCAGGACCGACAACCGCGTACCACAAGCCTACCTGGTACAGGTCATAGAGATAGGAGACGAGGTCAGCATTCGGAGCATGTCCATTAATCAGACCGGAAGTGGATCTCTACTTCTTAAAGGATTCGGTACCGACATTAAGCGAGCAATAGTGATAATCGCACCCATCGCACCAAAGACAACTCAACCCTCGTCCTATGTGCTATCTGTAGGGCCAGCACCCTAATAAGATACAACCAGCGAGTGCTGATAGTATCTGCCAATCTCCTGGCCGGTAAGGGGCTGGCAGCCCTGATGGCGACCCCAACAGTAAGTGCTACAACGAAGGGAACAATGCAGATAGTGACCACTCGCAATCTCTTCAGCGGCAACATCACCAATCGTACTGGAAGCAGAAGCAATCAACCCCAGTCAGTTTATCCCTACTTAATCCACCACGTTCAAGTGTTCCTTCAAAGCCTCCACAGCTTGGTGACAGCCGAATACGGTAGTGAGCCTCCCATTGACCCTCACTCGCCGCTTGGCAATGAGTCCTCTTTTGTGCAAAAGGTAGAGAGACCAGCTCAATGAAGAGCGCTTCAACCTAGGGAATATCTGGAGCAGGCCTTCGTCACTGTTATCAAAAACCTCGTCTGTACGTCGGTTCAACTCCTCTAAAAGCATAGCCTGAAGGGGAGGCAACCCTTCCTCCATTGGTCCCTTGGAAACCATGATCTGAGATATCTTCATATTTCACCTTCCCTACATACTAAGCGCTACCAAGAGTTTATCAGCATTATCAATGCACTTTACAAGCATAACACAGCGCACTTAGAGTTTCAGGCAGCTATTAACATAAAAATAGCCCGGAGATATAAAAATCTCTGAGCTATTCGCAATCTATAAGAATTCCGCCTCGTTGCCCGAATTCAACTTTCTTTATTCTCGCGCTATGTTCTCAAACGGTTACCACCATATCTTGTTCTCAACGCTACTCTGCAACTCCGTAAAGTCCTTGGTCCATAGAGCAGTGCTCAGATACTTCCACCCAGCATCGGCTAGCAGGCAAACAATATTCCCGCTATCCATGCTTTCTGCCAATCTGATTGCACAGCACACTACGGACCCGGATGAGACGCCTGCGAATATGCCTTCCTTCTCCATAAGCTCACGCGTGACTCGAAAGGCTTCCTTGCTCTCAACCATTATGCGACTATCTAGGATAGAAAGGTCCAAGATAGGGGGAATGAACCCATCTTCCAGGCTGCGAAGGCCCTGGATTACGTCATCGGGGTGTGGCACGACAGCAACCACCTTTATATTTGGGTTATACTCTTTAAGGCGTCTACCCACTCCCATGAGCGACCCACCTGTCCCCAATCCAGCCACAAACACGTCTATCTCTGGGAGGTCCTCTACGACTTCCTTCCCTGTGGTCTCATAATGAGCCCTTGGATTAGCCTCGTTGCCGTACTGGTACGGCATGAAGTAGCCATCGTCATTGGCTGCCATTTCCTCGGCCACTACTATGGCCCCGTTAGTGCCCTGGGCCCCATCGCTGTACACTATCTCCGCGCCGTAAGCCTGTAGCAGCTGTGCCCGCTCCACGCTGACATTCTCTGGCATAATCACCTTTATCCTGTATCCTTTTCGACGCGCAAGAAACGCAAGGGCTATTCCCGTATTCCCACTGGTGGGCTCCAGAATAATCTTGTCGTGCGTAAGAGTGCCATCGGCCTCAGCCCGCTCAATCATATACTTAGCAATCCGATCCTTAAGACTGCCTGTGGGATTATTCCCCTCTAGTTTGGCAAATATGTGGACGTCCTTCTTAGGACTCATCCGCTCTATCTCCACCATTGGCGTCCCGCCAACAGTATCCAGAATGTCTTTTTTCTTCATAACCTATTGTCCAATTGCTTACTCTCTAATACATCTCAGCCTTAGCTGGCGACTACAGGGTCCTTGAGCCCACAGAAGATTTCGTAGTCTATAAGCTCATGGACTGTAGGGTTATCTCCACACAGCGGGCACTGAGGATTACGCCGCAGCTTCACTGTGCGAAAATCCATGCTTAAAGCATCAATGAGCAACAACCGGCCCACCAAGGGCTCGCCTACTCCCAAGATCAACTTCATAGTCTCAACCGCCTGAATGCTCCCCACCAGGCCACATAGTGCACCCAACACGCCCGCTTCGGCGCAACTTGGCACTACTCCAGGGGGTGGAGGCGTGGGGAAGAGACAGCGGTAGCATCCTTTACCAGGGATGAACACGCTGGCCTGTCCATCGAAAATCAAAATACTGCCGTCCACCAGCGGCTTGCCTGAAAGATAGGCAGCATCGTTAACCAGATATCTGGCTGCGAAATTGTCAGCACCATTGATTATGATGTCGTACTGGGGAATGATCTCCATAGCGTTTGCAGAGGTAAGGGGGGCCTCATGGGTCACCACTTTGACGTCAGCATTATACTCAGCTAGGCTCTCCTGGGCCGACAAAACCTTTGGCTTCCCAATATCCCCCTGGCGGTGAAGAATCTGGCGCTGCAGGTTACTTAACTCCACAACATCGAAATCCACGATTCCTATGGTGCCTACACCAGCCAAAGCCAAATACACAGCCACAGGGGAACCCAGCCCGCCGGCGCCAACAATGAGGACCTTCGCATTGAGAAGATTGCGCTGCCCTTTGCTCCCCACCTGGGGCATGATAAGGTGTCGACTATACCGTTTTACTTGTTCTGATGTTAATACTGTTGCCTGAGTCATATCTTGGCCCTCCTTTTTTAACAGGCACTTACCATTAAGTGTTAATCCCATCTCGCAGATGCACCCTAATCCGAAAATTTAACTCTCGGCTGAGGCCTGAAGCGTAAATCCTAACAGAACCGACCTTCCTCTCAGTTTGAACCAATACCAAATCTGGTACATCCGCCGACTTTGAAGTCGATTCTGGAATTTGCCAAATCAGGAATGGAAGTGATACTTAGTACTCTATGGACTGCATCGACGCCTGCGCGCGCCATCTCCTGCTTACATCAATGGACAAATTATATCACCCCCCCTGTACACCTTCAAGTCGAGGCGATATTATAAGTATATAAAGTCGACTTTCAATAAGGAGGAACGTCATGGATACAATATCCCTAGACGTTAGTCCAAGGGGCACCCTAAGGAAAAAAGTAAAGGCTCTACGGAGAACGGGCATCGTTCCCATACATATCTACGGCAATGGGATACCCTCGAAGGCCTTGCAAGCTGACAATATGACTGTCAGCAAAGTCGTGCGGCAAGTGGGACAGAACATTCCCCTGTACCTCAAGGTTGAGGGCGCCGAAGAACAGGAGCTAGTGTTTGTCCGCGAAGTTCAGCTCCATCCCGTTACCAACGTACTACTGCATGTGGACTTCTTCCGAGTGGACCCCAGCATGAAGGCAATGGGAGCGGTCCCTATTGTTCTCGTAGGAGAGGCCCCTGCAGTAAAGGTGCGTAAGGGGATCTTAATGCAAACCCTACACATGCTCTCAGTTGAATGCCTGCCAATGGAAATGCCGGAACGCATAGAGATAGATATATCCGTCCTTGAGGATCTAGAGCAGAGCATGCGTGTCACTGACTACACTCCCAAATCAGGCCTTACCATTCTAACAGACCCAGATGAGCTAATTGTCAGAGTTGCCTCTCCCAGAATAGCCGCCACCGATGGAACGGCCGAACGACCTGAGCCTGCGGCAGTTCCAACCAGTGGAAAAGCAACAGAAAGCACGGAAGCAGAAGGCAGCTAATCTGCCTTCTGCAGAATGGCTCTAGGGCCTTGCCCTTAAAGCCCTACTAACTGGGCAAAAGCGAGCCTCGAAAATTCTCGTGGCCTTGTAAAAAATCTCTGGCCTCCGCGTCCTTTTTACCCTCAAACTGAACCCTCTTGAGCCCGAGGACGCCATCTCCTGTAACCACACCAACTGCCACCTGAGAGTTAGGGGATAAGAGTACAACTGTGCCGGGAGTATCATCGCCAGTTGTCATCTGATAGGTTTGAGCAGGCAAAGGCACGGCCTCCACAACCTTGAGCAATTTCCCCTGCCAGCGTGTGTAAGAGCCCGGCCAGGAGGAGTAAGCACGCACCTGACGCCATATGATATCAGCAGAACGCTGCCACTGAATGACCCCATCTTCTTTAGTTAACTTACGCGCGTAAGTTGCTAGCGCTTCTTCCTGAGGGAGGGGTGCAGGAATGCCTCGGTAATAGGAGGGCAAGCTATTCACTAGGAGCTTCGCTCCCTCACGGAACAACTTATCCGTCAGAGTCACCATTGTGTCTTCGGGCAGTATGGGCCACTCTTGCTGGGCAATTATCGGGCCTGAGTCCATTCCCTCGTCCAATCGCATTACTGTTACGCCAGTTACCTCGTCCCCTTCCAGGATGGCAAAGGCAACTGGGGAAGGGCCTCTATGGCGCGGTAACAGCGACGGATGTATGTTCACACATCCAAAGGCTGGCAAGTTCACTATCTCCTTGGGGAGAATTTTCCCGTAGGCAGCAACAACTATGATATCAGCAGTGAGGGACACCATCTCACGATATGTATCTATCGCCCCTAAAGAGGAGGGCTGAATTACCCTGAGGCCATGCGCTTCCGCGTAAATTTTAACCGGCGATGGATGCACGGCCCTTCCCCTTCCTGCCGGTCTATCCGGCTGGGTGTACACCCCCACAACTTGAATTCCACTTTCAACTAGGAGCTCCAAAGGAGAAATCGAAAAGTGTGGCGTCCCCATGTAAATTACTTTCATTCTCTTATCCATGCCTAGAGTATAGAGTTATACCAATACTCAAACAATAACCACTTAAAACTCGTCGAAAACTCCCTTCCCCACTCCTTGCAACCCCTGGACAACCCACCTGTTATATTAGCAGTGGTCCCAACAAAATGGGGCCGCCAACTCCGCCCCGGACTCACCTCCGCAAGGCTTATTAATTAACCTGATATTCAGGTGCTGTTTCAGCGTCCCTAGATGCTGCTTATCTCAATTGCTTCACCTATTAGAGTATTGGTTTGCAATGTTAGGAGAGAAGACGCACCCGTGAAATACTCGAATCCTATCCAAATATGGGAAGCAGCACTCGGCAGCTTGGAATTGCAAGTAAGTCGACCAAGCTACGCCACCTGGCTCAAAGGGACTGTCGGCCTATTTTTTAATGACAATAAAATGGTTGTGGGAGCTCCCTCGTCTTTCGTTGCCCAATGGCTTGAGCAGCGGATGTCCTCACTAGTTGAAGCCACCCTTTCTCAAGTAACTGGTCAGCCTGCAACCATACGGTTCCAGGTACTCACGGAACCATCCCTCCATACTGTCAACCAAATGGAACCTCAGGCTCTACCCGCCCAACTTATTCGCCCCGCAAATGGCCGCGCCGCCTCAAATGAGCCTAGATCAATTAAACTGAATCCGAAATACACCCTGGACTCCTTTGTCGTTGGCGAATCAAATCAACTCGCACATGCTGCTGCTGTCGCCGTCTCTTCAAGACCCGGTATCGCCTATAACCCACTTTTCCTGTATGGCGGCGTTGGCCTGGGGAAAACGCATCTTTTACATGGGATTGGCCATGCCTCGGCCGGCAAGGGCCTCAGTTGTCTATACGTGAGCTCAGAACAATTTACAAACGAATTTATCACAGCAATTCAATTAAAACGAACCGGCGAGTTCCGCGAAAAATATCGATCTGTAGATGTCCTCCTCATGGATGACATCCAATTTATGCGCGGGAAAGAAGCCATTCAAGAAGGCTTTTTCCACACTTTTAACGATCTTCACAACTCCAACCGCCAAATCGTGATTGCTTGCGACAGGCCATCATCCGCATTGGCCCCACTGGAAGATCGGTTGCGGTCTCGCTTCCAGTGGGGGCTAAGTGCAGACATCCGAATGCCGGACATTGAAACGCGAAAGGCAATCCTTGAAGTTAAGGCTAGTTCTATGGGAGTTGGAGTTCCCGACAAGGTCCTTGACCTTATTTCTGAACATTTCCTCTCAAGTATTCGCGATTTAGAGGGAGCTCTGAACCGTGTGTGTGCATATGCTGACCTCACCGATCAACCTCTAGGCCTTGATCTCGCCTATCAAAGCCTAGGTGACTTATTAACAACCAAGCAAAAGAAAAGACCTTCAGCTGAAGTTGTTATATCTCGAGTATGTGTTTTCTATAACGTCGACGCTCAAGCACTCAGAAGTAAGCGTAGAGATAAAAAAGTAACTTTTGCTCGACAGGTAGCAGTATACTTGTTGCGTGAACTAACAAATATGTCTTTAAAGGATATTGGATTCCTAGTTGGTAACCGAGATCATACAACCATCCGACATGCATGGGCTAAAATAGTAGAGGACAAAGATAGTAATAGTGCCCTTAAGGCTCAGCTCGGTGCGCTCTATGAAGATATAGAAGATTCTCTTTCCGAATAAGAGAGTTATCCACAGTATCCCCACTAATCCCACTAACCAAATTAACTATTTAGCAGCCTGAATAAAATCGATTTTAATACCAATTTGTACTAACTCCTCACAATCCATTAATTAAAGAGTTATTGTATATTCCTATTCCTATTATATTAGATATTACTTAATACTATGATTGATACAGCTAAGATAAAAGTTAAGGCGGGAAATGGAGGAAGTGGAGGAATTAGTTTTCGTAGAGAAAAATATGTTCCTCAAGGAGGACCTGATGGTGGTGATGGTGGTGATGGTGGCAATATAATAATTCAAGCTACTGATGGCCTCCACATGCTTAGAGCATTTCGATATAATAGAATATTTAAAGCTGACAATGGTAGTAAAGGAGTTGGAAAAAATAAATCGGGACATTCAGGTAAAGATTGCATAATAAATGTACCGAGCGGCACAATTATAACTAAGATTGATTTAGATGGCAGTAGAAAAGAATTAGGAGACTTGATACTAACTGGCTCACGCATTGTGGTGCAAAGAGGAGGAGTGGGGGGAAAAGGAAACATTAAATTCAGCAATCCTAATAATCGCGTTCCTCTACTTGCAGAAGATGGAGATATTCCAGAAGAGATTACCATTGAGCTCGAAATACAGGTACTCGCTGATGTAGCAATTATTGGTATGCCCAGTGTAGGAAAGTCTTCAATGTTGCGAGTCTGCTCTAGGGCTAAGCCGGATGTTGCAGCATATCCGTTTACAACGCTGGAGCCTGTTCTTGGATTTGTGGAAAGGCATCGGCAGGAGTTTATTTTGGCAGAAATTCCCGGATTGATTGAAGGAGCGCATAATGGAGCAGGGCTGGGATATGAATTCCTACGGCATATGCAGCGTGTTTCCAGTATCGTTCATGTCCTTGATGGTACATCTGAAACCATAGTGCAGGATTACCTGCAGGTCCGCGAAGAGATGAGATTGTATGATGCCCGCCTATTGGAAAAACCTGAACTTGTGGTAGTAAATAAGATGGACACCCCTGAGGTTCAGGTTTTTAGGACTGAAATAGAGGAGGCGTTGAAGGAAATAGGCCTTCAGGGGCAATTCATTTCTGCCGTAACAGAAGAGGGGATTGGGGATGTTCTCGATAAAGTTCTCGAGATGCTGGCGTCCCTTCCTTTGGTAGAAACCGTTAAAGGTGATTCTCTTTCAGTGTTGCAACCAAGGGCTGAGATTAACAGAGTTTCCGTTCGCAAGAGCGAAGGGAGTTTCATTGTAAAATCAGCCAAGGCTGAGCGAATAATCAGACGAGTGGACCTTGAAGATTGGGGTGTTCAGGCGCAGCTATGGGGAGAATTCAAGCGAATCGGTTTAGTCCGCGCTCTGGAGAAAGCCGGTGCAAAATACGGCGATACAGTTAAAATCGGAGATATGGAATTAGTGTGGAAATAGCATGAAGCTTGGCATTTTGGGCGGGACATTTGATCCAATTCATATTGGGCATCTCATGATTGCTCAAGAAGCAGCAATAAGGCTTGCTCTTGACGAAGTATGGTTTATTCCAACTGGTCAGCCGTGGCTTAAAAATGGAAGCAAGATCTCACCAGCAAATGACCGACTGGAGATGGTGAGGCGGGCAATTCGATGTAACTCAGGATTTAAAGTATCTACCATTGAGATAGATCGGCCCGGGCCGACGTATACGGTGGATACTTTGGAGTCTCTTCGGGAGGGCGACGCTAAGGGCGATTCTCTTTTCTTCATTCTTGGAATGGACTCCCTAGAGGATCTACACCAGTGGCATCAGCCGGAACGCCTATTTGATTTGTGCACATTGGTCGGAGTATCAAGACCCGCGCAGCGCACCTTTGATTTGAGATCTCTTGACCACATTCGTCCGGGAGCTGCTAGCGAAATCGCCATAATCGACAGCTTGGACATAGGCATTAGTGGGAATGAAATTCGCCGCCGTGTTTTTCAATCTTTGCCTATAACCGACTGGGTTCCTAGTATCATTGAGAAGTATATATATGAGCATCACCTTTATGAGGAGGACGGCATTGAGTATTGAGATTGCCCGGAAAATTCTTGAGCTGTCTGAAAAACTGGGAGCCTTGAAGTATGGGGAATTCACCCTGTCCTCAGGAGCAAAGAGCAATTACTATTTCGACGGGCGCCTTATAAGCTTGAATCCAGAGGGTGCATATTGGCTCAGCAAGGTTTTTCTCGAAGAAATTAAGGGGTACGATATTGTTGCGGTGGGAGGACCGTCCATGGCTGCAATACCCATTGTCACTGCCATTGCGCTTATGAGTCAGATGGATGGCACTCCAGTTCAGGCATTCTTCGTGCGGACAGAGACGAAGGCGCACGGCACCGGGCAGCAGATTGAAGGCCTTCTTGAGTCGGGCAACCACGTGATGATTTTAGACGACACCTGTACTTCAGGAGGTTCGTTGTTCACTGCCATTGATGCTGCAGAGGCTGCGGGATGCACAGTGGTGAAGGTTATGGCAGTACTGGATCGCCACCAGGGTGGCAGCGCCGAGCTTCGCCGCCGAGGATATGAGTTCAGTGCCCTGTTGGAACCGGCATCTGATGGTACTGTCCAGGTTGTGGATTTTGACAAAAAGTAGCGCCCTCGTAAGAGGGTGAGGATGCGCCGGAGATGAAGGTGGGGGCTGTCAGGGCATAAGAGAATTGAGAACATCAGAGGTAGAGAATGCATGGACATTCTGAGAAGATTGATAGCGATTAGCTCCGCTAGCCTTTTTCATTATTCATTAGGCGCCCATCAAACAAAAACATTTCTTGACAGCCCAGAACGAGGCTCTTATACTCGGGCAAACTATACATATTAAAGCTGATAATAAGGTGAATAGGCCTTTTAAGTGACCCTTAGAGATCTGTAATGGATTAAAACCTGCCCCTTTGAGGGTAGGCTTTTTGTTTTAAGGACAAAAATATGAGCAATTATTATCCATCGCTAGAAGAAGTAAAAGAATTATCGGGACAGGGAAATTTGATTCCTTTATACAGAGAAATCAACGCGGATCTAGAGACGCCCGTTTCTGCCTATCTTAAAATAGCCCAGCCTCCATATTCCTTTCTCCTGGAGAGTGTTGAGGGCGGAGAGCGGCTGGCCCGTTACAGCTTCATTGGGACCGAACCTTTCCATGTGATCAAGACTGGCCTGGGGCAACCTGATGGAGAGGTTGATCCTTTGGTGCTCATACAGGAAATGTTGGAGAAATATACTCACGTACCAATACAAGGACTGCCGCGGTTCCACGGTGGGGCAGTGGGCTATCTTGCCTACGATGTTGTGCGCTACTTCGAACAGATTCCTCCGCCGTCCAAGGATTTTTTGGGACTTCCAGAGGCTCTGTTTTTGCTTGTTGATACTTTGCTGGTTTTCGACCATGTTCGGCACAAAATAAAGGTGCTGACTCACGTTCATCTGGACGAAGGGACAGTCGAGAGTGCCTATCAAGAGGCTATTGAACGTATCGATGGGCTGGTCGGCCGGTTGGGCAAGCCACTGGTCGTGGAACCTCGTCCCAAAAGAGAGGATAATGAGCCACCAATTACCTCCAATATGACCAAAGAGCGGCACGGAGCGCTGGTGGAACGCATAAAGGAATACATTTATGCTGGTGATGTCATTCAAGCGGTGCTGTCGCAGCGTTTGGCAAGGCCGACTAAGGCACAGCCTTTCGATATATACCGAGCGTTGCGCACGCTCAACCCATCGCCATACATGTATTTTCTGGCCTTGGATGATTTTCACATCATCGGCGCCTCCCCGGAGCTTCTTGTGAGGGTGGAAGATCGGATTATATACAACTTCCCGTTGGCTGGCACGCGGCCCAGAGGCGGGACTGTAGAGGAGGATGAGGCCCTGGCAGCGGAGTTAAAAGCCGACGAGAAAGAGCGCGCCGAACACATTATGCTCGTGGACTTGGGCCGCAACGATGTCGGCCGTATCTCTGAATCAGGCTCAGTGGAAGTAACAGACCTTATGCGCGTAGTGCGCTACTCCCACGTTATGCACCTAGAATCGGAAGTTCATGGTAGATTGAGGGCAGACAAGACCATCTACGATGCGCTTCGTTCTTGTATGCCCGCTGGAACTCTATCCGGTGCCCCAAAGATAAGGGCCATGGAAATCTTGGCAGACTTGGAGGCCGAAAGACGCGGGCCTTACGGGGGAGCTGTGGGATATTTTGGCTTCAATAATGCAATGGACACGGCCATAACTATACGAACTATGGTGCTCAAGGATGGAGTGGCTTATATACAGGCAGGCGGCGGCATAGTGGCTGATAGCGTGCCAGAGGCGGAGTATCAGGAGACGCTTCATAAGGCCCAGGCCGTTTTGCGTGCTATAGAGGCAGCCGAGGCAGCCTCCTAGGCGGCGATAGGTAAGGAATGTTTGGTCTTCAATTGACATTGCATTGCTAGGACTATATCGTCAAGGGTAGCCTGGGCACATTCTCAGAGGTGGTTACGGTAAAGAGCAACCTCTTTGTGGCCAATCGGTGGCGGCGACTACGGTGTGGAGGCTTTGTGATGGTGGTAGCAGGTAGAAACTTCCCAGCGTTGAGGACTATGCGCACCTGGAACAAGAAGCGTTGGGGGGCATTGGCCTTGATTGGTTTGGGCGCCTTCTTGTTTGTTGCCAGTGGCGGATACTCCCTTTATTCTGTTTTGGCTCGTTTTTACCCGGGTGACTTGGAGTACTCAGCCCCTTTTGATTCGGCAGATCAATCAGATGGGTTTTCGTTCATTTATCCTGGGAGCCGAGTGCCGGCTATCTTTTGGGGCGACCCACGTTGGACGGATGTTGATTATGGTTTCGGCAACGCTCTCTTCGAGGGCTTTATCTCGGTAGACGGCAGTGGTTTATCTGTAGGGGCCGAGGGCCTGTCTGCCCCCACTAGGATCGAAATTCCCGCCATAGGCCTGAGCTCTCCAGTTAAAGCTCTTCAGATTATTAATTATGGTGATGCGCTCGGGTGGGAAACACCGAAGGACGTGGTGGGTCATATTCCCACTACTCCAAACCCAGGTGAGGCTGGCACCGGGTACCTCTTTGGTCACCTGCAGAGTCCCATTAGGGGAGAGGGCTCCATATTCCACAATCTGGCTCAGGTTCCAGACTTGCTCAGGAAGGGAGAGGATATATATGTTGTTCTCTATAACGAAAAAGATACAGCCTACCTCTATCAGGTATCCAAGACAACGAAGATAGCCCAGGAGGACTTTACACTGCAGCAATCTTCTTTATCTACTATCACTATGGTTGCCTGTGTTCCTGCATATATATACGATCATCGCCTCCTGGTGATCGCTAATCTAATTGGGGTAAAGGGCTGATTTTCTAGAAGGGGGCCCCGGGTGTATAGCGGATGGAGGGGACTGCCCGGGCCTAGAGGTGGATCAGATGGGGTAATAGACGAGGCCCTCAAGTGCAAAGATTTGGGTGAGTCCCGGGTTCTCCTGTTCAACTTGAGCGGATATGATCACCTTGATTTGTCGGCCTACCTTGCAGGTTCCCTTGAGGGCTACTTTTACCCCCAGGATGAGGAGGAAATGCCCCTGCTAATGGCCGATCAGCTTTAGGCGTGGGTGTGTGCGGTATTTACAGGCCCCACTATAGATGGGAAAAAGAAAGGCTTTTGAGGGGACTGTCTACACGTCTAGGTTGCGGACGCTGGTAGCATAGTCCTGTATGAACGCCTTGCGTGGCGCTACGTCTTCGCCCATGAGTTCGGAGAAGACCCTGTCGGCAGTTTCGGCATCATCCGCGGTCACCTGAAGGAGGCTACGGGTTTCTGGGTTCATGGTTGTCTCCCAGAGCTGGTCGGGGTTCATTTCGCCAAGTCCCTTATAACGCTGGGTGGAGAGGCCTCGCTTGCCCTCCATTTTTTTGAGGATATCTTCTTTCTCAGATTCCAGATAAGCATAACGTGAGTCTTTTCCTGCTTGGATTTTGTACAGTGGCGGTTGGGCTATGTATAGGTATCCGTCTTCTATGAGGGACTGCATATTGCGATAGAAGAAAGTAAGCAGAAGGGTCCGTATGTGGGATCCGTCCACATCGGCGTCCGTCATTATTATCACCTTATGGTAACGTAGCTTCGCCAGGTTCAGGTCGTCACCCAAGCTTGCTCCTACTGCAGTGATGATGATTCGGATTTCCTCATGGGCCAGCATTTTGTCCAGGCGAGCCTTTTCTACATTGAGGATTTTGCCCTTCAGAGGTAGGATTGCTTGATAGCGCCGATCTCTGCCGGCTTTGGCTGAGCCGCCTGCAGACTCTCCCTCCACTAGGTAAAGTTCGGAGAGGGCGGGGTCCTTTTCTGAGCAGTCGGAAAGCTTGCCTGGAAGGGAGCTGCCGTCCATAGAGTTTTTCCTGAGCACCATGTCCCTAGCTTTTCGCGCAGCATCACGGGCTTTTTGAGAAATGAGGCACTTGTCCATGGTTAACTTAGCCTCTTGCGGGTGTTCCTCAAGGTAATAAGTGAGGGCCTCGGCTACGACGGATTCCACGTACCCCTTTACCTCTGCGTTGCCCAGCTTGCCCTTGGTCTGTCCCTCAAATTGGGGGTCTATCATTTTTATGCTAATGACAGCGGTAAGACCTTCCCTTACATCTTCCCCAGAGAAGTTGGATTGGTCGTCCTTCAGGTATTTTCCTTTGCGTGCGTAGTCATTGAGCGCTCGCGTGATGGCGGCACGGAACCCGGTTACATGTGTCCCTCCATCGGCTGTGTTGATGCAGTTGACAAAAGAGTATGTGGTATCCGAGAATCCACCGTTGTATTGAAAGGCGGCCTCTACTAGGGTAGTCTCCATTGTTTTTTGAACATAGATGGGAGTGGGTTGAATCACCTCTTTATTGTGATTGAGTTGGTTGACAAAGCTGACAATGCCGCCTTCAAAGGAGTACTCCTGTTTCCATGCGGAGTATCCCTGGTTCTTATGCCATTCACTAATCAGGGATAATTTAAGCCCCTTGTTCAGATACGCCATCTCTTTGAACCGCTGACTTAACGTTTCAAAGTCGTACTCAATCGACCCGAAGATCTCTTCGTCTGGTATAAATGTTGTAGTGGTTCCTGTGCCTGATCCTGATACCTCACGTACCTGTTCCAGTGGGCCAGATGCAATACCTTTCTGGAATTCTATAGCGTACAGGAAACCGTTCCTCCGAACCTCTACTCGTAGCCATGAGGAGAGAGCGTTTACGACTGAGGCTCCCACTCCGTGTAGGCCGCCGGAAACCGAGTACCCACTGCCTCCGAATTTGCCTCCAGCGTGAAGTGTGGTCATCACCGTCTCAACTGCGGATATGCCGGTAGCAGGGTGAATATCAACGGGGATACCTCGGCCATCGTCCTCCACTTGGACAGAGCCATCGGATTGGATGCGAATTGTGACAGTGGTGCAGTAGCCGGCCATGGCTTCATCCACCGCGTTATCCACAATTTCATAGATAAGATGGTGAAGTCCTCTGTGATCAGTGCTGCCAATGTACATCCCGGGGCGCTTTCGCACCGCCTCCATCCCCTCAAGCACCTGTATATCCTGGGCTGTGTATCCGGCAGGTTTAGCTTGTGTCTCCATTGTTTTCCAACCTCTCGTGCTAGGGGAATCACCCTAGAAAATTTGACTGGTCAGCAGCTAAAGCTACTGTTAGTATCTATGCGATGTTGTGTCACTGCTGTTGGTAGGCGTGGATATTATCAGGACACTAAAGAGAGCAGGCGAGTTGGTGCGTGGCAACGAATTCCAGGGTGAAAGCACAAGATATGGGGTTGGATCTGAATTGTCACGCAGTGTAATTGTAGCACAACCCTGAGATTGCGTCAAAATCGCGCAAAGGCAGCGGCTCTTAAAATGACGCAGGGAATACCATTTACTTTTCCTAATAAGGAATTTTCTTTTCCAGCCCTCCCTTCTGTGATAGACTTTCAGCCTGAGGTGTCATGAATACTGCTGAACATAGTGTCTTTTCAGGCATGCGCCCTTCTGGGCGTTTGCACTTGGGCAACTACATAGGGGCATTGCAAAATTGGGTCTCCCTTCAGAAAGAGTACCGCTGCATCTACTGCGCGGTGGACGTTCACGCTCTTACTGATATGCAGGGAGAGGCTACCAGGGCGATTCAGTCAAATGTCAGAGAGATGGTCCTGGACTGGCTGGCTGCCGGTGTTGACCCGGAGAGAAGCTTGGTCTTTGTTCAGTCTCAGGTGCCCGAGGTGATGATTCTCCATACTCTCTTGAGTATGGTCACCCCGCTTGGTTGGCTTATGCGGGTGCCAACGTTCAAGGACAAGGTGCGGCAGCTACAGGAGACGGAGGAGTCTGTCAGTTATGGGTTGGTGGGCTATCCAGTTCTTATGACCGCTGACATCATACTCTATAAAGCCGACACGGTCCCGGTTGGGGAGGACCAGTTGCCCCATCTGGAACTAGCCAGAGAGATAGTTCGTCGCTTCAATCACCTTTACGGCCCCACTTTCCCTGAGCCTCAGCCCAAGCTTACTGAGTATCCTCTTATTCTTGGCCTTGATGGGAAACAGAAGATGAGCAAAAGCTTGGACAATCACATTGAGTTGGCTGCTACTCCTGAAGAGACAATCGCGAGGGTTAAGACGGCCTTTACCGATCCCCAACGCCTTCGACGTACGGATCCGGGGCGCCCTGAGGTTTGCAATGTGTACTCCCTCCACAAGCTCTTCAACCCAGACAAACTGGACGAGGTGTATCAGATGTGCGTATCCGCTCAGCTTGGATGCGTTGACGATAAACAGTTGCTGGCAACCGGTATCAATAAAACATTGGAACCATTTAGGGAACGGCGGCGCGAGTTTGCCGAGAAACCAGGCTATGTGGAAGAGATACTTCAGGAAGGGGCAAGGCATGCCAGAGTCATTGCCAAAGAAACCCTGTCTGAAGTTCGCGATAAAATGGGCATTTCAGAGACGTCCCTTTGAAGAATGGAAGCCCTGTTCTGTTGCCTACTTCCATCTCAGGACTATCTGCCTTGGAGGTAGCTCTTAGGGTGACTGAGAAAGCAGGAGAGACCTTGATGTCGAGGCTTCATGGAGAGAAAGAGGTCTCATATAAGGGCAGGGCCAATCTGGTCAGTGACGTTGACAAGTTGGTTGAGCACCAGATCATCGAGGAATTGCACAGGGAATTTCCAGACGACGGCTTTTTGGCGGAAGAGTCTGAGGCGATTCCCACAAAATCCGGATATACGTGGATAGTGGATCCTTTGGACGGCACCAGGAACTATATTTTGGAGATACCCTTCTTTTGCGTGATCATAGCCTTGGCAAAGGATGACGAGGTGCTAATTGGCCTGACCTATGACCCTGTGCGCGGGGAGATGTTTCAAGCCGTAAAGGGAGGGGGGGCCTTTCTGAATGGTAGTCCTATACGCGTTTCTGACAAGACTGAGTTGGACGATTCTCTTTTGAGCTATGATCTGGGTTACGTGGATGAAAAAGCCGCCATGGCGATTGAGCTTGTTTTACATTTGTGGCCCAATATCCAGGGCACAAGAATAATGGGCTCCGCTGGTCTCGGCCTTGCTTATGCCGCGTGCGGAAGAACTGATATGTACTTCCATCACAACCTGGCCCCCTGGGATATAGCCACCGGCCTTGTCCTGTTGCCTGAGGCGGGAGGAGTGATCACTGATAAGTACGAGACTCCATCTTCTTTGAAAGCTGAGAGCGTTATTGCCTCAGGGAGAAGCCTCCATTCCCAGTTTCTAGCGGCCACTGAGGGACTTGCCTGGCGTCAATGATTCTTTTGTAAACGTATGAGGTGATGGTAAGCGGTGTGCTTCGAAATTGCAGCTTACTGAGCTAGAACAGAAGAACGGAACGGGAACTATAATGCCACACGCAACAGTCAACGGCCTGAATCTCTATTACGAAATCAAAGGTGAGCCTGATGCTCCTCCCGTGCTGCTCATATCTGGCCTGAGTGGTGATCACCGTGGGTGGGGGCCTCTTGCTTCCATGTTGAGCGACTACAGGGTGATATCTTTCGATAATCGCGACAGTGGCCAGAGCCAACGTGCCGACGCCTCGTATGTAATTAAGGATATGGCGGAGGACGCCGCAAGGCTGTTGAAGGAGCTGGGCATCGCTCACTCTCATGTGGTGGGCTATTCCATGGGGGGTGCAATAGCCCAGGAATTGGCCATCAGTTTTCCTCAACTGGTTGACCGCCTCGTGCTTCTTGCCACCTACGATGCAACTGATCCGCGTGGGGCCGCTCTGTTCAGAGGCCTTGCATCTCTTAGGAGAGACTTGCCGCGGGAAGATTATATTCGCCTTGTCCTGCCTTGGGCATACACATACAAGGAATATCAGATACCAGGCTTCATAGACCAGGTGGTTCAGGGTGTCCTGGAGGACACCTTATTCCAGGAGCCGGAGGCATATGAGCGTCAGATGGAGGCTACCATCGCGTTTAATTCACGAGAGCGTCTGCAAAACATATTCTGCCAAACGCTGCTTGTCTTTGGAGAAGAGGACGTAATGACGCCACTGCGTTTTGCACGGGAACTGGTGAGGGGAATAAAGGACTCCAGGCTGGTCACTTTAGAAGGGACGGGTCACCTCTTTGTGCGAACTAGGCTGAAGGAGATTTCTGCCCTCATCAATTCCTTTTTGAATTAGTGGTGAATGCGTTACTAGTGGTGCGTGCTTAGATATTGTCTCCCGCATTTACAGGTCGTTGCCACGTCAAAAGGGCATCGTTGTTTTGATAAAGCAGGTGCTCGTCTGCTTCGGCGCATACGATGTTTGGGCCTGATGGATCGAAGGATATTTCTTTGCCTGGCCTAGGGGATTCCGATACCAGGAAGTTCTTATCTGAAAGTTCAGCGACTACCCTTTGAGGTTTCCAATAAAGCGCCCCATTCTCTCTAGGGCTTCCTTTATCTCCTCGGTTGAGACGGCGTAGCAGCATCGAACGTGGCCCTCACCGCTGGGGCCAAAGGCCGAGCCGGGCACGAGAGCCACTCGCTCTTCCAGTAGCAGCCTTTCCGCGAATTCGTCTGAGGACATGTTCAGGCCCTTGATGGATGGGAAAGCGTAGAAAGCACCCTGGGGCTCTAGGCAATTCAATCCTAGCTGGTTTAGACCATTTACCATGATGTGCCGACGGCGGTTGTACTCCTCCCTCATCTCTTCTACAGAGCTATCTCCTGAGGCCAGTGCCTCAATGGCTGCCATCTGGCCTTGAATTGGTGCGCACATCATGGTGTACTGGTGCACCTTCATTAGTGCCTCAATGGTTTCAGAGTTTGAGCAGGCGTAGCCAATGCGCCATCCTGTCATAGCATAGGATTTGGAGAAACCTCCTACATGAATGGTACGGTCAGCCATTCCTGGTAGCGAGGCGAAGCAGGTGTGCTCCACTCCGTACACCAGGCGCTCGTATATCTCGTCTGAGACCACTGTAAGATCGTGACGTCGCGCAATGTCTGCTATCTGCTCCATTTCATGACGGGGCATGACCGTGCCTGTTGGGTTGTTGGGGTAGCCAATGAGTATAGCCTTGGTTTTCGGTGTTATCCGTGCCTCAATGTCTGCTGGCTGCACTCTGAAGGAGTTTTCCATGTTGGTTGGTACTGTTATTGGGATGCCTCCAGAGAGGGAGACGCATGGGATATAAGAGACGTAAGTGGGCTCCGGTATTATGACTTCGTCGCCAGGATCCAGAATTGCCCTCATGGCAAGGTCAAGGGCTTGGCTTACTCCCACGGTTACGAGTACTTGATTGGCGGGGTCGTAGTTCAGGTCATATCGCTCATTTAAGTATTTGCTTATTCCTTGACGTAACTCCAACAGGCCGAAGTTGGAGGTGTACATGGTGTATCCATTCTCCACGGACTGTATGGCAGCTTCACGGATATGCCAAGGAGTGACAAAGTCAGGTTCTCCCACGCCTAAGGAAACAACGTTGTCCATGGTCGTGATGATATCGAAGAAGCGGCGTATGCCAGACGGAGAGAGATCTTTCACTCGTTGTGACAGTGGGGATTTCTTCTGTTTTGGCTCTTGTTTATTAATCAATGGTTGGTTTTACAGGGCAAGAGGGAGGCGCTTGTCTCCGCGCTCTCTGTCTAGAATCACTCCGTCTTCTTTGAAGCGTTTCAGGAGAAAGTGAGTGGTGGTTCCCTGGACCCCTTCCAGTACTGCCAGTTTTACAGCTACGAAGTTGGCGACTTCCTGCATGGTCTTGCCTGCCAGCATCACTGACAGGTCATAGGAGCCTGACATAAGGTGAAGTGAGCGCACCTCTGGAAAGCGCGCAATTCTCTTGGCTATGCCGTCGAAACCAACCTCACGTTGGGGAGTTACTCGCAATTCCACCACGGCAATTACCTCTTGTTCTCCCAGATGGTCCCAATTTACGACGGCCTTGTATTTGATTATGGTCTTGTCTCGTTCTGCCTGGGCAATGACTTCCTTGACCTCTTCCAGAGTATGCTTGGTTATCTCAGATATCTCCTCCGGAGTGGCTTTGGCGTTTTGTTCAAGGATGACAAGTATGTCTTTCATAATTCTGGCCTCATCTTGTGCCACTCGGTGGCCTGCTCATAGGCGTATCCTACTCGTAGTATAGTCTCTTCCGCTAGGGGCTTACCTATCACCTGCATTCCTACTGGGAGGCCGCCTACAAGTCCTGCCGGGAGGGATATGGCTGGGATGCCTGCGATGTTGATGGGAATGGTGCACACGTCGCTTAGGTACATCTGTACAGGATCATCCATTTTGGCCCCTAGATTGAATGCCGTCGAGGGAGATGTGGGAGTGATCAGCACGTCATATTTTTGGAAGGATTCTTGAAACTCTCTGCTTATGAGTGTGCGCACTTTTTGTGCCTTTATGTAGTAGGCATCGTAATAGCCCGCGGAAAGCGCGTATGTTCCTAGCATGATACGACGCTTTACCTCCGGCCCAAAGCCGTGCTGTTTGGTCTTTTCCATGGCCTCCCATATGCTGCCGTCTTCCTGAGAGGAGTAGCCGTATTTCACTCCGTCGTATCGGGCTAGATTGGCCGATGCTTCTGAAGGGGCAAGTATGTAATATACAGCCAGTGCATACTTGGTATGCGGCAGAGAAGTTTCTTCAACGGAGGCTCCCAATGCCTCCAGTTTCTCTAGGGCTATTCGCATAGTTTGTGCTACCTTGGGGTCGATGCCCTCGTAATATTCCTTTGGGACTCCTATTTTCAGGCCACGAATGTTTCCTGTCAGCGCCTTGGTGTAGTCTTTTGCAGCTTGGGGTATGGATGTGGAGTCTCGTGGGTCATGACCGGCAATTGCGTTGAGCACAAGAGCACTGTCTGTTACGTCTTTGGTTAGTGGGCCGATCTGGTCCAGTGAGCTAGCAAAAGCTACGAGCCCATAGCGGCTTACTAGTCCGTAGGTTGGCTTCATTCCGACAATACCACAGAGTGACGCCGGTTGCCGGATACTTCCGCCAGTATCAGAACCGAGGGCGTATAGGCACTCTCCCGCTGCCACCGCCGCTGCTGGGCCTCCGCTGCTGCCACCAGGTACACGCTTTAAGTCCCAGGGATTATGGGTCGGGAAGAAGGCTGAGTTCTCGGTAGAAGAGCCCATCGCGAATTCGTCCATGTTGCCTTTTCCAATCACCACTGTTGACGCAGCATTGAGCTTCTCTACAACCGTGGCGTTATAAGGAGGTACAAAGTTCTCAAGCATCCGTGAGGAGCAGGTGGTGGGAACTCCGAGGGTGCACATATTGTCTTTGAGCTGCATCGGTACTCCTGCCAGTGCAGTTGTTTCTCCCTTGGCAATGGCGGTGTCGGCCTTTTGGGCCTGTTGAAGGGCCAAATCTCCTGTGATGGTGACATAGGACTTTACGCGAGGTTCCACATGTTCGATGCGATCGAGAACGGCTTGAGTCAACTCCTGCGAAGAGATCTGTCGGCTAGCGAGAAGTTCACTGGCTTCATGAATGGTGAGGTTGTGGAGATTTGAAGGCATTAGTCTAGCACTGCCTTGACCCGAAAGTAGTCGCCCTCTCGCCGTGGAGCGTTGGCAAGGATATCTTCCTTGGGTAATGGAGAGTCGGCTTTGTCCGGCCTCATCACATTCTCAAGGGTTACGGAATGCCCCGTAGGAGGGATGTCTGTTGTGTCCACTTGTTCCAGCACCTGGAAGTTCTCTATGATGTCGGATAATTGGCTTCGCAGATTCTCAATCTCCTCTCGGCTTAAGCCAAGGCGGTAGATGAGGGCTATGTGCTGGACTTCGTCCTGGCTCAGTCTGGGTGAGGTCATGGTTGTGTACCTGTCGAAAAAAAGTAAGCTCAGTGTAGCAAAGAGGTCTCTCTGCTTCAAGGGCAGGAATATTGGTGCCTGCATGCGCAGGGTGTTATACTCAAGGGAGATTTATGAGGCATTTTCGTTGCGAAAGTAGGCTTTAATGGCAGATGTAGACTACGATATAGTAATCATCGGTGGAGGGCCGGGTGGGTACGTGGCGGCCATACGCGCAAGTCAATTGCAACTGAAAACGGCGTTGGTGGAGAACCAGGATATCGGTGGAATTTGCCTCAACTGGGGATGTATACCTAGCAAGGCCCTTTTGAGAAATGCTGAGATATTGACACTCTTCCATCGAGCTGAAGAGTTTGGAATATCATTTGATAATCTGAGCTACGACTTCGGCAAGGCTATTTCCAGGAGTCGTAGCGTAGTCAAGCGTCTCACTACCGGAGTGGAATCCTTGCTGAAGAAGAACAGGGTAGATTATATTAAGGGGCATGCTCGGTTGAAGGATGCACATACGATTGAGGTGGAAGGTGGCTCTCAAACCCTTGCTGCCAAAAACGTGATAATTGCCACAGGGGCTCGCTCGCTCCCAATACTGGGCCTTGAGGTGGACGGCGAGACAATCATTACCAGCCGAGAGGCTCTTGAGCTTCGTGAGGTGCCCTCACCAGTGGTGATTGTGGGCGGAGGGGCAACCGGAGTGGAATTTGCCTATCTTTACCATGCCTATGGCGCTGATGTCACAGTTGTTGAGATGCTTCCGAACCTAGTTCCAAACGAAGATGAAGAGATTGGTCAGCAGTTGGAGCGCTCCTTTACTCGCCGCGGGATAAAGGTGCTAACAAGCTCCCGGGTGAAGGAAGTTAAAAAGGGATCAACAGGAGTCAGCCTTAGTGTGGAATCTCCAGAGGGAACCAAAGAATTGGATTGCCAGAAGGTAATGGTTGCAGTGGGAGTGCAGGGCAACAGCGATGGTATGGGATTGACTAAGCTTGGCATCGAAATAGAGAAAAGTTTCATCGAAGTGAATGAGAAAATGCAGACCAGTGTACCGGGAATCTATGCCATTGGGGACGTAACTGGCAAGCTGCTGCTGGCTCACGTGGCCCAGGCCCAGGGTATTCTGGCGGTGGAGATCATTGCTGGAATGGAGAGTCCTGCTCTGGACTATAAGAAGATGCCAAGAGCCACATACTGCCAGCCACAGGTTGCCAGTTTCGGGTACACTGAGAAGGAAGCAGTGGATATTGGTTATTCGGTCAAGGTGGGCCGGTTTCCGTTTCGCGCCAATGGCAAGTCTCTTGCCTTGGGGGAAACGGAGGGCCTTGTCAAGCTTGTGACGGACGGTGATAGCGGCGCTATTCTAGGAACCCACATGATAGGAACAGAGGTTACGGAGATGATGTCTGAGGTGGCAATGACCAGCTTGCTGGAAGGCACCGTAAAGGAATTGGGCTGGTTGGTTCATTCTCACCCCACACTGTCGGAGGCGGTTAAAGAGGCGGCTCTGGCTGTTGACGACCTTGCCATTCACATTTAAATGTCTTCATATGCCACCATATCCTGATCGAAGCTAATTTGACAAATTCCATGAAATTGCAGAACGCTCCGGAAAAGAACCAACTGTTGGATTTCTATCGTCAAATGTTCCTCATACGCCGCTTCGAAGAGAGGGCCGCTGAACAGTACACGCTTGGAAACATACGCGGCTTCCTCCACTTGTATATCGGCGAAGAGGCCATCGCAGTAGGTGCAATTTCCACGCTCATGCTACAGGACTACGTTGTGACACACTATCGGGATCATGGTCATGCCCTGGCCAAGGGGATGGATCCCAGCGTCGTGATGGCTGAACTCTTCGGCAAGGCTACGGGGTCTAGCAAAGGCAAAGGCGGCTCCATGCACCTCTTCGATATCGGAAAGCGGTTCATGGGAGGCTATGCCATCGTTGGGGGCCAGCTTCCTCTGGCGGTTGGCCTGGCCTTGGCCAGCAAGTACAAGTGTGAAGACAGCCTGACATTGTGCTTCCTTGGCGACGGTGCTATCAGCGAAGGTGAGTTTCATGAGTCGTTGAACCTGGCATCACTGTGGAAGCTGCCGGTTATATTCTTTGTTGAGAACAACTTGTACGGTATGGGCGCATCGGTTGAACAGACGCTGGTGTTTCACGATGAGATTTACAAGTTTGCTCAAGCATATAAAATGCCTGCCGTACGAGTGGACGGCATGAACGTTGTGCAGGTGATGGAGGTCACAAACAAAGCGGTGGAAAGCGTTAGAGAAGGTGGAGGCCCCTATCTGATAGAGGCCATGACTTACCGGTTTCGAGGGCATTCCATGGCAGATCCCTCAGAATACAGGAACAAGTCTGAAGAAGAACGATGGAGGAAGAAAGATCCTATCCTTAGCTTCAGTAAATGGCTTATAGACGAAAAGATAGCCTCTAAGAAGGAATTGGATCAGATTGAGCAAGAGATAGAAAAGATCGTGGATAATGCAGTCCAGTTTGCCGACGAAAGTCCATTTCCGGAACCGGCAGCCCTCTATGAAGACGTGTACGGGAGTAAGTAAGTTATGGCGCAAATTACATATAGAGAGGCTATGTCCAGAGCCTTGAGAGAGGCACTGAAGGACGAGCGCGTCTTTATTATGGGAGAAGACATAGGAAGTTACGGCGGAGCGTACGCTGTGACAAAAGGTTTTCTGGAGGAGTATGGGGGGGAACGCATACGAGAAACGCCGATATCTGAATCTGTCATATCTGGCGCTGGCGCTGGGGCTGCCATTGCTGGCTTGAGGCCAATAGTAGAGCTTATGACTATCAATTTCAGCTTTTTGGCGATGGATCAGATTATCAACCATGCAGCCAAGGTTCGTTATATGTCTGGCGGACAACTTACATGCCCATTGATCGTTCGCACGGTCACGGGAGGAGGCGCTTCGGTTGGGGCGACTCACTCACAGAGTCTTGAAGGATGGTTTGCTTCGGTGCCAGGACTCCGTGTAGTTGTGCCATCTACACCATATGACGCTCTTGGACTCTTCCGGTCTTCCCTGCAACAGGAAGACCCTGTGATCTTTGTGGAACATGCCCTTCTGTACAGTAGCAGAGGAGAGGTTCCAGATGAGCAATACGTTGTTCCATTTGGGAAGGCCGATATCAAACGGATTGGAACTGACGTTACAATTGTGGCTTATGCCCGCATGTCTATGGTGGCAATGCGGGCTGCCGAGGATCTCGAGTCAAGGGGTATCAGCGCGGAGGTAATTGACCTGCGCACCTTGAGTCCACTGGATGGAGATACTGTGGCGGAGTCAGTACGGAAGACCAACCATGCTGTTGTGGTGGAGGAGACGTGGTATACCGGGGGATTTGGTGCTACTGTGGTGGGACTGATTCAAGAGAGAGCCTTTGATTACTTGAATGCGCCGGTGGCGCGGGTGGCTGGATCAGAAGTCCCAATGCCATATTCAAGGTATCTGGAGCAGGCATCCATTCCAAATGAGAATCGCATTATTCAAGCTGTGGAATCCACGCTTGGTCGGTAACGCTTCGTATTGGAGGCACAGAAATTGGCTACAACAGTCGTTATGCCTCAGATGGGCTTTGATATGCAGGAAGGCACCCTGGTTCGCTGGTTGAAGCAGGAGGGGGAGGAGATCAAGAAAGGGGAGGCCATTGCAGAGATTGAAACTGACAAGGCCGTGATTGAGATGGAAGCGTACATCTCAGGGGTCGTGCTCAAGACAATTGTTTCGGAAGGGTCTACGGTACCAGTGGGCCAGGCCATCGCTTTCATAGGGGTAGCTGGAGAGGTTATACATGAGGGAAAGTCTGCCGTTAAGTCTGAAGGTCAGAAACCCGCAGTATTCCAGCCTAAAGAGACCGAACAATCGGCAACCCCCGCTTTATCCCAAATAAAGGCATCACCACTGGCCCGTAAGCTTGCCGAAGAAAATGGGATAACCTTAGAACAGGTTACAGGGACAGGGCCTAATGGGCGCATTACCAAGAATGACATATTGGCCTATGCAACTCGTGTACCAGCCGCGTTGCATAGTGAAGAGACTTCAACTCTGCTAGCGGGTGCCACAGGTGGCGAGATTGTGCCGCTTTCCCGTATGAGACAGGCTATCGCTCGACGCACGGCCCAGAGTAAACGGGAAGTTCCTCATTTCTATATAACCGCCGACGTTGATATGACTCTGGCCATGATTCTGAGGAAACAACTCAACGAAACGTTGAACGGAGAAACCAAAGTTACGGTCAACGACCTGATAGTGAAGGCGTGCGCCTTGACTCTGGCCAAGTTTCCAGTGTTCAACGGCTCCTTTGAAGACGACCACATGAGGATGAATGTTGGAATTAATGTAGGTATAGCCGTTGCAGTAGAGCAGGGACTTTTGGTCGTTTCCCTGGGAGAGTGCCGTGATAGGTCAGTAGTGGATATATCCAAGACCGCAAAAGAGGTGGTGGAGAGGGCACAGAGTGGGGTGATGCGGGAAGAGGATTACACTGGGAGCACTTTCAGCATCAGCAACATGGGAATGTTTGATGTCGACAGCTTTTCTGCCATTATCTATCCTCCCCAGTCAGCGGTCTTAGCCGTTGGCACAATCCGCAAGCAGCCGGTGGTGCGTGAGGACCAGATAACCATAGCTCAGGTGATGAAAGCAACCATGTCCACAGACCACCGTGTGGCCGACGGCGCTCAAGCCGCTCAGTTCCTTGTGGAAATCAAGCGCGTGCTGGAGAACCCAGTAGTCATGTTGGTGTAGTCATAGCGGTGTTCGTTGTGAGCCACATACATTAAGGGCCAATATCCTATATGAGACGAAAACCGTCATAATAGATGGATATTTAGCTTGCACATGTGTATCATTGCGCTGTAAAATAGTCATTGAAATCAGCATGCGCTGTAGGTTGTTTGTAGCTGTCCCATTTCTTTGATGGATCAGAGATACCTCCTGGTATAAGCTTTGAGTAGGAGGGCTTGCAATATGGCAGTCTTTCAGAATATAGGATCGACTTTGGCGGGGCCTTCTGTCGACCCAGCATTCGCTAAGGTTTTGGATGAGTTGGTAGCTTTAGCCAAAAGAGGGCATAAGCCTGATAGCCAATTCTTTAATCCATCAGATGAGTGGCTAATAAGCCACATGCGTATTTTTCAGGATCTTCCGGCCTCAGATCGCGAGCAAGTGCGGAAGGAAGCTGAACAGATCACTCAGGAATCAGGACGCCTTAATGGCGAAGGTAAGGCTGGCATTCGGGCTTGGCCTGATATAGTGGTCCGATTGGACACTGGTGGACTCGGCTTTTTTAGCCAGTTGGGGGTGGCCCGGAGGCCAGACCTGACCCAATATTTCATAGATGGCTTTCCAAGGAATCGTGACTCCCTGTCTTTCAGCGAGGCCAATCAATCCCTTTTTGCAGAGATATTCCCTTACATAAACAGTATGATGGAACAGTGTTTCTCATCTGGCGACACCATCATCCAGACAGACAGGCAGGTCGGCGACGTTCCTGAGCGCTCATTTCATGCACGGCAACTTTTGTTCGGCACCGACTATCCTCAGCTTCCATACATGTGGCGACAGTTGACATTCGACTCGCCCAAGGATGAGATGCAAAACGCACCTCAGATTTTGGAAGTTTCCATCCCCAAGTGGCTGGATGACCTAGGGCTACCACAGGCGCTTAAGGATCGCGTCCAAGAGGCGGGACTCAACAGGTTGGTCTTTAAGGCCCCCACAAAGGGTCTATCATTGCACCTAGGGTTCGATTATCTGGGTGAGCACAAGATGGGTCCGCTGTCTATAGCTATGTTCCTGGTGAAACATACCAAGGGACTTGCTCTGCAGGCGGCTCTGAGTATGGCGCGAACCAAGAACTTAGATGGTAAAATGACCAATGCCGCGTTGGTTACCACTGGCCCTTCATTGCATGGCAAAAGCACCCTCACAGTCATGATAGAGTTGATTAAGAGTGATTTATCGGCACTTCTTGAACTTGAGATTGACTCTGATGAGGGTATTTACCCGATGAATGACGATATAGTACTGCTTCAACCGTTGGCAAAACCGGTGGAGATTGACCGCAATGGCAAGCAGATCAGTGTTTCCTATGGTATAGACGGTACTGAGAACAACCTGTATGCGGTGCCATTTGGACTCACTCAAGAAAGCGACCCTATAGCATACGATGTTCTTCGCGGGTCTGAGGCCGAGCCGAATTCGCAGGAAACTCTTGAGAACGTGCCCTTCAATTTAAACGATAGCACACCGGATTTCCTTCAAAACCCCGTTCGCAATATGAGGATGATACTGTCTCGGTCCAGGCTCTTAGATAGAAAGGGCGTTGCGCATCTGCCAAAGGCTTTCACTAACGGAAGGTTAAGTGATATGGTTCATGTGCCAATGGAGAGTACTGATAAGGTGCTTTGGCAGGGCGTGATGCGTCAAAACACCGTTGTTCCGCCTCTGGTTCGTTTGACGGCAGAGACTTATGTTCGTGCTCTCATGTATGGTGAGGCAGTCCAGACGGGTGCCGCCACGGGTGCCATAGGCAGGCCGTATGTGGAATACTTTTCGGACCCTTTCATCATCGGCTTGGAGGACGAGAACGCGAATTTGATGTACTCCATATTGCAGGATATCACTCAGGGTGGTCTGCCTCAGGAATACTACATGTTCAACACCGGTGGCTTGGGTGCGGACAGGAACGAAGAAGCCAGTGGGCCTCTGTATAGGAAGATCACCAGAGAGGTGACTCTTATGCTTCAGGAAGCTGTTCTTAGAGGTGCTGCGAAGTTTGAATACGATTCGGCCCTTGGCGTAGATGTGGCTGTGGCCATTGTAAACAAGCAGGGCAAAGAAGTACTAGATCTTCGGAAGGACTGGTTGCCTAGGGAGATATACGGTGAACCTGAGTATCTTCGACGTGTGCTGGAGTTGAAAAAGAAACGATATTACGGAGAGCATGCCGAGGATAAGGCTGGTATTCTACGCTATACTAAAGTCACGGAAGCAATCTTTAGCCTTGATGATATCCCTGCGCCATCCAATGAGCGTGAGTTGTCATGGCTCTTGTCTTTTTTCTGGCACGTTGATCAGGCTTACAACTCACTCACTGACTTGAAGCAGCATCTGAGCGAAGGTGAACGTCCATCCACTCAGGTCCTGAGTTCTCTTAAAAACTTCTATGCGGCGGGGCTTGCTAATGGGCTTGATCTGTCTTCAGAAAGCCAAGAACCCCTACGGCTCATGGAAATCATAGAGGGTTAGGGCTAAAAGAGGTTACTGTCTCGCAGTCCTGTTTTAGCCCTTCGCTGGAGTTGTCTAAAGACAATCATTGCTATATTCTTAACATAATCGCAAATATGGTCTTAGCGACCTGAAAATGGATACTAGATGCAACGCATATATGAGGAAGGTAGCTGCTTAATCCATGCCTGTAATTGGAGTGGTAGCCTCTAATAAGCGTGAGGCTCGTCGGTACATATATGCCATGGTAAAGCGTGATGTGGAGGAGCGTCTCCTGAAGCCCCTTTCATTAGCCCGCGTAGATGAGACTGTATCCTCAGTTGACGCGCTTCTCTTCACCGGCGGTCCGGATATAGACCCTCAATGCTACGGTGAGTCAGAAGATTCTAAATCTGGGATTAAGCATGCCCCACGTAGAGATAAATGGGAGATGATGCTCCTAAAGGCCGCACTTAATCGCGATATGCCGGTGCTCGCTATTTGTCGCGGCATGCAGCTTTTGAACGTCGTATTTGGAGGTAGGCTCATACAGGACCTGCCGGGCCACAGGGTAGAGCTCCAGAATGGTCGTTGGGAGTCCGCTCGTCATCAACTGTATATCTCTCCCGGCAGTAAACTGGCTGCCATTTTAGGTGCAGGGGGATTTGTGAGTGTCAGCAGCCTTCACCATCAGGGACTTGGTGAACCTCAGAAGGCATCGGCGCTTATGGCATCTGCCTACTCAGTTGAGGACGGATTGATAGAAGCCATAGAGAGTCCTGGGCATGACTGGGTTGTAGGTGTCCAGTGGCACAATGAGATAGAGGAACAAGTTCCAAAGAACTTTGGCAATCTCTTCCAGTCATTTGTAGAACGTGCAGAGACATATGGACAGAGAAAAAAGGCGAGCCTGCATTAATATGGACTTGGCTCACATATAACCTCAGCAAAGAGAGGAAAGATCTATGGTAGTTCCTTCTATCGGCAACATACGACCAGTGCGTATCGAAGATGAGATGCGCAGCTCATATTTAGACTACGCCATGAGCGTTATTGTCGCTCGGGCACTTCCAGATGTGCGTGATGGACTCAAACCTGTGCAGAGACGAATCCTGTACGCTATGGATGACCTAGGCATGAGGGCCGGAACTTCGTATAAGAAGAGCGCCCGCTTGGTTGGAGAAGTGTTGGGAAAGTATCATCCCCACGGAGATAGTTCGGTATATGAGGCCATGGTTCGTATGGCCCAGGATTTCTCACTGCGTTATCCTTTGGTCGACGGGCAGGGTAATTTCGGAAGCATTGATGATGACCCTCCAGCGGCCATGCGATACACTGAGGCTCGTCTGTCCCCCATCGCACAACATATGTTGGGAGATATAGACAGCGACACCGTGGATTTTTCATCCAACTTTGACGATACCCTTCGGGAGCCTAAGGTTCTTCCTGCGGTGCTCCCAAACCTGTTGATTAACGGGGCTTCTGGCATAGCCGTTGGAATGGCGACCAATATCCCTCCGCATAACCTGCGAGAGGTGTGCGATGCGGCTATTTATCTCATAGAAAACCCGAATGCCAACGTCGAAGACCTGATGAAGTTCATCAAGGCCCCTGATTTTCCCACTGGGGGTATCATCATGGGCCGGGAAGGTATTCTAAATGCCTATTCAACGGGACGCGGGCGTGTGTTGGTACGGGCTAGGGCTACAATTGAGGAAGGCGAAAAGCGATCTGAGCGCAAGCAGATAGTGGTGACTGAAGTCCCTTTCCAGGTGAACAAAGCCACGCTAGTGGAAAAGATAGCTCAACTGGCTAAGGACAAGAAGATAGAGGGTATCAGCGAGGTTAGAGATGAATCAGACCGCCATGGCTTACGTGTTGTTGTTGAACTGCGGCGCGAGGCTCAGCCAGAGATTGTGTTAAATAACCTGTATAAGCATACGTCCATGCAGACGGCCTTTTTTGTTAACACTTTGGCCCTGGTGGATGGACAACCACAGGTGCTGCCTCTGAAGAGGCTTCTTAGACATTACATAGACTTCCGTCGTGAGGTGATCACACGGCGAGCGAAGTTCGACCTGAAAAAAGCCGAGGAACGAGCCCATATACTTGAGGGCCTGAGAACGGCCCTTTCTAATCTTGACGAAGTTATCACACTAATACGTCAGGCCGCCGATGCGGATACCGCTCGGCAGGGACTGATGGAGTGGCTTGCCCTAACCCAGATACAGGCACAGGCAATTTTGGATATGCAGTTGCGGCGTATTGCAGCTCTTGAGAGGGAACGGATAGAGACGGAGTTCCAGCAACTGCGTAAGACTATAGACGAACTCGAAGATCTGCTGGGAGACCCTGAGAAGATACTGGCAGAAGTGAAGAAAGATACCCGAAAGATTAAGAAGGACTTTGGCGATGATCGTCGCACCGAGGTATGGGATGAGGAACCTACTGCTCCTACTAGGAAAGAATTGGAGCCCCATCAGGATATGGTGATTACCATTACTCAGCGCGGCTATGTGAAGAGCATGCCGCTTGACACATACAAAACCCAACACAGGGGAGGCAGGGGAGTGACAGGGATGGTCACTAGAGAAACCGATATACTCCAAAATCTCCTCGTAGCCGATACACACGATGCACTCTTGTTCTTTACCAATCGGGGCAGAGTATATTCAAAACCGTGCTATGACGTACAAGTAGATGCTTCGCGCACTACTCGCGGCACTTCTGCTGTGAATCTGCTGTCTCTCAATGAGGGAGAGCAGGTCAGCACGGTTCTGGCGATTTCTTCCAATGATAAGTATGAGTTTATAATGTTGGCCACTAGAAAGGGAGAGATAAAACGAATGGCTTTCTCTTCCTTGACTAACATACGGAATAATGGGCTTATAGCTATGGATCTTGAGCCAGGTGACGAGGTTATTTCGGTTCGTGGGGCTAATGAAGGTGATGAGGTTGTGATGGTTACGGATAAGGGCATGGCTGCCCGGTTCCCAATTGCCAATGTCAGGATAAGCAGCCGAATGTCCGGCGGCGTAAGAGGAATCCGTCTTGATTCGGATGACAGAGTAGTATCTATGGATACGGTCATAACTGGGGCACAGCTCTTTGTTGTAAGCCGTAGAGGATTTGGAAAGCTGACTCCCATACAGGCATATCGTAGGACGGCCAGGGGCGCCAAGGGTGTCATAACCCTCAAAATTACTGATAAGACTGGGCCTGTGGCAGCGGCACACTTGGTGATGGATGCCACAGAAGTCATGCTGGTATCCGAGCAGGGCATTATAGAGCGGCTCGCTTTATCAGAGGTTAGGGTGACTGGGCGTATTGCCCAGGGAGTGTGGCTTATACGAGACAAGGAAAAGGGTAATTCGATGACTGTTGCTACCGTGACAAGTATCAACAGTTCGTTACCGAAGGCTTAATAGGATTACGGCCTTCCCTATTCGTCCCTCAGCCGTAAGTACTTGAACAGCAGTGGATGGCGCTGAGTTGCTAAGTCAAGGGCTTCATGCATCACGCTGCGCAGGGTGAAATGGGCCTGGGGACTGGTGCGGAGCTTGAAGAGGTGATAACACTCCCTCAGGTTCATTTTTGAGAGCACGCGGCGAAGGTGAGCGTGTGTTACTAAATACCCTCCAACCCCTGGCAAAGCCTCGGAAAGGCTGTGGAATCCCTTGGCTGCTGTTTCCATCGATTCCCTGAATTGTCCCTCCAGCCCGGCTTGCAAAATGAGGTCCGGGACGATGTACCCTAGATCTACCGTTGCCGGCTGTGAGATGTATGTTTGCATTCGGTGCCGCTTGAATTCTCTATAAGCTCCGTAGTCCATGACAAGGTCAAAGGTGTAGTCTACAGCTTCCAGTTCTCTTACTGGAATGTCATGTTGCCCAAGGCTGTTTAGCGCCTTGTGAATTACTTCCTCTCGTTGGGACTGGCTCATGTTCTTAACTCTTTGCAAAATATCACTATACGAACTGGATGAGAAACGATATAGCAGTGTGGCCACCAGCTTGGATTCAGCTTCTTGGTCGTAGTGTACAAGTTCCGCTCGGCAGTCGGCGTATGGAATTGCCTCTTCCTCGTTCTGATCCAGGTTATCTAGGGCTTCTCTAGATAACACTAGATAATCGTTGCGATCGGCATATTTTATGAGTGTGGGAGTTATGGTTCTTCCCTGTTCCCTTAGCGCTTCGCCTATCTCATGTTCCTCAAGGAGGTCAGAGGATAGGAGTTTGCGAATGGCGTGTTCCATGGACCGGGCATTCATGGTAATGCCCACGTTTGTCAGGGTGGCTGCTGGAAGTAGAAAACGGCAGACGTCCGTGGCCACACGCCGCAGGCGCAGATTGTAGGAAGAGTCACGTTCTCCCTCGTTCTTGGACGTAACGTTTGACAAATGCTCAAGCAGTCTTTCCGTTGTTTCCTGGTAGGCTCTGAACAGTGAGTCGCAGGTGTTCACGTACACGTCCCTGAGAGGGTGTCCTTCAAGTTCCACTGGGATGTGATAGTGGCCTTGGTCGAGTAACTGATATCGTGAGGATTTCTCAGTGTATGAAGCCAGGCGATTGTCCTCCATGGTGTCGCAGGCGAGGCGTGAGATATTTTCCGCTGCCATGTGGATAATTGCGTGCTCTGCTACCGAGGCATGGCCGTAGTTGAGTACCCATCGCTCGTGGAAGTTTGCGGCCTTCTCAGCGCTCACAACCTTGGCTATCTCATCGAAGGGTTGAGGGTTGCGTGAGGTCATGGCGAAGACTACCGCGAGCTGCTCCTCAGTCAGTTCCCTGGGGTCTAGTGGATAGATACGTCGAGATAAATTCATGTGCGCTTGCCTCTGTTGTTAATCTTTTAGAATAATAGGACCTTGCTTCTTCTCTGTCACCCGCCCATCGCGAAACAGTGAACTTGTTCTATTTGATGAGCCGCGTTCTCATCACACGTAAGGCTAAGAACAAGAAGAAGGCCAGGAAATTTATCATAAGAAGGAATGATGCTAGCAGAGTCCAGTCGAGCTCGCCAAAAGCCAGTCTGCGTACCAGATGAGATGCTGGTGTAAGAGGCAGGAACCAGGCGAGTATGGTTATTGGAATTGGAAGCCCATTCAATGGAAAGAATACCCCACTGAAGAACCACATCGGGGTGACGAAAAGAGTGAAGAAGTTGTTGAGGCTGTTCAGTGATGGAACCAGTGCCGTTACTGTGATGGCTATGGATGCGAACATAAGCCCGATGATGAATGAAACCGGTATTATCAGTAGTGCCCATGGAGAGGAAACCATGCCAAGAATATATGTGAAGGCCAATATTGTGGTAGCCGTGAGGACTGAACGTGTCGCTCCCCAGGCTCTGGAGAGGGCTGTACTGGAGTTCATATCGTAATAACGGGCATAGGTTAATAAATTGTCCAAGACTGTTAGGTCTGAGTCTAGGTTATTCTCCTGGGGCACTACGCCAAGTTCAGATTTGACGCCCAACTGGTCATCCGATACAGATTTCCCTTTAATTATGAGCTCTCCGGAGGTTATCGGAGATATGCACGAGATCATCTTAAGCGTGCTGGTTTTTCCTGCTCCGTTTGGTCCTAGGAGCCCGAAACACTCTCCCTTGTAAATGGTGAGGTCAATTCCATTGACTACAAGGTTGTTTGCGTATTTTTTAACCAGGTTTCTGGCTATGATTACAGGTTGAGATGTGGTTGCTCTGAACATATTGAAGAGATAATACACTAGGTTTGAGGTGTGTGGAAGGATGACGCTGGCGCCATACTGGTGTGAGCGTAGGCCTAGAAGCGAGATTACTCCTCTAGGTAATTGCTTTGCATTGTGGGTTTTACGTCATCGTCGGAAGGTGGAGCAGCGATCGATGCCTCTCCATCATCATCCCAGTCTATGATGGGGCTTTGCTCAAATTCAATTTCCTTCTCTTCAAGGTCAAATCCGGCTTGTAGTGAAGGATATTCTAGATGTGAGTAGGCGCTATTTGCCCGCTGTTTGTTGGGGAATGACACAGTTCCATATTGGCTGCGATGTTGATATATTTCTTTGACCATGACGGTCAAGGTTTGTTCCTGTACGGAAGTTACGGCGGCAGCATATCTGTTTCCTCCCTGGATCAGTTTTGCAAGGCGATGGCCAATCCTTGCTTCAATCTCTCCTAGGTAGTGCCTTTCAGTGCTTTCTACTGTAATGCCCGTGAGGGACAGCTGAAGCTCTACTGCGTCGCCGGGCGCCATGCGTAAATGAGTTCTGTCGGTTGGCAGTCTCAATAGTGAAATTGTGGTTGATTTCCCGCGTTCCTCTATGAAAAGCTCAGGGGCCACCTTTAGACCCTGCTTGGGAGTGGAGTCATCCTCATTTAGCTGCGTGAGCCTTTCGAAGTTCTTCTTGGCTATGATGTTGGCTGGCGATATCTCCAGAGTGTGGCTGAAGGCATCCTTGGCATCTTTGTACTGCCCCAACTCAGACAAAGCTTTGCCCAGCCTGTTGTACGCTTCCACATCTCTGGGAAAGTCGCTGATAATCTCTCGGTTCAGGGTTGCTGCTTTCCCCCATTGGCTTACCAAGGCCAGAGCTATGGCATCTTTTGTCTTGTCTTTTTTCACTTGTGCTTTGTCTTTGTCAGTTGGATTCATTTCCCACACTCCGCAAATATTGTAGAAAAAGGATTGTATACTGACTACCAAGGTGATTGCAATCCCCTGTCCGGCTAGTTAGTGTACTCTCTTTATATCTTATTGATTGTGTATTTAAGACGCTGCATGATGTGTGGGCGGTGAGAGGGATTATTGGAATAGAGTTAGTCATCTGTGTCCGTATTGGCGGGCGGTTCAGATTCGGTGGCTTTGAGAATGAGCTTACCGTATTTACCTTTGATGGAATTCCACCGTATTGAAAGCAGATCCTTTAGCATTAGGAAGCTGTCTCTCAATAGCCGCACTTTGCTTCCTTCGTGGTAGTACCAGTCTATTGGTACCTCTTTGATGTGCATTTCAAGCTGTTGAGCTAAAAAGAGGATTTCGACGTCGAACCCGAATCCGCGAGATCTCTGTAGTGGGAAAAGAGTCTCTGCGGCTTTGGCTGTGAAACATTTGAAGCCACATTGGGTATCGGTAAAGCCCTTCACGGCTATGAGGCGCACCGCGATGTTGAATGCGCGACCCATGAGATGGCGTTTGAAGGGTTCATCGAAGCGACGAGCACCACTGGCTTCTCTGGAGCCTATGGCGATGTCGGCGTCTATGAGCGTGGACGGTAGGAACCTCTCAAGGTGAGATATAGGCATTGAGAGGTCGGCGTCCGCCAGAAACCTGTACTTCCCACGCGCAGACAACATGCCTTCTCGTACTGCTAGTCCCTTGCCTCCATGATTGAGTCTGACAAGGCGTATTTCAGAGTGTGTTTCAGAGGCAGACTCAATCATGGAGGCAGTCTTGTCCTGGCTGCCGTCGTCTACCACCACCACTTCCCAGGAGTAGCCTTGACTGCCAGCGTACTCTACAATGGTGTCTAGGGTTTGTGCGATTCGTATCTCTTCGTTGTATGCAGGGATTACGATGGATAGAAATGGTTGTGTTAAAGGATTGTGCTGCCCTTCACCGAGTCTAGTCACCTTGGTCCAGCTGGAAGGTCGCATGTAGCGCTCGCACTGCGTCCTCCACTCTGTCTTCAGCCACAATACATGTTATGCGTATCTCTGATGTTGTTATCATTTCTATATTGATATTGGCTTCGTACAGGGCGCTGAACATACGGGCTGCGTAGCCGGAATTATGTTGCATGCCAGTTCCCACAATGCTGACGTTCCCAAGGTAAGCATTGCTTACGCAGCCGCCAGCTCCCATGTTCTGCGCAACGGGTTCCACAATATCCATAGCATCCGCAAGATCTTCCCGTGCCACGGTAAAGGTGAGGTCTGTGATACGCTCAACGCTGACGTTTTGGACAATGGTATCTATGTTTATTCCCTTATTGGCCAATGGCTCGAAGATGGTTGCAGATATTCCCGGACTGTCTGGAACTCCCAGCACGGTTATCTTTGCTACGTTCTTGTTGTGGGCTATCCCTCTAACTCGGTTTCTCATTTCCATATATAGCCTCTCAGTGTATAAGGGTTCCTGGTGTGTCAGTGAAGCTGGATGTCACCAGGATTGGTATGTTGTACATAGCTCCAAGTTCTATGGAACGTGGATGCATTTTTGCTCCATAGCTTGCTAGTTCTAGCATCTCCTCGTAGTCAATTGTATCAAGTATACGAGCGTTTGGCACAATACGTGGATCTGCGGTGTAGATGCCGTCCACGTCAGTATATATTTCGCAGATCTTTGCCTCCAGCCCAGCGGCCAGTGCTACCGCCGTGGTGTCTGAGGCTCCTCTTCCAAGGGTGGTGATGTTCATTTCCTCGGTAATCCCTTGAAAGCCGGCAACTATGACGATGTTATCCTCTCTCAGTTCCTTTAGGATACGGTGTGGGTCCACGTTGGTTATTCGGGCACGGCTGTAGTCCATGTCGGTCTGGATGCCGGCTTGTCCTCCACTGAGGCTGATGGCCTTGTGCCCCAATGAGCGGAGTGCCATGGTGACAAGGGTGGAGGACACGATTTCTCCCGTGGAAAGCAGGAGCGCCAATTCACGTTCGTCCGGTCTTTCCGTGATGGCCTTGGCTTGGCGGACGAGGTCATCTGTAGTATCTCCCATGGCGGAGACTACCACTACCACTTGGTTTCCTTCGTCCTTTGATCGTGCAATACGGCGCGCAACGGCCTTGATTTTCTCGGCGTTTGCCAGAGAACTGCCTCCATATTTCTGGACGATTAAGCCAGTGGTGGGTGATTTCATCATTACGTCGACACTACGTGCGCCCCTAGGGAGGACGGGCTTGTTATTTTGATGTTGCCGGAAAGTCCTTGTTTGTCTGCCGCATTGGCCATTTCGAAGCCGATGGTCATGAAATTAGAGGTGGCGAGTGCAAGTATACTGGAGCCTCCGCCAGAGAGAAATACACCCGCTGCCCCGGCGTCCTGGGCGGCGCGGAAGATATACTTCATGGCTGGGAATATTTTCTCTCGTGCGGGCTGGTGTAGTCGGTCCTGTGTTGCAACTCGCAAATTTTCGGTACGCCCGCTGGATAGTGAGTTTACCAGCATGGCGATTCTTCCAAGATTGTATATAGCGTCTTCACGTGTCACTTGCTCGGTAAGGATATCCCTAGAGTCTCTGGTTGACATAGGCAAATCTGGGACAAAAACTATTGCCATCAGTTCTGGAGCTATTGCAACGGTATCAGAAACGACCCTGTCTCCATCACGAACGACTGCTTGGCATCCACCCAACAGGGCTGGAGTTACGTTGTCAGCGTGTCCCTCCAATCTCACAGCTATATCAATGAGTCGATGTTGGTCGAGGGGTGTGGTACATAGTGCGTTTGCCGCCATTAAGCCGCCCACGATGGCTGCGGCGCTGCTCCCTAGGCCTCGTGCCAGTGGTATGCGGTTTTCACATTCGATGGACAGAAACTGAATATCCTCGCCAGCTTCATGAAGAAGGGTTTGAGCAGACTGATATATTAGGTTATTCTCAGTCCTACTTATAGTATCGGCACCCTCTCCCAGGACATTGATCGTCGGTGCCGAAGATACACTCATATGTACGTCGTTCCACCAGTCAAGGGCCATGCCAAGACAATCGAATCCTGGGCCAATGTTGCCAGATGTGGCGGGGACTCGTATGGTGACCTTTTTCTGCTCCATAGCAGGAGTATACAGGGCGGTCAGTTGTGATTCAAGAAAGGGAAGGAGGACAATGGTGCTGGCTTAAGAGGACTTGCATCTAGAGAGACTCATTAGTGTGGTAACTCCATTTCGTTCTCTATTTCACCCATCTTCGCTATGGTATCCACGTCCTTGTCGCCGCGGCCGCTGAGGCATACAACGACAATGTTGTCTTTAGGCAGAGTTGAGGCAAGCTGGCAGGCGTAATATATGGCATGAGCCGACTCCAGCGCAGGGATAATACCCTCAGTTCTGGACAGCAGATGGAAACCTTCCAGGGCCTGAGCGTCTGTAACGGCTACGTACTTGGCGCGTCCTGTGTCCTTGAGGTGGCTGTGCTCTGGGCCCACTCCTGGGTAGTCTAGTCCTGCGGAAATGCTGTGTGTTTCCTTTACCTGCCCGTGTTCGTCCTGCAACAGATAGGACATTGAGCCGTGTAGAACTCCTGGTCTTCCTGCTACTAGGGTTGCGGCGTGTTGCTCAGATTCCACACCTGTTCCTCCTGCCTCAACGCCTACCAGCTTAACTGACGTGTCGTTTACGAATGGGTGGAAGAGACCTATTGAGTTGCTGCCTCCACCAACGCAGGCAACGGCGTAGTCTGGCAGGCGTCCTTCAGCCTGCAGAATCTGCTGACGTGACTCGATGCCTATGACCGTTTGGAAGTCTCGTACGATCATCGGGTAGGGATGAGGTCCAACAGCGCTGCCTATGAGATAGTGAGTGGTCTGCACGTTGGTGACCCAGTCACGGATTGCTTCATTTATGGCGTCCTTCAGAGTGCGGCTGCCAGATGACACCGGCCTTACTTCGGCTCCCAGAAGGTGCATGCGGTATACGTTTATGGCCTGCCGTCGCATATCCTCTTCACCCATGTACACAAGGCATTCTAATTCCAGCATCGCGCAGGCGGTTGCGGTGGCGACTCCGTGTTGCCCGGCTCCCGTCTCGGCTATGATGCGCTGCTTGCCCATGCGTTTGGCCAGCAGACCCTGCCCTAGAGCGTTGTTTATCTTGTGCGCTCCGGTGTGGGCAAGGTCCTCTCTTTTTAGATAGATGCTGGCGCCGCCATATTTGCGGGAGAGGTTCTCAGCAAAATACAGCGCGGTTGGTCTTCCGGCGTAGGTGTTGAGATAGAGTGAAAGCTGGGCTTGGAATTCTGGGTTTTCCTTTGAAGACAGGTATGCCGTCTCCAACTCCTCCAGCGCTGTCATGAGAGTCTCTGGCACAAAGCGGCCGCCGTGTATGCCGAAATGGCCCCAGGAGTCTGGTAGAATTACGCCTGCTGCTTTCATGGTGTTGCTTTCCGGTGATTGCTTAGTAGAGAGGCGTCTTTGAATGCTTCGTCCGTCTGGCGCACCTGTATGATGAACTTAACGATTTTGCCAGCGTCCTTCTGCCCGTTTGTTTCTACACCGCTGGAAACGTCGAGACCATCTGGCCTTGCCAGCCGGATGGCTTCATCCACATTTTCTGGGCTGAGCCCCCCTGCTAAAAAGAAAGAGTAATCACGTGCCAGAGCTTGAGCCACTTCCCAGTTGAAGACTTGGCCTGTCCCGCCGAGCACACCCTCCTTGAACGTATCAAGCATACACATGTGCCCCTTGTCCTGGTACGTCTTTAGTGACTGCTTCATTTCTAGCAGTACGCTCTGCGCTGGGGAGTCGTTCCTGACGTGGAACACTTTCAGTGCTGGCTGCACCAGCTGTCCGCAGTACTCAAGAGATTCGTGGCCTGATAGCTGCGCCATGTCCAAGTTGCAATAGTTGAGGATGTGGTTGACTTCATCTAAGGGCTGATTTGCGAAGACCCCAACCCATCGAGGTTCTTCAGTGTGCCATTTGGAGCGAAAGGACTGGATTAGACCTCTTGCATCGTGCATGTCAACGTGTCTACGACTGTGAGGCTCAAATACTATGCCAAGGAAATCTGCTCCTGCATTAGCCGCAGCCAATGCGTCATTTACATTATTGAGTCCGCAAATTTTGACTTTGGTCAAATAACCCCTTTATGCTGCACCGTGCAGTAGTTCTCTTACCTTGGCTCCAGGGTCCGGCGCAGTTACAAGAGCTTCACCAACAAGCACGGCGTGGACACCAATGCGGTGCAACCTGACAAGGTCATCGTGGCTGTGAATGCCGCTTTCGCTAACTAGTATTTTCCCTCTGGGAACCAGAGAAGCCAGATGCTCAGTGGTTGAGATGTCAGTTGTAAAAGTGCGCAGATCGCGATTGTTGATACCTATAATCTCAGAACCGGCCGATAGGGCTGTTTCCATCTCTTCTTCGTTGTGTACTTCCGTAAGTACCTGCAACCACAGTCTCTGGCTCAGATCAAGCAGTTCTTTCAGGCTTTCTGGGGTGAGTACAGCCACTATTAGGAGGATGGCATCGGCTCCATAGGCTCGTGCCTCGTGTACTTGATATGGATCGAATATGAAGTCTTTGCGCAGAACTGGCACGCCAAGGGGCTGAAGGACTTGCTTAACCGCCTCCATGTGTTCAAGGCTGCCTTGAAAATTATCCCTCTCTGTGAGGACCGAGACGGCGGCCGCTCCGTTATCAGCATAGGTCTTTGCCAGGGCTGCTGGGTCGTAGTTATCACGGAGCAGTCCGCGTGAAGGTGATGCCTTTTTTGTTTCGGCGATGAGGCGTATGCCATCGCCCATGAGCGTGCCTGAAAGATTGAGTGGCAACGGAAGCGCTCGAGCCCGTTCTTGCAGGGCCACGATTGGCGCTTCTATTTTGCGGCGCTCCACTTCGTGCCGCTTGGTCTCCACGATGCTGTCTAGAATAGTAGCCATAGTTTTGTAGGTTGTGTGAATCTTATAAAGTTTGGAAGTATGTAATTATGTAAGGGTTTGGCTTAGGGCTGCAAGGGCGAGGAGCTTTTCCATTGCTCTTCCGCTGTCGATTGCTTCGGAAGCACGAGCTATTCCGTGACCAATGTTCTGAACGGCGTCCCCAGCAGTCAGAACGGCAGCGGCATTAAGCAGTACAACGTCACGATGCGGGCCTTTCTCGCCAGCTAACACACGTTTCATGGCAACCACGTTTTCCTCTGCTGAACCGCCACGTATGGCGTCTACTGAGGCTCTTGTGAGGCCTAGTCCTTCTGGGGTTACGGTATAGTTCTGTATTCCATCTGCCTTCAGTTCCCATATCTGGGTTGGTGCGGCGATGGAGATTTCATCGAGCCCGTCTTCTCCGTGTACAATCAGTGCGTGTTGGCACCCCAGCTGTTGCAGTACTCGAGCCATCTTCTCTCCCAGTGCGCCATCAGCTATTCCAATCACCTGATTTCGCGCTCCAGCTGGGTTTGTGAGAGGGCCCAGTATATTGAACACCGTGCGGATCCCTATTTCTCTCCGGAGTGGCCCGGCGAATCGCATAGCTGGATGGAATGTCTGGGCGAACATGAAGCCAAAGCCAATTTCCTGAATACACCGCTCCACTCCCTCTGGCCCCAAGTCTATTTTAACGCCTGCGGCCTCTAGCACATCGGCGCTGCCGCAGGCGCTGGTCATAGCGCGATTGCCGTGTTTGGCTACCTTGAGGCCAGTTCCAGCGACTACGAAGGCGGCGATAGTCGACACGTTGATGGTGTGTGCGCCGTCGCCGCCGGTGCCGCAGGTATCCACAAGGTCATCACCTGATTGAACATGCAAGGACTTCTCTCGCATAGCTCGTGCCATGCCTGTGATTTCTTCGGCGGTCTCGCTCTTGAGTCGCAGAGCAGTGACGAAGGCTCCGAACTGGGCCGGGGTTGCCTCCCCGGTCATTATCTCCTCCATGACCTTGGCCGCGTCCTCTACGGACAGGTCATGGCCGGAAACTATGTTGGCTAGGGCTTCTTGGATCATTGTTATGACACTGCTTCCTTGAACAAACGCGTGGGAATAGCCATTGTAGATCTCATGCCGTTCTTTTCAATTTTCTCTAGCTGGTTCTTCTTATCTACGATGATGTTAGATCTGTGGACTGCCATCTACATTCCTTTTCCACCGGGGTCTTTCCTCTGAGGATGCATATCGAGGAAGTTCCGAAGGATGTCCTTTCCCACAACTGTCAAGATCGACTCCGGGTGGAATTGGACGCCTTCGACCTGGTACTCCTTGTGCCGTACGCCCATGATTAGTTCGTTGTCCGTCCAGGCGGTGATCTCCAAGGTATCGGGCAGGTCATCTTTGTATATGGTCAGGGAGTGGTAGCGTATGGCCTCGAAGGGGTTGGGCAGTCCCTTGAAGAGTCCCTTCCCGTCGTGGTGAATGAGGGATGTTTTGCCGTGCATGATTTCGCCGGCCCTGTCCACCGTTCCACCATATGTATAGCCGATGCATTGATGGCCCAGGCACACGCCCAAGATGGGTATACGTCCCTCGAAGCGGCGAATTACGTCGTTGGATATGCCAGCCTCCTTTGGCGTGCGTGGACCGGGAGAGATGACAATCTTCTCTGGAGCCATCGACTCAATGCCTTCTAATGTGATCTGGTCGTTGCGTACCACGTTCACCTCTGCGCCAAGCTCGCACAGGTACTGGAAGAGGTTGTAGGTGAAGCTGTCGTAGTTGTCGATTAAGAGAATCATTTGTTTTGCCATGTCAGCTAAGTGTCTATTGCCACTCTATAAAGTTGACAAGCTAATTGTACCTGCGCAGCGGTCGAAATGGAAGTCAGAGGGGTGGGGTGGATGGCGAATTGGTCTCTCTTAGGATTCATGCCTGATGAGAGGAGTTCTGCTACACTCGGAGTATGGAAATTGTGATGCGATGGGTTGGTGTGTTTACAATAACTGTCGTGCTGGTGACGGCTTGTAGGCAACCCGTTGTTACTTCTGCCGAGCTATCCACAGAGGCCTGTACACAGGCCATCGTGACACCTATTGAGATGACAGCGTCAACACCGACGCCGCTTCCAGTTCTGACGCCCAGTCCCGTTTCCAGCCGTACTACTAAGGCTATGGCTACGGTTACGCCAAATCTCGCCAACAGTCCTAGTCCCACTCCAATCGCTACGCTTCAGTCGACGCCAACTGGTGAGAGGAATTCGAACATTGTGCCGTTCACGCCCAGAAACTGGATTTCATCTCTGGTTATCTCTGACACACCTGGGCAAAATAAGACCACAGACATGTTCGTTGACGGCACGATATATATAAGCTGGACTGTAATCAACGACAGTCACAACAACATCGGCCACACTTTTTTCGTAGATGTGTATTTGGACGGCGTTCTTGCTCAGAGGTGGCTGAATCAGAGCATTGAGGCCAACCAACAGAGAAGCGTCACAGATTGGAAGAGCCTGTCTACCAGAGTGAGGCTGCAACCCGGAACTCACATATTGAAGTTGGTGGTCGATCCAACTAACCTGATTCCTGAGACAAACGAGTTAGACAACGTATTCGTATCGGCCTTTACTTGGGCGCCTTCTAATAATGATCTTCCAGTGGTCACTCCTTCCCTCTCCAAGCTTCCTGACTTGGTGCCATACGCCCCAAATGGATGGACGGGTTCTCTCATTGCTACGTCGTATCGCGGGGACAAGATGGACGGGCCTCTCTCTGTGGATGTTCCCACATACATCCGCTACGGGTTCCAGAATCGGGGCCTCGCCAGCGTAGAGGTGCCGATTTGGGCCTACCTCTACCTGGACGACGTTCTGGTTTCTTCCCAACTTGGTAGTGGACTTCTTGCCGATGAAACAGTTGGGAGTTCCGAGTGGGCAGGTTTGTTCGATGTGATCAACGTTACATCAGGTGTTCACATCTTGCGATTGGAGTTGGACGCCACTAACCTGATATTAGAAGTTGATGAGCGGAACAACACAGTCGAGAGAGAATTCATCTGGGGTACTGGTACAGTGGCTCCCAAGCCCGCTGTCGACCCGACTCCTTTAACTACTGTGCCAGTGCCATTGACCTTGCCCAACCTCGTTCCTGGATGGAAGCTGAATTGGGACGGTCCTATCATCGTTTCTCATGAGACGGAGACGTTCCTGAACAGTCCTTTGACTGTGGATGAAACGCCTTTCGTAGACGTGATAATACACAATGAGAGCATCGTTGAGGCTGATTCACCCTTTTCCGTTGATCTGTGCTTCGATGATAGAGTTATCCACTCTTTCGAGTTTCCTGAAGGCATGAAACCGAACGGACTTTGGTATTTGCCGGACTGGGATGAGCTTGCCACCCTGACCCAGATAACCGAGGGGATACACACTCTGAAGATTGTCATAGACTCGGACGATGCGGTAACGGAAGCCGATGAAGGCGACAACGTTTACCAAGTGACTCTGATGTGGAGGGCTGGTATCGTCGAAGCTCCTGTGACAACTATATATAGTATTCTGGAGCTTCGGCAGAAGTTGGTTGGTCTTCAGGTTCTAATCGACACGCGAGAGTCTGCCTTGAGCCCGGATGGACGCGATTATACTCGAGATATATTGGAGGTCGTCGATGCCGGATACTATCTCCTGACAGGCAAGAGTCTTCTGGACGAGAGGGTCGACATATCTCTTCTCAACCACAAAGATTATCTGGCGTGGATAGATGATTACTACGCCGAAAGGCTTGCTCTCAACGATGAGGCAAAATATACGGAACTTCTTGCCGAGCTGGAGAAGAAAAAGGCATCTGCAGGGCTGAAGACTTCGCGGTTCGGCAAGATCGCGGTGGTCATAGATGCCGAGCGTGATATTGCCGATGTCATAGGGTCGCTGGTCCACGAGTTGGGGCACATGCGTCAGGTATTCCTAAATCCTGACCAGGTCGATGGTGACAACCCTTCCTTCCAGAGCAAGGCTATTCATGAAGCCCAGGCCCAGCAGTTTGAGAGAGCCTTCTGGCTGAAACTGGAGACATTTACAGGCTTGACGTTGCTGACATACCCAAACTACCAAGTGTTCAGGGATTTTATAGAAAACAGGTTCGACTATTGGGTCGCAGACATAAGTCGGGATGAACATTTTCTGGGATATCTGCTTCAGTGGCTGGTAGTGCTTGATGACCCGAATTTGGTGGAGTTAAAACAGGAACTGACTGCTCAGGGGCGATTAAGATCTGAGTCGTCACTGAAATTGTACGATTACCTAGTTGGCCTTGCGCCGGAGTCTATCGAGGCATACGCAACATCACGCATACAGTCACTGGGCACCTACGCAGAAACCATTAAAGCAATATCACGTGGGCGGTTGGTGTTAGACTTGTATCCAGGCAATGAAGGATCTCCGAACCTGCGGGACTCGGGACTGCTGGCCCCATGAGCCAGATTGACCACGACTGAGAGTGGGATTACACTGGATGGCGTTCTGCATTGCCGAGTGGTGTAGTGGTAGCACACGTGACTCTGACTCACGTAACCCTGGTTCGAATCCAGGCTCGGCAGCTTCTGTTGTTAAACTGAGCTAGGTACGACCTCACGCGAAATGTAGCAACCAGTGACACGGCGTCTTATCATTTCTGGCTCCCAACATATGACCGTTCATTGACTGGTTGTTTTCAGCTCGACTTTTCCTAGTGTAAAGGAGTCGCTTATTGCCTTGGATTGTTATTGCGCTGGCGAGCGCAGCAGTGACGGCTATGGTAAGCATCTCTGATAAGACCGTAATCTATCGGTACGCTCGTTCCCCGTTGACTCTTCCGTTGTTAATCGGCATGGCTCAAACGACGGTGGGGATTATCACGCTCGGATTGACTCGTATTCCCCCTGCAGCAACTCTGGAAGCAAGTGGATACGCTGTGCTATCAGGAGTACTCTTTGGCCTGAGCGGCATCCTCTCGCAACGAGTACTTTTCACAGAAGAGGTTTCACGTACTATTCCGGTAACACAGTCTGCGCCCATCTTTGCGGCGCTGATGGCGCTAGTAATCTTGAATGAATCCATTTCTTCGCAACAGTGGCTTGGTATTGTCGCCACTGTTGCGGGAAGCACTCTTCTCTCACTCCGTATCACGGCCGGAATGAGCAGTATTTTTCTTCACAGGTCGTTTTTCTTGCTCATGTTGTCAGCGTTTTTTTTTGGTGCTGCCAACGTGATAGGGAAGCTAGCGTTAGATGAACTGCCAGTGCTGTACACGCATGGCCTACGCATGCTTGCCCTGGGATTCGTCTTTCTCGTGATCGCTTTCAGGTCCTCGCCATGGGCCGATGTAAGGGGCTACTTCTCAAGGCGGAGTCCAGCTCTTTTATTTGTCGGCACTAATGAATTCATAACTGCCAACGTAGGGCTACTCCTCTTACTTTGGGCGCTCTCCGAAGGACCTGCGTCTCTTGTGACGGCAGTATGGGGGACAAGGGCTCTTTTTGTGGTGTTATATAGTATGGGCTTGGCCATGGTATGGCGCGGTGCTCTTGGCGAAGTCACGTCACCCGGAATAGTCATGGCAAAATTCCTGTCAGTAGCATTGATTGTGGTAGGCATTGCGGCTGTGGCACTATAGAAGGAGAGAGGCCATCGGCGAGTTGCGTGACATGAAAATGCAGCTTTCGTTGGAGGGGACACTGAGGAACAGGGAGATTCTGAGGACGTAGCCAAAAGCATCTGCACTATGTGTTTCTGGCACGGGAGGAAAATTGAAGCCAAGAATAAGCATGATATCTTTGGGCGTGAGCGATTTAGTCATCTCAGTGAAATTTTACGAAAAAGGACTTGGGTTTCCAAAGATAGAGTCTACATCTGAGATTGCTTTTTTTTCGCTGAATGGCAGTTGGTTAAGCTTATACAGTCGGGCATCCTTGGCAAAAGACGCAACGGTTTCGTCGGTGGGCAGTGGCTTTAACGGCTTTGCAATGGCTCACAATGTGGAAAGCGAGGAAGAAGTTGATGAAATCATCGCACACGCAGTTTCAGTTGGAGCAACGCTAGTGAAGCCACCACAAAAGGTGTTCTGGGGGGGCTACTCTGGATATTTTGCGGACCCAGATGGCTACTTATGGGAAATAGCGCACAATCCTTATACGTGGATTGGCCCCAAGGATGGATAGGAACGAGCCTTCGTTGGAGGGCATAGCTGTTTCTAGGTGTTGCGGTAGTCCAAGATTGCATGAAAGAGGTGTTACGTGCCTAGAGTACCATATTTGAATAAAGATGATATGCCAGCTAGTAAACGGGATATTTACGACCGTATTGGTGCAAATCGAGGGCATGTGGCCAGGCCCTTTGCAGCGCTTCTCAATAGTCCGGACGTAGCGGCTAGTGTTGCCCAGCTTGGTGACCAGCTTCGTTATTTATCGCCCGAGATTTCAGCGTACGTTAGAGAAATTGCTACGCTTACAACAGCGAAAAGCTTGAGATGCCAGTATTTATGGACTCATCATTGTGACTCGGCTAGGGAGGCAGGTGTTAGAGATGAGGTGATTGAAGCGATCAGGGAGGGAGGTCCACCTAGGAGATTGTTGCCAAAGGAAAGTGTATTTGTTCAGTTCACCCAGGAGCTCTTGGAGGATCATCAGGTTAAGGACGCGACCTACAGTGCGGTTGAGCACCTGCTTGGGCAGCAAGGAACGGTGGATCTGATCGTGACTATAGGCTATTACGCAATGCAGTGCATGGCAATCAATGCCTTAAAAGTTGACATTGAGGATGGTATGCTTCCCCTTTTGCCAATGTAATTCAAGAATCGTCATATACATCCGTAGGAATATTTGTCATTGGTACGGAAATTTGGGCCTGGCGAGAGTGCGATAGGAAAAAGTGGACGCTGCTAGTTCACGTCGGATTGCTTTCTGGACGGCTCTTTCGTAGCCTGTTAAGCTGGCGGGAGAATCTCCCTTAGGCAAGAATATCATGAACGGCACGGTTGATAGCGATAGACGGCAACAACTCCAGTGCAAGGCACTGGAGTTGTTGGAGTTTCCTCTGGTGCTAGAGCGCCTGGCAGGTCGCGTCCAGTTCTTTATGGCAAGGGAGTTGGCCTTTACGCTGAGACCTGCTTATACACACGACGATGTTTTGCGTGGCCAGCTTGAGACCTCAGAGGCTGTACAGCTTCTTGGTAGCGGTAACGATTTAGACATATCCTCCAACAAGGATGTGAGGCTGCAGGTAGAAGCAGCGTCTCTCGGGAGCAGGCTCCAAGGCAATGAATTGCGAGACGTGCTCGAAGTGCTTACCGTGCTCGGCAAGGCTCGTCACGCTGTTATCGCACATGCGGAATTGCCCATTCTCGCCTCCTTGGCCAGGAAAATACCAGACTTAAACGGCCTTGAATTGCAGATATTCAAGGCAATTGGGAGAGACGGTGAAGTGTTGGATCAGGCTTCCACTCAACTGGCAGACCTGAGGATCGAGTCACGGAGAACTTACGATCGATTAGAAGAACATCTCCAGAAAACCCTTAGGCATCTCCAGGAGGGAGGTGTGCTCCAGGAACCTCTGATAACTCAGCGTCAGGGCCGTATGGTCCTGTTGGTAAAATCGGAAATGAGGCACTATGTGCCGGGCATCGTGCACGATGTGTCCGGCAGCGGTGCAACGCTATTTGTGGAACCTCTGGCTATAGTTCCAGAAGGTAATCAATCGCGTGAGCTACGTTTGGCGGTAGAGCGTGAGGAAGAGCGAGTCCTACAGATACTCTCGGAGTCCGTGGGTGATAGGAGCGCCGAACTACTGCTGGGATTGGAGATGGTGGCGCAGATTGACCTAGCGATGGCTAAGGGTCGATATTCGGTTGCCACGAATAGTGTGCCAGTCACGGTGGTCGAAACTAAAAGACCTTATTTGCGCTTCAAGGATGCCCGTCACCCATTGCTTTATGGCAATGTGGTTCCGAATACCATAGAAATGGGCAACATGTGGTCTCTCTTGCTCATTACCGGCCCCAACGCCGGAGGCAAGACCGTTGCGCTGAAAACGACTGGTCTACTGGCTGCAATGGCTCATTCTGGTCTACACATCCCAGCAGACGAGGCCACTATCAGTATTTACGACGGCTTCTATGCAGACGTAGGTGACCAGCAGAGCATTCAGCGTTCCCTTTCAACCTTTAGTTCCCATGTTGATAACTTGACCAAGATTCTTGCTGAGGCTACGCCTGCGTCACTGGTTCTTATTGATGAACTGGGTACGAGTACGGACCCAGAGGAAGGAACAGCCCTGTCCAAGGCTCTCCTCCTTGAGTTCCATCGGAGGGGAATACAGACGATTGCCACATCGCACCTGCGAGACTTAGCTGAATTCATAAGCGAGAACCCAGGTATGGTCAATGCCAGCGTAGAGTTACATCCTGAGACACTGTCTCCAACCTATAGACTTATCATGGGTCTTTCAGAGAGGAGCTACGCTATTACTATTGCCGCTCGACTTGGTATGCCGCAAGCTGTCATTGATGATGCACGCTCTCTACTCTCAGATGATTATCACAAAATGGAAGGGCTGCTGGGTGACTTACAACGAGAGAAGAGTCAGGCTACCGCGAAGCGAGAAGAGGCGGAACAGGAAATGGAACGCGCCAATATACTGAGGCAGGAGTTGGACGAAAAGCTGACTGTATTGGAGCATGAGAAGGATAGTTTGATGGAGTCGGTACGCCGCGATTTGGAGATCAAGGCCGAAGAGATATGGCAAAAACTGAGAGTCGCTGAGCAATCCTCGAAACGTACCGTATCTACATCTGTGCCGAAAGGAGCGGAAGAACTTGTGCCGGCGAATTCTTTCAAGGCTTTGCGTGATCAGAGATATGAAGTGTCGGCTCTGAGAAAAGAGCTCAGGTCTCACTCATGGCGCCCTGCCAGGGCTAGCCGCGATTGGATATGGGTTCTGAAGCCAGGGGATATGGTGTACTTGCAAGGGGTTAGTCAACCCATGGAGGTGCTTGCGGCTGTAGCGGATGATCAGACGCTGGAAATAGCGCTCGGTTCCATACGGGCTAAGATTCCCCTGGACCAGATTGAGTGTAAGGCTGAAGTTGCTGCTAAATCTCCTGCCATTACCATTACTGGGTCATCTCCCGTTGAAGCATCTTCAGGACGTGAACTGGACGTCCGGGGGATTCGCGTAGAAGAAGCATTAATGCAATTGGATAACTTCTTGGATCAAGCCATATTGGCCGACTTGTCTTCTGTGCGAATTGTGCATGGAGTGGGAACAGGAGCACTGCGAGGCGCTCTGCGTGAATACCTCGCAGTGCACAAGCAAGTAGCCTTTTTTGTTCCTGACGAGAGCATGCGCACTGATGGAGCCACCATTGCCCAGCTAGCCTGATGCAAGACGTATCGATTCAGATCCTCCGCTATCTGGTAGCGCAATGGCAAGAGCCGGAGCGGGATGGTTACACTTACTGCCTGACACCCACTCAGTTGCCACCCGAAGAGACGAAGCTGTCAGATGAATCCATCGCAGCGATTCAGGCGTCCGAAACCGGTGCCATTTTATTCTGGAGCCCGAGTGAGGTACGACTCGTGCTGCCCCCATTTCCTATCGAATTTGAGTCCACAGCTTCCGGCTGGGACGTGGATCTTATGTGGTCGGTGCTGGAACGGCGAAGGATCGTCTTGGTACTGCTATTACGGATGAGCGGCTTTGCTGTAGGCATATTTGAAGGCGAACACTTGGCTGTGTTCAAGACTGGTTCACGCTTTGTAAAAGGAAGGCACAAGAAGGGTGGCAGTTCATCGGCTCGCTTTGCCCGCCGCCGCGAGGATCAGGCCAGGATGCTATTTGACAAAGCTGCGGAAACCTTGCAAGAGCGAGTCGAAGCGTACCCCGGCAGCCTAACACACCTGATTCTAGGAGGCGATCGTTTGACGCTATTGGCCTTCGAGAAAAGGTGCCCTTTCCTGCAACACCTTGAGGTAATCCGCTTACATCGCATACTGAACGTTGAGAGACCATCTCTGAATGCGCTCAAGGAGCTTCCACGCCAGATATACATGAGTCGGATTGTTACCTATCGTCCAGACTCATAAAATAATCTGGATTGACTCTTCGTTTATATTCCAGACGTCTCTCTGGGTTTACAAGGTTTCGGTTGGCAGTAGGTGAATCTTTCTATAAAGCGAGTCTAAAACTCAGATCAAAACTCTTGATTCCGTACAGGTTGTCTTTTAGTTTAAGGCTCGCTGCCTTTTCTCGTCTGTGCAAGCAAACCAAATATGCCGTCCACGATTATCGTGGACGGCATATTTGGTTGTGTCTCTTCCTAGATCTCATGAGATTAAGGCTGAGATAATTTAGGGTATTTTATAGCTTTCGCTCTTGGGTTTAGTCACCGCTCTGGAGAATCTTCTCTATTTCTTCCATGTCCTCTGTGGTGAGATGCCAATCAGCTGCCTTGGCGTTAGCGGTAACCTGTTCAATCTTTGTGGCCCCAGCGATTACCGAACTCACAGCAGAGTTAGCCAGTAGCCAGGCTATGGCTAGTTCCACCATTGGGTGTCCCCGTTCCTCAGCGAAGCTTTCCAGTTTGGACAACATGGCGAAATTCTTTTCTGTCAGAGTGTTTCCCTGGGCTCGTTCATTGCCTGCTAGGCGAGTGCCTTCTGGCACTGCCTCTCCTTGACGATATTTCCCGGTAAGAAACCCGCTGGCAAGGGGGTAAAAAGGGAGTATACCGACGCCGTATTCTTTGCAGAATGGCAGCAGCTCTTGTTCGACGCTGCGATTGAGCATATTGTATTCCGGCTGAACCGTGACGAAAGGAGCAAGGTTGAGTGCCTTGGAGGTCTGGATAGCTTCACATGTCTGCCAGGCGGCGAAGTTGGAACAGCCGATGTAGCGCACTTTGCCCTGATGCACTAAGTCGTCTAGAGCGCGTAGGGTCTCTTCTATAGGTGTGTTGGGATCGACGCGGTGTATCTGATACAGGTCAATGTAGTCCGTTTGCAGAAAGCGAAGGCTGGCCTCCACCTGGTTCATGATGTGGTGACGGGAATTGCCACGTTTGTTGGGACCGTCGCCAACGGGGTTGGCTACTTTAGTGGCTATGATGACATCCTTGCGGTTGTCCTTGAAGGCCAGGCCGATGCGTTCCTCAGACAGGCCCCTGCCATAGCTATCTGCCGTGTCTATGAAGTTTATACCTTCTTCCAGGGCATGATGGGCTACCTTGAGAGAGTTCTCTTCGTCCATTCTGAATCCAAAGTTGTTGGTTCCAAGGCCCACTGCAGAGACCTGAAGCCCAGTAGAGCCTAACTGTCGGTATTCCATGTTCGTTGCTCCTTCTCAATTGCCATTAGAGTTCTAGTCATTATACAGGAATCCATCATCCTCTGCGACAGGGATTGTTTTGCAGAGAAACCTTACGTCTATAAATCTCCGGCTATTTTATCCCAGTGAAAAGAGGCGTCTCCAAAGAGTATTTCGTTGATTTTGGCCTTCTTGTGATATAGGTGTAAGTCCATCTCCTTTGTGAACGCTATGGCTCCGTGGCATTGGTGCGCCAGAGTCGTGACCCGTCGATATGCATCGCTTGTCCACGCCTTTGCCTTTGATATTTCCGGCGCGTACAACTCTCCTTGGTCAACTAACCAGGCAGCCTGATGCATGAGGTAACGGGATGTGTCCACGTCTGTGAGCATGTTGGCGGCGTGATGCTGAATGGCTTGGAAACTTCCTATGGGCTGCCCGAAGGCATGCCGTTTCTGGATGTAATTTATAGTCATGTCCAGCGCTGCCTGAGCGCCACCCACTGATTCGGCACACTTGCCAACGGCACCACGTGCTAGGAGTTTTTCTGCCAGTGGCCATCCATCATCGGAGGCGCCAAGCAAGTTTACTGATGGCACGCGAACGTTTTGAAACACAACTTCAGCTTGTTTGTCGATACCCATGATACGTAGGGGATTGACCGTGATACCGTGGCTGTGGGCATCTACTAGCAGAAGCGATATGCCATGGCGAGGGTTGGTGTTTGCGTTGGTGCGCGTGACGACGATGAAGTAGTCTGCGGTCTGGCCGTCGGCCACAAACATCTTCGTACCATTGATGAGGTAGTTGTCACCTGAGAGTTCGGCACGAACAGAGATGGCATCTGGCTGATAGGAGGCGTCGTGGTCTGTGAAGGCCAAGGACATGATCAGCTTTCCAGATGCTATTTTTGTCAAGAATTCTGCCTTTTGGTTATTGGTTCCAGCCTCAAGAATGGCTTGGCCGCACATGACTACTGTCGAGAAAAAAGGCCCTGGAAGCAGGGACCGACCCATTTCCTCGAGAAGAACAGCCATGTCCTGGAAGCTTAAGCTGCTGCCTCCGTACTGCTCAGGGAAAGGTAGCCCAAGCCAGCCAATGCTTGCCATCTTTTGCCAGAGTTCCGTTGAGTGCCCAAAGTCGTCGGTTTCCATTGTTCTTACCAGTGACTTTGGACACTCAAGGTCCAGGAATGCCCTTGAGGAGATGCGGAGCATCTCCTGTTTATTTGTGATTGTGAAGTCCAAGATGGTTGATTATTTCCGTGGCAGACCTAGGCCGCGCTGAGCGATTATGTTACGTTGAATCTCTGATGTACCCTCGTAAATGGTCTGTAAGATTGATCCCATGTATGCCTCTTCAACTCTCCCATTTAGTGGTGCATACCTTGAGTCTGATTCCAACGGGCCATAGTGTCCCAGTACCTGTAAAGCAACATCGGTGAACTGCTGCCACATTTCGCTACTTAGAAGCTTGCTCATAGAGGACTCATAGATGGGGTTCAGCCCTTTATCCCTCAACCAAGCTACTCTGTATGCGGCCAGACGACACGCCTCTATTTTCACTGCCATCTCTGCCAACTTGTTGCGGATCATGTCGACGTGGAAGAGTGATTTGCCATTGCTGGCGGTATCCTTAGCATAGGTAGTGATATCTTTTAAAAGGCTTCGGGCAAGACCGACATTCTCTATTCCTGCCCTCCCTAGTATGAGCGTATTCATAGCTACATTCCAGCCTCTGTCTCGCTCTCCGACTAGGTTTGTAACCGGCACGCGTACGTTGTCGAAGAAAACCTCGTTGAGCATACCGCTCCTGCCCTGTGCTTCGTCCAAGGAGCGCAGCGTGATTCCCTGAGAACGCATATCTACAACAAAGTAGCTGAGGTTTCTATGTCGTGCGGTGTCAGGGTTAGTGTTGGCTAGGATGTGTATCCAGTCTGCTCTAGCTGCGCCGCTGATGAAGTTCTTCTGGCCGTTTATAATGTAATGATTGCCGTCTTGTACGGCAGCGGTACGAACAGCCGCGAGGTCTGAACCGGCTCCTGACTCGGTGTACCCCTGGCACCAGTATGTCTTGCCACTTGCAATGGGAGGCAAAAAAGTCTTCTTTAGGTATTCAGACCCGAAACGAATTATGGTTGGGCCTATGAGATTTGGGCCATCGTCAACTGTGATAGCCTCTGGCATGCCCCAGTAGGCCAATTCTTCCACGAGGATAGCCTGCGTGATGTGTGAAGCGCCTTGACCGCCGTATTCTACGGGCCAGTGCATGGTGGGCCAACCCATTTCGGCCAGTTCCTTGCGTGTCTCTAGTACGGCGGGCCAGAGGGCATCTGAGAAGGAGACCCTCTCGCTCCATAGCAGTTCTTGTGGGAATTTGGTGAGGATGAAGTCTCGGATCTCTGCCTGGAAAGCCTGTTGCTCCGTACTGAATCGAAAATCCACTCACCAACTCCTTCAATGACAGGCCTTAGATGGCTTATACATTGAGTGTCTCCATAGCCAAGTCACCCTATAGATTTCCGTCGCTTTGTGGCTGATTTGGAACTGTTGCCACGATTACTTGGTGAATTGTTTTTTCTGCTAGGTTGAGAAGGCAGTCATGGAAATCTCAAACGAAATCAATCCTTTATAGCATATTAGAGATGTGGTTTCAACGCTTTCCCAAATGCCAGCATGCTCGATTGACAGTAATAAAGGGCTAGTATATCCTTGCTGAGTCTACGAACCTATGGCAATGGCCCTCCTAAAATCATTGTCTTGGAGGATGCGTTTGGCACTTAACTACACCGCGGTGGTCATAGCTGGCATGGTGGGATTTGCAGGTATGGCGATTATGTTTGCCGCATCCTATGTTCTCTCCCCCAAGAAACGCACTGCCATAAAGGATATGCCTTATGAGTGTGGCATCCCTCCTTCCCCTTACTCCTGGTCACAGTTGCATATGAGATATTATATCTTCGCGATTTTGTTCCTCATATTTGACGTTGAGGCCGTTTTCCTCTTTCCTTGGGCATTGGTCTTTCTCAGCGGCGTTAGCGCTGTGTTCTATGAGATGATCCTGTTCATGGGGATTCTATTTTTCGGCATAATCTATAGCTGGAAAAAAGGAGCCCTTCAATGGAATTGAACATTGGCACCGGTAATATGGAGCCACGCAGCATGCTGAATAGAGCTGCTCCCGGGGTGATTACAGCTAAGTCTGAGCAGCTTATTGCCATGGCCAGAAAGTCGTCTCTGTGGCCAATGACCTTTGGGTTGGCCTGCTGCGCCATAGAGATGATGAGCACATATATGGCACACCACGACCTAGATAGGTTTGGCATTGTTACATGGCCGTCTCCAAGGCAGTCGGACGTTATGATAGTGGCTGGGACTGTGGTCAAGAAGATGGCTGAGCCAATCAAAATTCTATATGAACAGATGCCAGAACCAAAGTGGGTTATAGCAATGGGCAGTTGTGCCACAAATGGTGGGCCGTATTACAGGTCTTACTCAGTTGTTATGGGAGTTGATCACATAATTCCTGTTGATGTATATGTGCCGGGGTGCCCTCCAAGGCCCGAGGCCCTAATAGACGGTATATTGAAGTTACAAGAGAAAATCATGAATGACGCTAGAGAGCGTGGCAGAAAGGCATAGGCGTGAGGAGGTCCCTCAGGCCTTCTCCGCTTTAGACGATAAAGGCCGCTCCTTGGAGCTATTGCTTCCTGGGATTTTGACGGAGTTTAAGCCGGAAATTGTGGCAACGGTCAACTTGGTGGCGGCGACTGTTAATGCACAGGACATTGTTGCCGTTTGCCGGGTGGCCAAAGAAGACCCCCATCTTTCCTTTGACTATCTCATGTGTCTGTGTGTGGTGGACTACGTGGAGCACCTACAGATTGTGTACCATCTGTACAGCACCACCTTTAAACATATGATGGTGCTGAAAGCGAATGTTTCCCTGGATGAACCTTCATTGCCATCAGTAATGCCGTTATGGGTGGGGGCCGACTGGTACGAGAGAGAGGGGCACGATCTTTTTGGAGTTGTCTTTGAAGGGCATCCGAATATGGATCCCTTGCTTCTGTACGAGGGCTTTGAGGGTTATCCTGGCCGCAGAGATTATGAGATGCCTGAGTATAAAGAATGGTAGGCTTAAACACAGAAGGCCAGCTTGATACGGTCCAGATGATGGTGAACATGGGGCCACAGCACCCCAGCACTCACGGTGTCTTTCGCATGGTGCTGTGGGTGGATGGGGAGCGTATTGTGGATCTTGAGCCTCATATAGGCTATCTCCACCGTGGTTCCGAAAAGCTGTGTGAGGGTGAGCTTTATGCTCAGATAGTCACGCTCTTTGATAGGCTGGACTACATTAGCAATCTCAACAACGAGATGGTCTTTTGCAGGGCGGTCGAGAAGCTCATGGGGCTTGATGTGCCTGAACGTGCAGAGTATATCCGGGTAATACTTTGCGAACTGAATCGGGTTGCCAGTCATCTTCTGTTTTCCGGCACATTTGGTATCGATGCAGGAGCCATGACTCCGATTATGTATGCCTTTCGCGACAGGGAGAAAATACAGACCATGTTTGAGGCAGTAACCGGTGCGCGTATGATGCACAACTACATACGCATCGGTGGAGTGAAGAGTGACGTACCGGACGATTTTCCACAGCGTATGGGAGCTCTTCTCAGGGAACTCAAGCAAGGAATAGATGAGACAGACAGGCTTTTGAGTTTCAGTGAGATATTCCTTGCGCGTACCAAGGGGATTGGCGTTATAGATGCAGAGACAGCAATCGCTTACGGAATGAGTGGGCCTTCACTGCGTGCATGCGGCGTTCCAATGGACGTGCGTAAAGACGAGCCATATTCGGTGTACGACAGGTTTGACTTCGGCATACCAATAGGGGAAAAGGGCGACTCATGGGATAGGTACTACGTTCGTGTTGAGGAGATGCGTCAATCGATACGTATAATTGAACAGGCATTAGAACAGATGCCAGATGGCATTACTATCACTCCTAGCCGTCTAGTGCTTCGCCCTCCACAGGGAGAGGTATACGTGAGGGGTGAAAACCCTCGCGGTGAATTGGGTGTTTACTTGGTGAGCAACGGTGCCGACAAGCCATATCGAGTGAAGGTGCGTCCTCCATCGTTTTGTAACCTGATGGCTATTAAGGAACTTCTCAAAGGCACATATATTGCCGATGCAGTGGTCATCCTAGGTTCTCTGGACATAGTCCTTGGTGAGGTGGACCGTTGAATGCTTTGGAAACGCTGATGCTGCTCTCGAAGATGTTAGGCGTTTTGACAGGACTTTCCGTTGTTGTCCTCTCGCTGACATGGCTGGAGCGTAAGTTCTTGGGGCGTATGCAGATGCGTATGGGACCAACGCGTACGGGGCCGTACGGACTGCTGCAGCCTGTGGCAGATGCAATCAAGCTTATGGCTAAAGAAGATCTGCTGTCCAGCTGGGTTGATCGGGTGGCGTACTGGGTTGCGCCTTTGGCGGTGTTTGTTCCAACGTTCATGATATGGGTGACCATACCAATTGCAAGAGACTTGGTCATCCAGAACATGGATATGGGCCTTTTTTACATAATAGCCTTCTCCGTTCTATCCATAGTTGGGTTGGTAATGGCAGGGTGGGCATCTTCAAATAAATACGCTGTGCTCGGAGGCTTTAGGGCAGCGGCTCAGTTGATAAGCTATGAGATCCCGCTGATTTTGGCGGTGCTTGGAGTAGTCATGCTGGCCCAATCCATGAACCTGCAGGAGGTTGTGAGCAAACAGGGTACGGTCATCTATGCTGCTATTCAGCCACTTGGGCTGGTGCTATTCTTTATCGCAGGGTTGGCTGAACTGGGTCGTACTCCATTCGACATACATCCGGCGGAGTCTGAGGTGGTTGGTGGGCCTTTTGTGGAGTACAGCGGTGCCCACTGGGCGGTCTTCTTTCTGGCGGAATACATCAACACATTTGCAATTGCCTCACTTACGGTGCTGTTGTTTCTAGGCGGGTGGCTATTTCCTGGACTTCCAGGCGATGTTTCCGCTCTGGGGGTTCTGGTCTTCCTAGTCAAGACATATATGGTCATTCTTGTAATTTTTTGGGTGCGCGGCACGTATCCACGCCTTAGAATAGATCAACTCATGTCACTTGGATGGAAGGTATTGGTGCCTCTGGCCTTTGTGAACGTGATAATCACTGCAGTCTACATGTTCTATGGCTGGCCTGACTGGAGCCTCACCATAATGTCTACGGCTATCTTGGTGGTTGTGGGATGGGGATTTAGCAGGCGTATGCGCACGGCCCCCACCCCAGAGTACACTGTGAAATTATACGTGCCCGCGCCGGAGGCGTCTAATGCTGGGTAATCTAAAAGGACTCATGGTTACGCTGTCCACCTTTTTCCGTCATCCGGTGACGTATCAATACCCAGATGAACATAAGCCCATTGAGGACCGTTATATGGGCTTTCCCGTTCTCATGTGGGACAAAAATGTGGAGGAACCCTACTGTACTGGCTGTATGGTCTGCGTCCGCTACTGCCCCACACAGTGTATGACTGCAGTGATGAAGGATAATCCCCTTCATGCCGACGGCAAGAGTACGCGCAGGAAGATTGTGGACAGCTTTGAGATAAACCTGGGTCGGTGCATCTTGTGCGCTATCTGCGTGGATGTGTGTAACTTCGATGCCATTGAGATGAGCCATGAGCACGAACTGAGTAAGTACGCTCGTAATGATAACCGTACAAATCTTCCAAAATTACTTGAAATGGGTAAAGCTTATCAACAGGAATCCGGATGGAAGCCAGAGAAGGAAGCAAAGGCTGAGGCAGATGTCAAACCAGTGGGGTCATCTGTTGAAACCAAGGAAGAAACTGCGGAGGCTGAGAGTTGAACCTGTCTCTGGTCGTGTTTTATCTCCTGAGTGTCGTGTGTCTTGGCGGTGCTGTAGGCGTTGTGATGTCACGCAACGTGGTGCACGCTGCACTTCTGCTTCTTGTGTCCTTGATGGCTGTTTCAGGACTGTATTTACTATTGCTGGCTGAATTTCTTGCTTTGGTGCAGGTACTTATATACGGAGGGGCAATCACCATAGTTGTGCTTTTCGTTATAATGCTCACGCGTGCACAGGAGTTTCGGTCCATGAGTGCCAATCCCCAGTGGCGATTGGCTATTGTAACGGCATTTGGAGTGTTTGTGCTTTTGGCAGCGGCGATTATAAAGGGGGCTCCGACAGAGACTGTACGTCAGTCGCTTGGTTTTAAGGAGCTGGGGAATAGCCTCTTTACGGATTGGGCGGTTCCATTTGAAGTGGCATCTCTGGTGTTGCTTGTGGCTCTCATTGGGGCCATAGTCATAGCTAGGGAGAGGGATGTAGAATGAGCCTCATCCATTTTCAGATACTTAGTGCCGCCCTATTCTCAATAGGTATATACGGTGTGTTGGCTAGGCGCAACGCAGTCCTTATACTACTTGCCCTAGAGCTTATGCTAAACGCTGTAAATATAAATCTTATTGCCTTTGCGGCGTACGGGGAACTGGCACAGGCCGCCACGGGGCAAGTCATAGCGATATTCGTTATTACAGTGGCGGCGGCTGAGGTTGGATTGGCAATGGCCATAATTTTGAGGCTCTTTAGAGATCGGTCTTCTGTGGATGTGTATGATGTGGATGTGATGAAATGGTAAGGACGTAACAGATGATGCTTGATGCAGAATCGGTGGCGAACTTGGGTGTTCAGTGGGCGTGGTTAGCGCCAGCTATTTGTGCATTCGCTTTTTTTGCCATCGTTGTCTTTAGCCGCTTCCTCCCAAAGCAGATAGCTCTTCTCTCGCCTTTGGCAATCCTGGCTAGCTTCGGAGTCTTTTGGTATGTGCTGAATGAGTTTCTATCATCAGGCGGCGGTATATTCTCTGTGGACTGGTTCACTGTTGGAGGAACCACATTCACATTGGGGATAATGATTGATCCGTTGTCTGTGGTTATGCTTGGGCTCGTGACATTTGTGGCCTTAATGGTGCAGGTGTACTCACTGGGTTACATGAAAGATCAGGAGGGCTCGTTCAGTTGGTACTTTGCAGCTCACTCCCTCTTTGCGGCGGCAATGTTGACTCTGGTGCTTGCTGACAACTTCCTACTGATGTACATAGCTTGGGAGCTTGTTGGTGCGTGTTCCTATCTGCTCATAGGGTTCTGGTATCACAAACGCTCAGCTGCAGAGGCGGCCAAGAAGGCATTCATTACTACCAGAATTGGTGATGTTGGCCTCCTGATAGGCATTTTGCTGTTGTTTAACGAGACTGGGACTTTTGACATATCCACAATTATCCACATAGCAGAAAATGGCGGCATAGGCTCAGGTACTTTGACGGCTGCGGTTTTGTTAATATTCTTGGGTGCTATGGGCAAGTCGGCTCAGTTTCCATTGCATGTGTGGCTGCCAGATGCCATGGAAGGTCCTACGCCTGTCAGTGCCCTGATACATGCGGCCACGATGGTGGTTGCAGGAGTCTTCCTTGTGGCTAGGGCATTTCCTCTGTTCTTTATGTCAGATACGGCGATGCTCGTGGTAGCGGTAATTGGTCTCGTCACGGCTCTTATCACGGCGGCCATGGCGTTGGTGATGACCGATCTCAAACGGGTGCTTGCGTACTCAACCATAAGCCACCTTGGGTTCATGATGCTGGCGCTTGGGTCGTTTGGATTCACAGCGGCTATATTCCATCTGGTGGCCCATGCCTTTGCTAAATCACTGCTGTTCCTGGGGGCAGGGAGTATTGCGCACGGTACCGGTGGCAAGCGTGATATACGGGAGATGGGTGGTCTTTGGAGGCGTATGCCTGTGACATCAATTAGCTTTGGTATAGGCCTGCTAGCCCTTGGAGGTATACCTCCACTTAGCGGGTTTTTTAGCAAGGACGAGATACTTGTGGCTGTACTCGACGGAAGAGGATCACTGTTCTTTATCATGACCCTTATAGCCGCGTTTATGAGCGCTCTGTATATGGCTCGACTTTTATTCCTTGTGGTGCTGGGCAATCTGAAGACGGAGAATGATCACTCTCATGAATCGCCTTTGGTGATGACCGTGCCTCTGGTGGTTCTTGCTGTTCTGGCATTGGGCGCTGGGTTGTTGGCTCCAGGTTTGATCCCAGGCTACGACGGTTTTGGAAATTGGCTGTACTTTAAGGAAGCGGAGGCCTATCACATCAACTTCCTTGTGATGACCCTCTCAGTTGTTCTTTCCTTAGCGGGGTTTGGCCTTGGCTGGGCGATGTATTCCAGGAAATCACTTTCGGCAGACCGCATTCGTGGGCGGTTCGCCGGACTACACCGGGTACTGGTAAACAAGTACTATATTGACGACCTGTACCAGTTTGGTATTGATAGGGCTGTCTTGGCATTTGCCCGCTTTATGGCACTCTTTGACCGTATAGTGGTGAACGATACCGGAGTGAACGGTCTGGGACGTTCGGTGTTCTTGTCTGGGTGGAGATTGAGGTATTTGGAGACTGGCAAGGTGTATAATTACGCCCTTGGAATGGCTGTTGGAGTGGTCGCAGTGGCATTGATATGGCTACTGCTGTTGCCATATGCGTAAGAAGAAATTCTCAACTGACGTAGTAATGAAATAGCAGGATAAATAGAGTAAAAGTGGATACATTCGACTCATACGTACTTATGGCCCTTGTGGCACTACCATTTGGGTGGGGCGTTCTCTTGGCCTTTCTGCCAAGTAAAAGGCTTCAGCATATAAAACTCACATCTCTGGCAGTGGCAGTGGTTGTTACGGCCCTCACGGCCTACGTCTTCTTGGCGTATAACACCGCTGAGGCTGGATATCAGCTCATTCGGGAGATTCAGTGGTTGGATTCCCTTGGCGTTACATTCTCATTGGGAGTAGATGGTATTTCTGTGCCAATGATTTTACTCACCGGAATTGTGATGTTTACTGGAGTCTTAATGTCGTGGAAAATCGAGTATCGAGTTAAGGAATTTTTCGTCCTCTTCTTTCTGCTTGTGGCTGGAGTTTTTGGAGTGTTCGTCTCCCTTGACCTATTCTTCTTCTTCTTCTTTTATGAATTGGCTGTTATGCCCATGTATCTGCTCATTGGAGTTTGGGGAAGTAGCAGCGACTTCGGCAGCTTCCTGAGGCCCAAAGAGTATGGGGCGATGAAGCTGATGTTG
>CAUZMC010000004.1:0-61432 GCA_963580875.1 Dehalococcoidia bacterium
TGCTACGTATAAACTTACCATAGCGGAAAACAGTTGAGATAGCACAACCGCCCTAAGCTATTCAGAATGCTAGGACGGTTGTGTTGAATGTTACATACCGAGAGTATTAGCTGTCCTTGACACCCTTGCCTGTGAGATATGTAATGGCATCCTGTACCTTCAATAGGGTCTCAGCGTCCTCGTCGGAAATCTCTATTGGGTTGTTGTCGGTGCTGAACTCGTCTTGAAAGGCCAAAATTAGGTCCACTAAGTCCAGAGAGTCGGCATTTAAGTTTTCGGTAAAGGACGCCTCTGGTAACACTGTAGACTCTTCTACTCCAAGTCTCTCTGCTACAATCTTTTGTACGCGCTCTAGAACTGTTGCCACACGAAACCTCCTGTTATTTTTGATATATCTATTTATTACGAAACCGAAAGTTTTTCTGTTTCAATCACGGAACCTAAGACTCCATTGATGAATTTGAACGAATTATCGCTGCCGTAGAGCTTGGCCAACTCCACAGTCTCATTGATGACCACCTTGGGCGGGGACATTTTCTCTATTGTCAGCTCGTATATGGCCACTCTCAGTAGGTTACGGTCTACTATCGGTAGTTGAGATATTGGCCAAGATGGAGCGAATGTGGAGATTGTCCGGTCAACTGTAGACGTGTTGGCCAGCACACCGTCTACCAAGCCGCGTGCAAAGGCAATTGCCTCTTTGGAAAGCCGCCCTCTCCTAAAATAACGACCACTTACCTGGTCTGATGTGTGATTTACGCTGTCTACCTCATATAAGACCTGTAAAGCCACGGTCCTTGCCTTGCGTCTACCAACAGCGAAGTTATCGTCAACCATCTCCTTGTCAACTCCCATCTGAAACTATTCTTTTGTTAAAGGGCTTTCTCTCCAGATATCGCCTAGAGATCGATCGATGTTTCTAAACGGTCAGGAGTTGAATGCTCTCCTGGTCGTAGATGTTGGTTATTTCTGCATCTGTATTGATGCGCTTGATCATGCCATTTAGCACTTTGCCAGGCCCTATTTCGTAGAAAGTTGTTATACCTGCCTGGGTCATGTATTGCACTGAGTCTTTCCACCTTACGCAGGTACAGAGTCCGGATATCAGCTCCTGTTTGATCTCCTCTGCGGTGTTCAAGGGTAGACTAGTGCAGTTGGCTACGATTGGAACTGAGGGGTCGCTGAAGGTTAGGGAGTTTACAATCTTAGCGAGTCCTTCCTGGGCAGGCTCCATGAGCCTGGAGTGGAAGGCCCCGGCTACTGCAAGTGCAACTGTTCTTCTGGCTCCCCTAGCATTGGCCAGTTCCATTGCTTTTTCTACGGCACTTTTTTCTCCACTTATGACCGTCTGGTCAGGGGTGTTCGTATTTGATATCTCTGTGTTGGTTTCCCGGCAGATTTTTTCTAGGTCTGCGTCTTCCATGCCCATTATTGCTGCCATGCTGCCTTCTCTTAGATCGGCAGCGTACTGCATCAGCCTACCCCGTTCTCTCACTAGACGTACAGCATCAGTTATGCTCAGAACATCGGCAGCCACTAAGGCGGTATACTCTCCTAGGCTATGCCCTGCCATCAGGTCTGCTTTGGGCATTCGATCTTGTCCAAGCGCCTCTTCCATGGCTTTGAGACATGCCAGACTAACCGTTAGTATGCTGGGTTGAGCATTGATAGTTTTCCTCAACTCATCCTCTGACCCTTCGAAAAAGATTCGGGAAAGGGACAATCCCAGAGCTTCGTCCACCTGGTCAAAGACAGCCTTTGCCGCGGGGGAGTTTTGATAAAGATCTAGACCCATGCCCACAGCCTGGGAGCCTTGTCCTGGAAACAGGAATGCAATTCTGGAAGGCGCGGAGGTTGAATTAACGGAATTGAAAACAGTGCTCAATATAGGCTCCTGAATCGTTTACGATGATAGTTCTGTCAATGACAGGTGTACGATGGGAGAATTAATTGTCGCTTGCCTGATTCCCCGGTGTTTCCTGGGCTATCACTTCACGGCCATTGTAGTATCCACAAACTGTGCATACTCTATGTGGCCTTCTTGTGCTATGACAGTGAGGGCATGTGCCTAGTTGAGGAACCTGTAGCTGATATGCACTCTGTCGATTGCCTATCCGTGCTCTTGTTCGTTTTTTCTTCGGTAGTGCTCCCATAGGATTTTCTCCAATTATTCTTTTGTATTGGTTACGAGGAAGTCTAGCAATGGACTCCATCTGGAATCTGTGTGTGTAGTGCAGTCACAGTGGCTGTCGTTGAGGTTTGTTCCGCAGGTGGAACACAGGCCTGCACAGTTACTGTTGCACAGGGGGTTCATAGGAAGATTTACAATTGCGTATTGCCTAACCGCTTCGGTGAGGTCGAGCGTGTGGTCGACCTCCAGAGCGAAAGTGCCCTCTCCTGTCTCGTCTATCACATTGTCGCTGACTGGAGCGCCGCTGTAGATATCCATTGTTGGTATGTACTCCTCATTTAAGCGGAAGTGCAATGAGTACTCGGATATGTTTAGGCAGCGAGCGCAAGTGCCGAAGGCGTTTGTCTCTATGGGTCCACTTGCCCAAACAGCATTGTCCATGTGAGTGAGGGTGATCTCCCCATTAGCCCGTGTAGTGCCAGTCTCTGGTAAAGGCTCAAAGGTCACATCCAGAGAATAGTTTCTACGTGCTCCCACACCTTCCTGCAACAGTTGGGCTACATTAAACCGCATATCATCTCCCGAGCTAAATACCCGATCTCAACAGGGAAGAATTATATGTGCAGGCTACTTTAGTGTCAAGGATAATGAGTTTGTATCCTAAAAATTCCACACACTATTGCTAGTTAATAGACCAAAGAAACTGGCCAGACCCATGCTCATTACTAGACAGTTAAATATGGCTGTAAGCTGTAAATAGAGTTATCACGTGTGGTTTAGTGCTGTGCATCGATAGTGAGCCTGATTGTCACTGTGGTTTCTTTCCCAACTTGGATGTTCAGAGTTATGGTATCTTTACATTTCTCTGCAACCTTTCGGTTTGAGCAAAGCCACATACCTGAGCACGCATACTCTGTTTTTGTGTTGCATTCGACATTGTGTGGGACTTTTCTTGGTGTCAAGAAGGGGCTATGATGTCATCATCACTGGAGGGGGTGTGATGCCTGAGCGATACCAGCGCGAGATAGAGGAAATCCTCCAAGATGTAGGAGAATCAACTCCTATTAAGGAGCCTGTGAAATCCAACAGAAGTTCTCTTTTATCTCCATTTGCAAGCTTTGGCAGGAGTATTGACAACCGCGTTTACCTGAGTGCTAGACGTTTCATGGCAATTGGCATTGTCCTTCTATTGTCCGCGCTTTTCGTCAGTGTTGTAGACGCTGGATTCTTGGGTCCATTTATTTGGTTGGGACTTATCATGTTCATCCTGATGTATGCTCTCTTTTTTGCATGGCCCAATCAAGGGCCCGAAAAGCGTTGGAGGGGAAGATTAATTGAACAGAAACCTCCAAGTTTGAGAGGCGAGGGCTTGTTGGTAAAGTTGCGGAGTTGGATAAAAGGCTAATTCGTCTGTACTTTTGATATGTGTAAACAGCCAAACGTACGTCTCCCGCTGGATTTGCTGGACCGCTCCAGTGCTTTTGATAGACTGTGGGCCCTGTGAAACACTTGTTATGCAACCGTCATCTAGATTCCTACTGCCACCATAGTTCCTTTGCTCTCGTCAATACTGATGGGCTCGGACGCCGATCCGTGAGGTTTCTTCCAGTCTATACAGGATGAGCAATCAGGGTGCATGGGACGAGATATAATAGTCCTTGTTTAGGAAGCACCTGGTTTATGAGTAACAGTTGCATTTTTCCTTGCTACACTATTTTAGCTTTGCTATACTGGTTGTTACTGTGCTAGAGGTTGAGGAAGTTTTTAGGTTATGGTGGAAGCAAAGAAATACGAGACTGTTATAGGGCTAGAGGTTCATGCACAACTCCTTACCAAGAGTAAGATGTTTTGTTCTTGCCCCGCCGACTACATACAAGGATTTCCCAATACGGTTGTTTGCCCCGTTTGCCTTGCCATGCCTGGTGTTCTCCCGGTAATGAACCAGCGTGCTGTGGAGTATGTCATAATGACTGGCCTTGCGCTGAACTCCATGATATCCGAGAACACACAGTTCCATCGCAAGAATTATCCCTATCCAGACCTCATGAAGGGATACCAGATATCTCAATATGACGGGCCAATCGCTGTTGGAGGGTGGTTGAGCATAGATGTAAACGGAGAGCAGAAGAACATTGGAATAACCAGGGTGCATCTGGAGGAAGACGTCGCTAAACTTCAACATCTTCAGGATGCTCAGGGAGAGGGTTACAGTCTTGTGGATGTGAACCGCGCAGGAATAGCGCTTATGGAGACTGTGAGTGAACCAGACATGCGCTCTCCAGAGGAAGCCAGGCAATACCTTATGAATCTGAGGGCCATTTTTCAGTATCTTGGTGTTTCCACAGGTAACATGGAGGATGGTAGCTTCCGATGTGATGCCAACATCAGTATACGGCCCGTTGGTAGTACGGAATACTTTACGAGGGCTGAAGTAAAGAATATGAACAGCTTTCGTGCTGTCTACCGGGCCCTTGAGTATGAGGCGGAGAGGCAAATTAAGGTTGTTGAGGATGGGGGCAGAGTGGTGCAGGAGACACGTGGCTGGGTTGAGGAACGTGGAGTTACGGTCTCGCAACGTACCAAAGAGTTCGCTCACGACTACCGCTACTTTCCTGAGCCTGACCTGCCTCCCCTATCAATAAGCAGGGCGTGGGTGGATGAGGTCAGGGAGCGTTTGCCAGAGCTACCAGGGTCGAGACGTGATAGATTTGTTAGTCAGTACGGTCTTCCACTGTACGACGCCAGCCAACTCACCGCCTCCAAGGTTACTGCGGACTTTTTTGAAAATGGACTCAATGTCAGTGAAATTGAATCCAATGGGGTGGCTGCTAAAGCCAAGGCGATCGCCAACTGGATGCTGGGTGATATGACCGGCCTTTTAAATGCCTCAGGTGTAGAACTTGAGGACTCAAAGATTACTCCGCAAAGCTTGATTGAGTTCACGAATCTGATTGAAGCGGGGATAATTAACGGGCCAGCGGCCAAAACGGTATTTGAAGAAATGTTTAAGTCTGGAAAGGGAGCTATGATAATAGCCGAGGAGCAGGGCCTAACACAGATAAGCGACTCTGGTCTTTTGGCCGTGGCTGTGGCAGGAGTTATTCATGATAACCCACAAGCGGTCCAAGATTTCCTTGGAGGCAAGGAAACAGCCATTAAATTTCTGGTGGGGCAGGTCATGAGAGAGACTAGGGGCAGGGCCAATCCTGCAATGATAAATAAAATTCTTCTGGAAAATCTTGATACAGTGGTATATATGAAGGAAAGTGAATAATGGACTCATTTTTTCAGGCAGCTCAGATTTTGGTTTCCATTTTACTTATTGCCATCATCCTGATCCAGATTAGGGGTCAGGGATCTGGTTTCTTCGGTTCGGGTCAGGCCTCGTTCCGTACTAGGCGTGGCGTTGAGAAAAATCTGTTTCAGTTCACGATAGTACTGGCGATTGTATTCACGTTACTGGGCATATTCAGTGCTATACAACCTTCCTGGTTGTTCTAACGTCCAATAGCATAGCGAGGGCATATTGAAGGTAATGCCTTGATAACCCTTACCACGGATTTTGGAACCATTGACTCCTACGTTGCAGAGATGAAAGGTGTCATTTTGCAACTCAACCCAGCGGCTGTCATTGTGGATGTCTCTCACTGCATTGAGCCACAGGGCGTGGCTCAGGGGCCATTTGTGCTGGGTTCTGTGTATCATTCCTTCCCTAAGGATACTGTACACGTAGCCGTGGTTGACCCTGGGTGGGGACGTCACGTCTAGCCGTTCTACTGGTTACGCCAGATGGCCTATTTCTGGCTCCAGATAATGGACTTCTCACCTATGCGTTGAGAGATAGCCAGGAATACCGCTCTGTTACCAAGGGCGGGAAATTCCTGGAACGTATGGATGTACCGATACCAGCTGATTGCCTTGCTTACCGCCTGTCCAACCCAAATCTGTGGCGCTACCATATTAGTGATACCTTCCATGGTCGTGATATATTCGCATCTGTGGCTGCGTACCTGTCCCTTGGTGCTGTGCCGGAGGAGGTGGGAGAGCCGGTGTGTTCCCTGGTGTGTCTGTGCATTCCTCATGTACAGCGGAATGGGGATACCCTCATGGGCTACGTTGTCCAGTTTGATGGTTTCGGTAACCTGATAACCAACATAGAAGGCAATTCAATAGTTAAAAACAGTGTGGCAGTTATGATAAAAGGTAGTAGAATTCGAGGTGTGAGCCGTTCTTATGCGGAAAGCGACGGTTTGCTTGCGATTGTTGGAAGTCATGGCAACCTGGAGATTTCTGTAAAGGACGGCAGTGCAGCTCAGGAGTTGAACGCGGAGATAGGAGATGAGGTGGTTGTGGTGGAGTTTCTGTCAGAAGCCTGAGGCTTTCTACAATCCCAGATTGCCTGGGTTCATAATGTTGTGTGGATCAAGGGCCACCTTGATGCTACGTAACATATCCATACCTGTCCCAAGTTCTCTTGGCATCAGATGTGCCAGCTTTACTCCTATCCCGTGTACGTATTCCATAGTGCCTCCCATGTCCTGAGCCAGAGTGACGATTTGATCTACAGCTGCGTCCAGATGAGCGCCTTCCAGTGTCACGTCAACCAGGATTACGGAAAACAATTCAGGTTGAGTCCACAGGGAATACTCTCTCACCTGTAGACCGCTACGCGAGGCTATCTCCTGACAGCGACGTCTATACTCCAGCACTTGTGAGGCTGGAATGGCAACATGCGGGGAGGCCGTTGTCTTCGGCCAGTCTTGCGTGGGCCAATCTTTCATAGGTTTATCTATGTACTGTTCCTTGTGTCTGTACGCAGAATCGTGACGGGTGTCCCAGTATTGCTGGGTGGGAGTTGGGCCTATGTCCTTACCATTGTAAGTGCTGCAGACTGCCAATGTTCTTGCAATCTGTGCTTTGACCTCTTCTGCGTATCCCTCAAATACCAAGTACATCCATATTTTACACGAGATAGGGGGGTCAGGTTCTTCTGTCAGGTCTATTAGTGCTGGCTTTAGGCCAAGGGAGAACATTTCTAGCATGGCGTTGAACCCGTCCTCAAAACTTGGAAAGGCGATCGTATTGAACAGGCGTGACTCCGGCAGGAGGAAGACTCTGAGCGTGGCCTGGGTTATGATGCCAAAGACGCCTTCGGCTCCGATGAAAAGAGAGTGAAGGGATGGTCCAGCTGAGGTCTTTGGTATTGCTCTAGTCTGTACGATATCTCCATTTGGTAATACAACTTCCAGCCCAAGCACTTGGTCTCCCATGGAACCGTACTTGGCTGCTCTGTATCCAACGCCATTGGTGGATATAGCGCCTCCCACGGTTGCTATGGGTACGCTGTACGGGTCGTGGCCCAACATCAGTCCTTCTTTGTTGAGTGCGGTGTTCAGGTCGCCAAGGACTGCGCCTGCTTCCACGGTGGTTGTTCTGTCCCGTGGATTCACATTCACGACTCCATTCATTTTCTTAAGGTCTACGGCTATGCCACCATGTAAGGGTGTGATGGCACCCATTATTCCTGTGCCTCCGCCGTATGGCACGAGAGGTATCCGTTCCGCGTAGGCCAGCTTGACTATCTGTGCTAATTCGATGGAAGAAGATGGTCGCACCACGACATACACTCGCTGTGGAGACGCGTCTGGTTTCCCACTCCCCCAGCGCCCAAAGGCATCCAGAGAGTATGCTGCAAGGGATGCCTCATCTAGTAATATGTCTTCAGACCCTACGATGCTTTTCAGGGTTTCTAAAGCTGAAAGGGCAATCACTGTGTGTTCCTTTGTCGTGTGTTAGGCAGAATTATTATCTAGGCCTGGCACTAATTATGGGAGTCATTTCAGGCCACTGAATCTCCATTTGGTGCCATCGGCGGAGTCCTCTAGAATCACGCCCAGCTCTTCCAGTTGAATGCGTATGGAGTCTCCAATCTGGAAGTTACGTTCTCCACGAAGCTTAGTGCGGGTTTCCACTAGAATGTCTATGAACTGGGAGGAGTCCTTGTGGGCTGAACTAGACTGTTCGTTCATGGACAGTCCAAGGATTGATGTCATCTCACGCAATGCCCGTTGTGCTCCACCTACGGCCGATCCAGTCTCTTTTTGACGATTAATTTCATGCGCTAGGTCAAACATGGCTGCTAGGGCTTGCGGTGTGTTTAAGTCGTCCTCCATGGATGCTATGAATCTGTTGTGATAGATTTCTACGTCTAGCTGACCTTCGTCGTCACAATCAGAGGTGCTTCTCAGCGCGTTGAGCAAACGTTCCAGAGCGCGTGATGCAGAAGATATTCCCTCTTCCGTATACATGAGAGGGCTTCTGTAGTGGGACGAAAAGAAGTACATGCGGAGCGTGTCAGCGCTATGGGCATCAAGGGCATCACGGCAACTGATAAAGTTGCCAGTGTGACGTGTCATCTTTTCGCCGTTGTTATCGGGGAGCTGCAGGAGGCCGTTGTGTACCCAGAAGCGTACGAATGGCGAATCCCCTGTGTAGATCTCCGACTGTGCGATCTCGTTCTCATGGTGTGGGAAGATGACGTCTTGGCCGCCGCCATGAATATCTATCTGATTCCCGAGAAGGCTCATGGACATCGCTGTACATTCTATGTGCCAGCCAGGACGTCCCGGGCCCCAGGGAGTTGCCCAAGCTGGCTCTCCATCTTTGGATGATTTCCACAGGGCAAAGTCCATTGGGTCTTCCTTGCGTACGTCAATCTCTATACGGGAACCGGCTCTCATGTCCTCTATAGGACGCCTGGAGAGATGTCCATAATCCTTAAAATTACGCACTCTGAAGTAGACATCTCCATCCACTACGTAAGCGTTATTCTTTGCTATTAGGTCCTGGATAATCTCTATCATGTGGTCTATGTATTCTGTAGCTCTGGGGTAATCGTGTGCACGTTGCACTCCTAGTTCGTCTATCTCATTGAGGAATCGTTCGATATAGTGATTTGCCAGTTCGCCTATGCTTGTCCCGTCCCTCTGCGCTACCTCAATAATGCGGTCTTCAATGTCAGTGAAGTTTTGGACTTGGTGAACCCGGTGGCCTTGGTACTCCAAGTAGCGGCGAAGTACGTCGAAGAATACGTACGACAGGGCATGGCCTATGTGGCAGGGGCCATACAGGTTGGGTCCACACACGTATATGGTGACATGGTCTGCTAGAGGTGTGAATTCCTGCTTCTCACCGGAAAGTGTGTCATATAGTTTCATGATTTGTCCTCTATAGTGGCAATTGCCATGGCTGCTATTCCATCACCTCGGCCGCTAAATCCCATACCATCGGAGGTCGTGCTTTTGACGTTCACCTGAGATTGGTGTAATCCCAGGGATTCGGCAATTACTTGGCGCATATTTTCTGCAACCGGGGCTAATTTGGGATGCTCGGCGATTATTGTAGCATCGAGGTTTGTTACATGCCAGCCTTGTTGCTCCAGAAGTTTGGCGGTATGTTGCAGAAATCGTATGCTGGAAGCACCACGGTACTGAGGGTCAGAGGAAGGGAAGTGTGTCCCTATATCGCCAAGGCCAGCGGCCCCCAGAATGGCATCCACCATCGCATGGATCAGAGCGTCACCATCGCTATGTCCTGCCAATCCAGCTTGAAAGTCTATTTGGACGCCACCAAGCCATAGAGGGCGACCATTCTCTAGTCTATGGGCGTCATATCCTATTCCTGTGCGGGTCGACATAATAAACTCCAGTGCAAAAGAATATCACAACCACTCTACTTTTGTGGCAGGTTCTCAGGCTCGATCCTATTCTTGAGAATAACTTCGGCCAGGAGTAAGTCAGCCTTGGTGGTCACCTTGATGTTTTCCGATGACCCGGTGAATGTGCTTACTGAGTGGCCCTGTCGCTCTATCAGGGAAGCGTCGTCTGTTATCCCATCAAGGTCATGTTGGTACGCTTCTTGAAGTATTTTGTAACGGAATACCTGCGGTGTCTGCGCTGCCAACAAGCCATCTCTTTGCAGGGTTTCGAGAACTAAACCATCTTTAATTTTTTTAACTGTATCGTTTACGGCGATGGTTGGAATGGCGGCTCCGATCTCCATTACGTTCTCCAAACCCAATTCAATTATCTCCCTGGTAACGCAGGGTCTTGCTCCATCGTGTACCATTACCCACTCGCAATGCGAGAGGTACTGAAGACCTGCCTTTACTGAGTCCTGGCGTCGTTGTCCACCGGTACAGATGTGCTTCAGCTTTCTCCACCCTTCCTGGATTGCTAGGTCTCGTCCCTTCTCGATGTTGTGCTCACCAAGAACTAAGATAATCTCATCCACCAAAGGGGATTCTTCGAAGACGGAAATGGTGTGGGCTATCAGTGGTTTACCGAGGAGTTGTGCAAAGACCTTGTCCCCTGTGACCATGCGTTGACTTAGACCTGCGGCTACAATCACTACTCCTATACGAGAGTTTGTGCTATATCCGGCAGTAGGAGTATTGTTCTGATTCATTGGCTAGTTCCATTGAGTCTGAGTGAATATAATGCGCCACGCTGTTGCCTAGAGTACCAGTGTGGTCGAAACTGCCAGATGGGAGTTGATGTGTTTTTGCAGTCTCTCGCAACCGCCACGGGGGCATTATAAAAGAAATCCACTCCAAGGAGCAGTCCTGTTAGGCTCCAAGGAATAAAGCTAGGATTATTACTGGCATCGCTTATAAGCGTTACTGAACAACATCCACTCAACACTGCGAATAGGGTACACGCAAGGCGATACCCCCACTTTGTTATCATTTATTTTTTTCCTCTGCTACCTCTCCGTTAGTTACTAACGGAGACAGAAATCCGATGCCATGTAAAGTAAAAAACTTGAAGATAGTTGCATTTACTTTTATATATTCTATAGAAAACTTCTTACTACGTCTCCGTTTTGGTAGAGAGTATACAGTAGAGGTGAAGTTGTTATCGGGCAAGGCTGGTTAGAACTGCTCTCTGCTACACTTGTGCAGACGTTTCATGGTATGCAATCGTTCGCTGTTGCCGATCTTGGAGCGCTTCAGAGCGCCTGGCACGAACTCCATCGTTTTGTTGTACGTTTTCTGTCTATTGGGAATGGATAACCATCCTGCGAGGCGGATGTGTCTAGCTTGGATGTAATGCTGTGAAATATACGAGTTGGGATAGGTTTGGGCACATTTTACCTAGCCCAGCTTCCTTTTCCATGCTCTTTAAGTGGATCACAGACGGATGTTGCCACTCTGCTGCTGTGGCAGTCGAAGCTCACCAATGGACTGAAGCTCAGTTGGTGCCAGACAGCTGCCTGAGCATTTCCTGAGGATCGTGTTTTTATCAATGGCCAGAGTTATGGCTCTGGCCATATGTCTCATTCGCTGTAAGAGCCATTGTGGTGCTTTGCAATGGTGAAGAGGGAAGTTCACTATGCTGGTTCGTTACATCGAGGCCTAAATTGTATAATGCTTGAACTATTTATGATATGAAGACTTAGGTGGTAGTATCCGCGAGTTTGGGCATGGGAACTTGACCCTCTCTCCTACCTAAACTATGATTATAACTTCGGGGTGTGGCGCAGTTGGTAGCGCGCTACGTTTGGGACGTAGAAGTCGTCGGTTCGAGTCCGACCACCCCGACCAAACAATTTTCCGCCCTCGTTGCACTTTCTATTTTCGGACTTTTGGAAATTCCAGGCAGTCATTTTTCTTGCCATCAAGAATCTGGGATCTGATGTTATAGGCCCTGAAACAAAGTGCTATTATTTGCTTATTTCAGAGTAGCCAAATCCACTGAACAGTATGTGCACCTAAAGCCCCCTCTTAATTTCAAAATTAATCGATAGGTTTAATCCATGCATTCCATTTTCTGATTCTATATCTTGCAATGGGGTCGCTGGGTATTTTGAATTTACAGATGCTGTGGATTGGGTTTCCGCTCGACTGCCGTGTATACTGACGCAGACACTATTATATTGGAGTAACCATGGTTTACGCAGACGAGGATTGGCTGTGCCGCTACCTGGCATACTTTAGATCTACTACAACTCCGGAAATCCCGATTATGACTCCAATGGACGAGATAATTGATAGCTTGAAGGAGGGTTATATGAGGGCAAATGAAGTAATGCGTACTGCAAAGACTAAGTATGGGGCACAGCTCATGTGGATTGATATAGAGACTCTCGATAGAGCTGGGCAGTGGAATGCTGTGGGGCGTTTTCATCCAAAGGATTTCGGATAGGGGCCTGTTAGTCATTGAGGCATACTTGAGATATTGCATGGATGTGCGCTACTTCAGAATGCTACCACGGTAAATTGGGTAACATGGAGTCCCTTTGAGCCTCTCCTTTTAGTGATATTGATATACGTGGAAAAGGTGAATCGGACTATCTCGCTTTTGCGATAGAACTGTGCGATTTTTATTAATGCATATGGTTCAGGCTACTGTGGACTGGTAGGACAACCTGGAAGGAGATTTGCCAGCAAACTAGGCAAGTCCCAAGGAACTCCTTGCAGTACGGATGTCACTGGCTCTCCGATCCTTGGTGATGTCCTTGCATACGTTGAGTATCGCGTTAATGGCGATGTGGAATTGGGCAATTAGGTGATCTTACTTGGCGAAATTGTTTGCAGAGTCTAATGTTAGGCTAGAAATGCCAGGGCAAATCTACATTCAGGAGATGTATTATGCAATCGGTAAGAATGTACACAGGGGAAGACGGAAGGACCCACTTCGCGGAAGCGGAACTACCGTTTAACCCTATTCAAGAAACACAGCGTACTGATGTTAATGTGGCTCTGGCTATACAGTTTGTGTACCAGCCACCCGGATTTGTCATTGACATGCACCCAGCGCCACGACGCCAATATGTCGTTACGTTGCAAGGGCAGGCTGAGATTGAACTGGGGGATGGGACCAAACGCAGGTTTGGACAGGGGGATGTGTTGTTATCCGAAGATCTTACCGGAGAGGGTCATATCACGCGTGTTGTAGGAGATGTGCCAAGGATTTCCGCACAGATATCAATTCCGGAATAGTGGACACATGCGGCGCTCTGTCATGGAAAGGCGTGTAATTATGGCACACGGCTTTTGCCTAGTTTATAGGGTGGGTGTATTTCTCTAATCTTCTATGGAGTGTGCCTGCTTACCATTCACGGCAGTATTGTGTATGGATGTGTACTCCAGCAGCCGTGTTTCGGCATTGTTGTCTGCTTATACAATAATCCTTGTCGTGTGTTGTCAGTCGTCGCAGCCTCATGCAACATTAGCAATGAAGCGTACTCTTGCACTCAGGAACTCTTCAGCCATGTTGCCTGCGGGGCTATCGGCGTTATCAGTGCGTACTGATAACGCTCTCATGGTTTTTCTTGAGCATGTAGGTTAGAGGTATGGTCATTAGTATTGTTGATATTGTTGCGTAGATAGCTATGTCGTAGGAGCCTTTGGTGTCGAATATCCAGCCGTAAAACACGGGTCCTACTACGCCAGCGCCTATTGCTCCCACTTGTACCAGCCCCTGGAGTGCGCCAAATGCTCTTGCACCAAACATCTCCATAATCAGGAACGGTCTCAGTGGTATTGTTCCTCCAAATCCAATCCCAAAGACCAGTGCGAAGATTGCAGCCAGCCAGAATTGCCCTGGTCCTACAGCTGACAGGATAAGAAGCCCCACTATTTGAAACCCTATGAGGCCGCCTAGGACAATTCTGTAATCAATCATGTCCGCTAGTGATCCTGAGGCGATGCGGCCGATGCCGCTGAGGAAGAACATCAGTCCCAGAAGGCTCGCTGCTTGAGCAGAGCTGTAATTTTGGTCCTCCATCATGGGAATAAGGTGCACCATCAAGCCGCTTATGCCCATAAACATCGCTGCAAATAGAGAGGAGAGTACCCAGAACTCTCGTGTCTTTACCGCTTGAGCTACTGTGAAACCGGTGAATTCAAAATCTTGTGCAGAGCCTTGCTCCTCAGTTTGTTGTGCTGGTGCTGCTTTGGGCGGGTCCCCGTCTGGTAGGTATCCGTATGGTTCTGGCCGTGGACGGGCTATCAGGGCCAGAGGAATCCCTACAATCCACATACCAACGCCTAATGAAATGGTGGCAGTTCGCCAGCCTATGAGCCCCTCCAACAGAGCAACGACAACTACAAATGGGCCGCCAATCACCGGGCCGAGCATCGCAATGCCAAGGGCGCGACCTCGCATCCTGTGGAACCAGTGTGCGACGGCGGCCACCCATGAAACGCCGTGACCAGCACCGGTCATTCCCAGTGAGGCAAGAAGGAAGGCCGCGTAGAACGTGAACAGGGAGTTTATGAACCCCAGCATGATCATGCCTGCTCCACCCAGAATTACCCCCCATAGTATGACGACTCGAGGACCCCATCGGTCTACCAAGAATCCGATTATAGGAGCCAGTAATCCTGATTCAACTGCCCGTAAGGAAAAAGCCCCTGAGGTTAGTGCCCGAGTCCAGCCAAACTCGCGGAGGATGGGGAGGAAGAACACGTTGAAACCAAGACCGAACGCCATTGTCAGGTAGAAATTCATGCCGACGCTTGCGGCTACTATGTACCATCCGTAGAATACTTTACTCATCGAAACACGTGAACTCCAAATTCATATTCACTTTGCAATTCATGCTTAACTCAGGCTATCACAAGAAGGTTGTCTATGGTATATATCATTTATCACCTGCGAATGGCTTTATGCCTTTAATCTTGTAATCTTGCTGGCATAAATTCATATAGGGAAGTGATATATGTCTGACATACATCCAATTTCCTTAGTCATATTCTCGTTGCAGTTTTGTGAGTCACAAACGTGGCTTATAATACTAACCTGACTCAAATCTTCTTTGGGGCCTATTACCAGCATTGATGCTGCTATGTCGGCGTATCTCTATGTTAATTGCCAGTGTCCCTAGGCAGATCTCTAATGCATCTTCACCGTGGGGATCGGCTAGGCTGGGCAAGGCATTGGCTGTGATGCCATATCGATATGGCATCACATAAATATGCTATCCAAAATTTTACTGAGATAGTTGGTTAGCTTGGCACTGCATTTTACGTGACTATTCTGATCTATACGAAATATTCTAGGATTATAGGTTGACAAAACAGGTTGTTGGATATACATTGACTGCTCGGCATTCGAAGCCTTTTGTTGGTCTTTGTTTGTTGGAACTTAAGGAGCATTGAATATGCCTACAGTGAATCAGTTGGTGAGAAAACCAAGAGTCAAGGTGGTCAAGAAGAACAAGGCCCCGGCTCTGCGGTATAACTTTAACTCGTTGAAGAATAAGTTGAAACGGACGGACGGCTCTCCTCAAAAGAGGGGCGTCTGTGTCCTGGTACGTACTATGACTCCAAAGAAGCCAAATTCGGCTTTGAGGAAAGTAGCTAGGATACGTTTGGCCAATGGAATGGAAGTGACGGCCTACATTCCCGGGGAAGGACACACTCTTCAGGAGCATTCCGTTGTTCTCATACGCGGAGGAAGAGTCAAGGATCTCCCTGGAGTCAGATATCATATTATCAGAGGTGCTTTGGACGCCACTGGGGTAGCAGCCCGTAAGCGTGGACGCAGTAAATATGGGGCCAAGCAAATAACAACGCCAGCAGGTAGAAAGTAGAATAATGGCTCGTCGTAATCGCGCTGAACAACGAGAAATATCACCGGATCCTAAGTACAACAGTGTGTACTTGGCTGGTTTCATCAACAGGGTTATGAAGGGCGGAAAGAAATCTACCGCCCAGCGTATAGTTTATGGTGCATTAGATGTTCTGGAGAAGGAAACCTCGCGAGACCCTATGGAGACCTTCACCCAGGCGCTAAGGAATGCGACTCCGCAGCTAGAAGTTAAACCGCGGCGGGTTGGTGGAGCCACATATCAGGTTCCAATTGAGGTAAGAAGCAATAGACAGCTATCTTTAGCCATGCGTTGGCTTTTAACAGCTAGCCGTGCTAGGACCGGACGACCTATGATTGAGAGACTTGCCCTAGAGCTTCAGGACGCTTCTAAAGGGCAGGGCGCAGCAGTGAGAAGAAGAGAGGAAATTCACCGCATGGCTGAGGCCAACCGGGCCTTCGTGCATTATCGGTGGTAGTGGTCCTCCCTAATATCAATATAGATAATTAACACCCCCCTGTCTTAGGTTGGAGAGATTTTCCGTGGATAAAATACGTAATATAGGCTTTATTGCTCATATAGATGCCGGAAAAACCACCGTTACTGAACGGGTGTTGTACTTTACAGGACGTACTTACAAGATAGGTGAAGTTCATGATGGCACCGCGGTCATGGATTGGATGGATCAGGAGAAAGAGCGTGGTATTACCATTACTGCTGCAGCTACTACCTGTGCGTGGAATGATTTTCAAGTCAACATCATAGATACTCCAGGTCACGTGGACTTCACTGCAGAAGTGGAGAGGAGCCTTCGTGTTTTGGATGGAGGAGTGGTTGTATTTGACGCTGTGTCTGGTGTACAACCCCAGTCGGAGACAGTGTGGAGGCAGGCCGATAAGTATAATGTACCTCGTATTTGTTTCATAAATAAGATGGATAGGGTTGGAGCTAACTTTGAGCGTACGGTAGATATGATCGCCAATAGATTCAGCACAAATCCTGTGCCGTTACAGATTCCAATAGGGCAGGAAGACGCATTCATTGGTGTAGTAGACTTGGTGGAAGAGAAAGCGATGATGTTCTCTGATAACGATAATTTCACTCCTGTGGAAGCACCCATTCCGCAAGAAATGTTGGAGAGCGTACGTAGTTATAGGGACCAGTTGATAGAAAAAATCGCAGAAACTGACGATGCTTTGATGGCTAAATATCTGGAAGAGCAGACTATTTCCAAAGAGGAGATAGTGAGTGCCATTAGAACAGCCACTTTAAAGAACAGCATTGTTCCGGTGCTATGCGGTAGTGCACTCAAGAATAAAGGTGTTCAATTTATGCTTGATGCAGTATGCGCATACCTTCCCTCCCCATTGGACGTGCCTCCCGTTACTGGGATTCGTCCCAAGACGGGTGAGGAAATTATTATGAATCCCGATGTGGATGCCCCATTCTCCGCGCTGGCCTTTAAAGTCATGACTGATCCTCACGTAGGGCGCCTGGTATACCTCAGGGTGTATTCTGGTCAGATGAAGGCTGGTACTGCTGTATACAACTCAACTAAGGGCAACCGTGAACGCATGGGCAGGGCGCTCACAATGCACGCTAACCGTAGAGAAGAAACGGATGTTATCTTTGCTGGGAACATTGCAGCCGCCGTTGGATTGAAGAATACTTTTACTGGCGACACCATTTGCAGTGAGGGCTTCCCTGTAATTCTGGAGTCCATTACCTTCCCGGAACCGGTGGTTTCTGTGGCGATTGAGCCAAAGACAAAAATGGATCAGGAGAAATTAATAGACTCGTTGATTAAATTGTCAGAAGAAGATCCTACATTCACGGTTAAGGTGGATGACGAGACCGGACAGACCATAATGGCTGGTATGGGAGAGTTGCATCTTGAGGTGCTGGTCGAGAGACTGAGAAGCGAATTTCAAGTGGGCGCTAACATAGGTCGGCCGAAGGTATCTTACCGCGAGACTATCACTGAGCCCTCGAGAGCTGAAGGTAGATTCATACGGCAGACGGGCGGTCACGGACAGTTTGGCCATGTTTGGCTGGAGCTTGAGCCCCTAGAGAGAAACGGTGGGATCCAGTTTGAGAACAAAATTCGTGGGGCGTCAATTCCCAAAGAATATATCCCTCACGTTGAGAGGGGTGTGCGGGAAGCCCTTGAAACTGGCGTGCTGGCTGGTTATCCTGTGATAGATACAAAAATATCTCTTGTGGATGGTAGCTATCATCCCGTAGACTCATCTGAGATGGCGTTTAAGATGGCTGGTTCAATGGGTGTCAAAGAGGGCGTCAGGAAAGCCAAAGCTGTGCTCTTGGAGCCAATTATGGAGATGGAGATACTCACTCCTGATGAGTTTTTGGGCGAGGTGTTGGGCGACCTTGGAAGTCGGCGATCTCGTGTTCGCAACATAGAAGCTGCAAGTAACTTGCAGACAATACGGGCGTATGTGCCATTGGCGGAAACATTTGGATACATCACAATCCTTCGTTCGCTCACTCAGGGAAGGGCAAGTCAGTCTATGGAGTTCAGTCATTACGAAGAAGTTCCCCAGGGCGTGGCCCAGGAATTGGTAAAGGTATAGGTTAGAAAACATGCCACAACAAAAGATTCGCATAGTGCTAAGAGCATTTGACCATAAGATTCTGGATGTTTCTGCAAGGCAGATAGTAGAGACTGCGGAACTGACAGGAGCTGGCGTGGCTGGGCCTATTCCATTGCCAACGTCTATCAGGAGATTTTGCGTCATACGCTCTCCTCACGTAGACAAGGACTCACGAGAGCATTTCGAATTGCGCTCTCACAAGAGGCTTATTGATATTCTGGATCCAAGCCCAAAGACAATTGACTCTCTCACGCGCCTCACTGTCCCTGCAGGCGTGGATATTTCCATCAAAAGCTAGTCTCTTAGGAAGATATATGAAAGGCATATTAGGACGGAAACAGGGTATGACACGCATCTTCATGGAGGATGGAGTGGTGGAGCCTGTCAGTGTTGTTGAAGTTGGGCCATGCGTGGTAACGCAAGTGAAAACCCGACAAAGGCACGGTTATCAGGCGATACAACTTGGCTATGAAGAGTCCAAGAAACTCAACTCTCCTGAGATTGGTCATCTGAAAAATGTGGCTCCTATGCGGCATCTGAAGGAATTCAGAGTGGATGATTTAGGCGACGCTCAGATAGGTCAAAAAATAGATGCTGCGATTTTCCAGCCAGGAGATATGATTGATGTCGTAGGCATATCCAAAGGTAAAGGATTTGCTGGTGCCATGAAACGTCACCACTTTGCAGGTGGTCCAAAGACGCATGGTCAATCGGACAGAGCTAGAGCTCCCGGTTCAATTGGCGCTGGCACTTCACCTGGAAGAGTTTTCAAGGGAACTCCCATGGCTGGCCATATGGGAGATAGAAGAATAACTGCCGTCAATCTACAAGTGATAAAGGTGGATCTGGAACGTAATCTCCTTTTGGTGAGAGGTTCAGTTCCTGGGGCTAAGAACGGAATGTTAGTGATTAAAGAGTCTCGGGGGGGGCGTAAACAATGAAGCTTCCTGTTATTAATTCCTCCGGAGAGACCGTGGATGCTATTGAGGTCAGCGATAGTCTTTTCGATGCGCCCATGAATCGGGCCTTGGTTCACCAAGTGGCAATGTCGCACATGGCGAACGCCCGTCAGGGTACCTCCTCTACCAAAACGCGAGGCATGGTATCTGGCGGAGGTATAAAGCCATGGAAGCAGAAAGGCACCGGTAGGGCCCGTCAGGGCAGCATCCGATCTCCTCAATGGCGTGGTGGGGGTATAGTCTTTGGCCCGCACCCACGAGACTATTCTCAACGCATTCCCAAAAAGATGAATCGTGGGGCCATACGTTGCCTCCTCTCTCAGAAAGTTCGTGAAGAGAAGTTGTTGGTAGTGAACGAACTTCAGCTCGGTGAAGCAAAAACCAAGGAAATGACCAAGGTGCTGGCAAGCCTGGGAATAACCACTCCGGCTCTTATAGTAACAGTCAGTTCACAGGCTGATGTAATTCGCGCAGCTCACAATATTGGCCGCGTGAAAACACTACCTGCCCCACAGATAAACACCGTGGACTTGCTGCATCACGACCGTGTTATCATAACGGCTGAAGCAGTGCGTCGTGCTGAGGAGCTGTGGGCTTTGGAGGACATAAACGTAGCAGGCTCGGACCAAAGGGGAGGATGAAGAGATGTCTCTGCACGTATTTGAGGTTCTTCGTAGGCCACTGATTACGGAAAAAAGCACTCTCCTGCAGGATACTAGCAATAAGTATGCCTTTGAAGTGGATTCTCGTGCCAACAAGGTTCAGGTGAAAACGGCAGTGGAGCACTCTTTTAGCGTCAAGGTGACTGGTGTTAATATACTAATCGTCAAGGGCAAGAGGAAGAGATTTGGGCGAAGATTAGTTCAAGAGTCCTCTTGGAAGAAGGCTGTAGTGAGTCTGCGATCAGGCGATAAGATTCAATTATTTGAGGGAGCTTAAGTGCCACTAATAAAAGTAAAACCAACATCTCCGGGTAGGCGTGGCCAAGTACTCCCGTCTTTTGAGGAGATTACTAAAAGCAAGCCGGAGAAATCTCTCCTGGCTCCTTTGCGCAAAAAGGGCGGAAGGAATGCTCAGGGTAGGTTGACAGTTCGTCACCGTGGAGGCGGCCATAAACGGAGACTACGGATTATAGATTTCAAAAGAAATAAGCCGGGTGTTCCAGGGAAAGTGCTTGCCATTGAGTATGACCCGAACCGTTCCGCTCGGCTGGCTCTCATTCAATATGCAGATGGAGATAAGAGATATAATCTGGCTCCTCAAGGGCTGACAGTTGGGGCTAAAATTGAGTCTGGACCCAATGCTGAGATTGCTCTGGGCAATACCCTGCCTCTTAAACTCATCCGGTCTGGTAGTACTGTGCATAACGTAGAAATGCATCCTGGCAGAGGCGGTCAACTTGTGCGCAGTGCCGGTACATCAGCCCAGGTCTTAGCTAGAGAAGAAAGTCATGTTTTACTGCGCATGCCGTCTGGTGAGGTACGCAGATTGAATCCGGAGTGTATGGCCACCATAGGACAAGTTGGCAATCCGGACCACAAGAATGAAAAACTTGGTAAGGCTGGTAGGTCGCGGCACATTGGCCGTAGGCCTCAAGTAAGAGGATCTGCTATGAACCCGAATGACCATCCTCATGGTGGGGGCGAGGGTCGTTCTGGAATCGGTATGCCGGGGCCTAAGACTCCTTGGGGTAAGCCTGCGCTTGGGTACAGGACGCGCCGCAAGGGCAAGAGCAACAGCATGATCGTAAGGCGCAGACCCTAGAGAGATACGTGACGGGAAAGGAAATAAGGGATGTCTAGATCCATAAAAAAGGGACCGTACGTTCATCCCAAGTTGATGAAGAAGGTCGAGGCCTTGCAGGGAAGCGAGGCCAAGGTTGTAATCAAGACTTGGTCAAGAGCATCTATGATAATGCCAAATATGTTGGGTTTAACTATTGCCGTGCACGACGGACGCAGGCATGTGCCAGTTTTCCTCACGGAGAACATGGTTGGTCATCGGTTAGGAGAATTTGCTGCAACTCGGACATTTAGGGGGCACGCCTCCAAGTCTGAGCGACAAACTACGGTGAGAAGGTAAGGAATATCATGGCTGTAAAAGCTGTAGCCAAAAACATAAGTATTTCCCCGAAGAAAATGCGTCGAGTACTAAAGGTAGTTCGGGGTCAGAAGGTAGAAGAGGCCCTAAAGATATTGGGGTTTTTGCTTACGCCTGCCGCTAAAGAGGTGGCCAAGGTGGTGCATTCTGCTGCCAGTAACGCTGAGAACAATAACATGATGTCCCAGAGCGACCTCAGAATAGTAGCTATTCACGCCGATCCCGGGGTAACTTTGCATAGATCTAGAGCAAGGTCAAGGGGCAGGTCTAGCAGAATTTTGAAACGTACTAGCCATATTACGGTGTTGGTTGATGAAGAGGGGGGTGCCTAATGGGCCAGAAGACTCATCCAATAGGATTTCGCCTTGGTGTCATCAAGGATTGGCAATCCAAGTGGTACGCTGGCAAGTCATCCCAGTACCGGACTCTGCTATTAGAGGATTTGCGAATACGGCGGGCCATTTTCTCGAGACTTCCGGACGCGAGCATATCCAAGGTTGAGTTGGAAAGAGGCGCTCAGGAATTAGTGGTTACGATTCACTCTGCAAGGCCTGGTATAGTGATTGGCCGCGGAGGTCAAAGAGTGGAGGATGTGAGAAGGACCGTCGAGGAATTATCTCACAAACGGGCTCGATTAAACGTGCAGGAAGTTCGTCAGCCGGAACTGGATGCTCAACTTGTGGCAATGAGTATTGCTGAGCAGCTTGGGCGCAGGATTGCCTTCCGTAGGGCAATGCATCAGTCCGTAGACAGGGCAATGCAGTCAGGGGCAAACGGCATTAAGATCATCTGCTCAGGCAGGTTAGGCGGTATTGAGATAGCCCGTCGCGAGAAAGTCATGGAAGGACGTGTACCTCTCCATACTCTTCGTGCAGACATAGACTATGGCTTGGCTGAAGCTCGCACAGCTATGGGGCGTATCGGAGTAAAGGTGTGGATATATAAGGGTGACATCTTGCCGGAGCTTAAGAAGGTGGAGGCGGTTGAGGTGAATGATGAGGAGATGAAACTGATAGAAGTTACCGTTGGAGGACAAGAAGAAGAGTCCTCGGAGGAATCTCGGGATGCTACAACCGAAGAGAACCAAATACCGAAAAATGCATAAAGGCCGTCGCCGCGGCAATGCTCAGACAGGAAATCAGGTGGACTTTGGGGACTTCGGTCTCAAATCTACCTCTACCGCTTTTGTTACCGCGCGGCAAATAGAAGCCGCCCGCCGTGCTATCATGCGTCACTTCAGGCGAGGTGGTCAGGTATGGATTCGCGTCTTTCCGGATAAGCCGATTACGTCCAAGCCAGCGGAGACTCGCATGGGTAGCGGCAAAGGTAGCGTGGACAAATGGGTTGCAGTCGTAAAGCCGGGCCGTATTCTTTTTGAAGTGTCAGGTATCGGCAAGGAGATAGCTATGGAAGCCCTGAGATTGGCTGCGCATAAGCTGCCTGTCTCTACGTTGGTGATATCTCGAGGCGATGCTCAACAGGCCGCGGGATAGGAGGGATACCTTTGGACATTCTGGAAATAAGGGCACTTACGGATGAACAACTCGCATCTGAGTTGAACAGTACTTATAGAGAGCTAATGAACGTTCGCTTTCGCTTAAGCACGCGCCAGCTTGACAACCCTCAGGAACTTAGGAATGTGCGGAAGACTATAGCAAGGGTAAAAACTGTGATGCGTCAGCGAGGAATCGTGGAGAGATGACAATGGTGAGAGGACGAAGAAAAATCAGGGTTGGTCGCGTGGTAAGCGACAAAATGGATAAGACAGTGGTCGTGGCCGTCGAGTGGCGTCAGATCCATCCACTTTATGATAAGTCCGTGAGGAGGATTACCAAGTTCCACGCCCACGATGAGGACAACATCGCAAAGGTTGGGGACCTGGTGAATATTATGGAAACGCGTGCCATGTCTAAGACAAAACGCTGGAGAGTTACTGAAATTGTTGGTGGCGTGGAAATTTCAATCAGCGATGAGCTCGTAGAAATTCCCGAAGAGGAACCCGAAAGTGAAGACCAGGGTGAGCAGGAGGAAAAGGAATGATCCAGGTTTTCTCCCGCTTGACAGTGGCAGATAATTCGGGTGCTAAGGTCATCATGTGCATCAACGTCCTCGGAGGAACAGGCAGGCGATATGCTAGCGTTGGTGATGTCATTGTGGCTTCTGTGAAGGAAGCCGTGCCGGCCGCTGGTGTGAAGAAGGGTGAAGTTGTGCGGGCTGTTATCGTGCGTACTGCTGCCCCTCACAGGCGAGCCGATGGATCTTATATCAAATTTGATGAGAACGCCGCTGTGATTATTAATGATAGCTTAAACCCCAGGGGTACTCGTATCTTTGGGCCTGTTGCACGAGAGTTGCGTGATAAGGCTTTCATGCGTATAGTTTCTTTGGCCCCGGAGGTGCTGTAGTGAGACTTAAGCGAGAAGATACAGTACAAATAATTGCAGGCAAGGACAAAGGGAAACGAGGTAAGGTACAGCATGTTTTCCATAAATCAGACTTAGTTGTAGTAGAGGGAGCCAATATTATCACGCGGCATGTCAAATCCCGCCCAAACGTACGGCAAGCGGGAATAGTCAAGCAAGAGGCTCCATTTAATACCTCAAAGGCAATGCTAGTATGTATTCATTGCGATCGTGCAGTGCGTGTTGGATATAAATTTTTGGATAATGACAAGAAAGTCAGAGTGTGTGTTTCATGCCGGGAAGTGATCGACTAGAAGAAGCTAGTGCCTCAGAAACTACTGAAGTAGAGGCTGTTAAGCCTGAAGCAACCGAGCCTGCCAAGGTGGCTCCCAAAAGGAGTCCCAAAGCTAAGCGCGTTGTTGCTTCAGCAACTACTGAAGTAGAGGCTGTTAAGCCTGAAGCGGTTACAGGGGATGCTACGGTGCCTCCAAGAATCAATCGTGTCCCGCGCTTGTTGGAACGATATCGCTCACAAGTTAAGGAGGCAATGCAGCAAGAGTTTGGATACTTGAACGTTATGCAGATACCGCACCTAGAAAAAGTGGTTCTAAACATAGGACTGGGAGAGAGTAAGACCAACCCCAAAGCTATGGAAAACGCCACGCGAGATCTGGGACTCATTGCTGCACAGAAGCCCGTTATTACTCGGGCTAGGCGTTCTATAGCTGGATTCAAGCTGAGGGAAGGTGACCCAATCGGAACTGCGGTGACACTCAGGGGTAACCGTATGTATGAATTTATGGACAGGTTGCTTAATGCTGCTTTGCCACGCATTCGTGACTTCCGCGGTGTATCACGGAAGGCATTTGATGGGCGAGGGAATTATTCCCTGGGCATTCGTGAGCAGGTGGTTTTCCCGGAAATAGACTACGGTCAAATAGATCGCATTCGTAGCCTGCAGGTTGCCATTATTACAACGGCTGCCACTGATCAGGAAGCTATGCGTCTGCTGGATCTTCTAGGTATGCCATTCACGCGAGAGACAGTGGTAGCTAGCGAAAGTGTCAAAAGTTAAAAGGTATAGAGCGATAGGCATGGCCGAGTTTGTGAAGGGATGGCTCTTTGCGTCTGTGGAGTATCGGTTCTGCGTCGTATAGAATAAGGAAGGTTTAATTGGCTAAAACATCCCAGATTGCCAAGTGGAGAAAGCCCCCGAAGTACGCGGTAAGGTTCCATAATCGGTGTAACCTTTGTGGTCGTCCGCGGGCTTACATAAGGCATTTTGGACTTTGTAGAATATGCTTCCGTGAGCTTGCCTTGAAGGGTGAGATTACGGGCATTAGGAAGGCCAGCTGGTAGTTCATATGAATTCAACTGATCCAATAGCAGATATGTTGACGAGAATAAGGAACGCCGTGGCGGTTCGCCATGAAGCGGTTTTGGTGCCTGGGTCAAATCCAAAGGTGGCTTTGGCGCAGATCATGAAGAGCGAGGGATTCATAGAAGACTTTGAAATCCTGCGTAGTAGCAGGCCTGAGACTACCTTGCGAGTCCGCCTGAAGTACGACGATAAAAAAGTGCCTATAATCTCCGGTCTAAAGCGCGTGAGCAAGCCAGGGTTGAGAAAATATGTGGGCAGCAAGGAAATACGCAATATTTACGGTGGTATGGGAGTGGCTATAATATCCACTTCTCAGGGAGTGATGACTGGTTCAGAAGCACGGAGACGTGGAATAGGCGGAGAATATCTATGTTATTTGTGGTAACAACATGTCTAGAATAGGTAATAGGCCAATCCAAATCCCTCAGGATGTACAGGTGGAAATAGACGGGTCTACAGTTATGGTTAAGGGTAGCAAGGGCACATTGACCCAGACTTTCAACTCAGATATATCCATCTCGAAAGAGGGCGATGTTATTAAGGTGACAAGGCCAACTGATAATAGAGATCATAGGGCCCTTCACGGACTTACGGGCGCTCTTGTAGCTAACATGGTAATAGGCGTCAGTGAAGGGTATCGGCGAACTCTTGAGTTGGTGGGTGCGGGTTATCGCGCTCAGGAATCAGATGGTAACCTGGTACTCCAGGTGGGATACAGCCATACTGTTGAAATCACACCTCTGCCGCAGACAGCTTTGTCGCTGGAGGGCAACAACCGTATTCACGTCGATGGCATTAATAAACAGGCAGTTGGAGAGTTGGCAGCCCGCATAAGAAGGGTTAGGCGTCCAAATGCATACACTGGTAAGGGGATAAGATTTGCTGGCGAGGTAATCCGTCTCAAGCCGGGCAAGTCTGCTGGGAGGAAAGCATAACTATGGCTAAGGTTAAAAATTCCAGGGTTATGCGCCTTATTCGACACAAACGTGTACGGCAGAAGATAGAGGGCACTCCATTGAGGCCTCGCCTGGCATTGTTTCGCAGTTTGAATAATATCTATGCGCAGGTTATAGACGATACTCAGGGGATTACCCTAGCAGCGGCTTCTAGTCTGGAATCAGAAATAAAAGATGGTAAGGACTCTCAGCCCAAGGGCAAAATTTCTATTATGGTGGGAACATTACTGGCTCGTAGGGCCAAAGAAAATGGTATAAGTAAGGTAGTCTTTGACACAGGCGGATATAAGTATCACGGTCGAGTCAAGGCATTTGCAGAGGCAGCAAGAGAGGCTGGATTGGAGTTTTAATGGTACAACAATCTAGACGGCGAGATAGATTCGAACAGGCAGACTCGGACCTCACTGAGCGCGTGGTAAAAATACGACGTGTCACAAAGGTCGTGAAGGGCGGAAGACGCCGCGGCTTTAGCGTTATGGTTGTAGTTGGTGACGGCGCTGGTCGTGTGGGGGTGGGATTGGGCAAGGCATTTGCCGTTCCGGATGCTGTGCGTAAAGGAGTGACAATAGCCAAGAAAAACTTGGTCACCGTGCCTATGAATGGTGACACCATACCTCATCAGATAGTGTCAAAGCACTGTGCGTCACTTGTTCTTCTTAAACCAGCTGCTCCCGGCACGGGTATAATAGCCGGCGGTGCGGTTAGGGCGGTGGTGGAATCTGCAGGCATTCGAGATATTTTAACTAAGTCCATTGGGAGCCCAAACGCTATAAACGTAGTTAGGGCTACTATTCTAGGGTTGACGCAGCTTAAGGATCCAGCCCTAGAGATTGCTAAGAGGAAGGGTACAGGTCAGTCGTAGCGCTGGTGTAACATAATAATTCGATAGGTGGCGGCGTGAAAGGCCGACAGTCAGAGGATGTTTTGAGTAAAATACGAATACAGTGGAAGAAAAGCGCCATAGGCTATCCAAAAGAGCAGGGCCGAGTGATCGAAGCTCTTGGCTTGAAGCGTCTCAACCATGAAGTCGAACGAGAGGAATCTCCAACGATATTGGGTATGGTCCATAAGGTTAGACATTTGGTTGAGGTAAAGCGGGGAGAGGAATGAGATTAGATCAGTTAAGGCCACCTTTGGGAGCTCGCCGCGCGCGAAAACGGGTAGGACGTGGCAATGGCAGTCAGGGTACGTATTCAGGTCGCGGCGTGAAAGGCCAAAAGGCTCGTGCAGGCGGCGGTGTACGTCCAAGCTTCGAGGGAGGCCAGCTTCCTTTGGTAAAGCGTTTGCCTACTCAGCGTGGATTTACGAATATCTTTAGGAAAGAATATTCCATTATCAATCTGGACGTCCTTGTCGCTCGGTTTCCACTGGAATCCGAAGTGACTCCTATGGCCATGAAAGAGATTCGTTTGATTAGAGGTTCTTTGCCTGTAAAGGTGTTGGGTCAGGGTGAGATCAGCCGTGCTATCACCATTACAGCGAATAAATTCTCCACAGAGGCCAAGCGTAAGATAGAGGCAGCTGGCGGAAAGGCAGTTGAGATACAAGCATGATGCGTCAATCTCAAACTGCCAAAGCAGACGGTGGAACTCCCAGGCTGCTCCAGGCTGTCATAGACGCTATGAAGGTGCCAGAGCTAAGGGCTCGGCTTCTTTTTGTGTTTGCTATGTTAGTGGCATTTCGTTTTCTGGCTCAGGTACCTGTACCTGGGGTAGAAAGGGAAGCTCTGGCTAATTTCTTTCGTGATAATGAGTTATTCGGTTTTCTGGATATTTTCAGCGGGGGCGCTCTTAGAAGCTTGAGTGTCGTTGCTTTGGGTGTTTTCCCATACATTACATCGTCTATTATCATGCAGTTGATGGTGCCTGTCGTTCCACAGCTTAAAGAGTTAAGCAAAGAGGGTGAAGTGGGACGACAGAGGATAAATCAGTTGACCCACTTCCTCATGGTGCCAATCGCAGCCCTACAAGGATTTGGACAGTTGACGCTACTCCAGCGTGGAGGAGCCATAAGTGGAGTGGGAGTGTCGGGAGATACCCTGCTGCCAACCATTGCCATTATAACTACCTTGGTCGCAGGGTCTGTCTTCTTGGTATGGATTGGTGAATTGATAACGGAAAAGGGCATTGGTAATGGCATATCTATTATCATATTTGCTGGTATAGTGGCAACTCTACCCCAGATGATAGGGCAGGGTTTCTTGGAAAAAGATAATGTCGCCGGTCTTCTGCTCCTGGTAGTTATCGGAGCTATCATGGTGTACTTGATAGTCATGTTCACTGAGGCAGAGCGACGGATTCCTGTTCAATACGGCCGAGCGGTTTTTCGTGGTGGACGAATGTACCGCCAGGGCGGAGCTACACACTTGCCGGTAAAAGTGAACTCGGCTGGAATGATACCTCTGATATTCGCCTTTTCAATAATGATATTTCCTGGTGTTGTGGCCAGCTACTTTATGGACCCGTCCAGCACCTCATTCCTGAGCCAGGCAGCGGGCTTTGTTCAAAACCTCTTTGACCCCACCAAATTCTTTTATTACTTGTTCAGCTTTCTTCTGGTTGTAGCTTTCACGTTTTTCTACGCGCTTATTGTATTTAAGCAGCAGAACCTTGCGGAGAGCTTACAAGGAAACGGGGGTTTCATCCCCGGTATACGGCCAGGCAAGTCCACTGACACATACTTGAACCGCATCGTAGTGCGTGTGACATGGGGTGGGGCATTGTTCCTTGGCCTTGTGGCGGTTATACCGTTTATTGTCACTCAACTTACAGATGTTCGCGCCCTTCAACTTCCATCTATAAGCTTGCTCATAATGGTGGGAGTTGGTCTGGATACTATGAGACAACTGGAGGCTCAGTTGCTCATGCGAAATTACGAAGGGTTTATTCGGTAGAAAGAGAACTGTGCGTATTATTCTTCTCGGTCCCCCAGGAGCAGGAAAAGGCACTCAAGCTAAGAGTATGTCAGAATCTTTGGATATTGTGCATATTTCTTCTGGTGACCTCCTGCGAGACCACCAATCCAGAGGCACTGAGTTGGGGGATACGGCTCGTTCTTATATGCAACAGGGATTGCTTGTGCCTGACGACTTGATTATTGGTATGATTGAGGAACGCATTAAACTTCCAGATGCACAGAACGGCTATGTTTTGGACGGTTTTCCACGTACTGTGGAACAGGCATTGGCACTGGAGAAGGCACTCGAGAAACAGGGAGAGACTATAGATACGGTAGCGAATATCAGTGTCTCAGAAGAAGAATTAATTCTGCGCTTGGGAGGCAGGTGGATTTGTCGCAATTGCCAAAGACCGTATCACGAAGTGAATTCTGCCCCACGTAAACATGGGAAATGTGATGATTGCGAGGGAGAATTGTATCAGAGGGAAGACGATGTTTCTGAGGCAGTGAGCAAACGCATCAAGGTATTTGCTGAGCAAACAGTTCCACTGATAGGATATTATAGTGATAAGGAAATCTTGGTGCAGGTAGACGGTGAAGGGAGCATTGAGGGAGTGAGAAAGTCGCTCCTGAATGCGGTGGCGTAAAGGTAAAATTAAATGGGAGATAAGACGCTTTTTACAGATATGGTAACTAGGGAACGGGGTATAACCCTGAAATCCTCCAGGGAAATTGAGTCTATGCGACAAGCAGGAAAAGTGGTTGCTCAGACCATCGGTACTCTTTTAGAGGCTATTCGACCTGGCATGAAAACGAGTGATCTGGACGATATCGCCTTCAATCATATCAAGAAATTGGGGGCAATACCCTCCTTTAAGGGATATCTGGGTTTCCCGTGTACAATATGTGTGTCAGTCAACGACGAAATTGTTCACGGCATCCCAGGAGACAAAGTTATCCGAGATGGAGACCTTGTGAGTTTGGATGTGGGGGCGGTAGTGGAAGGTTTCCATGGGGATGCCGCACGGACCGTAGGCGTTGGGAATGTCTCGCTTGAAGTCACCAATCTCATAGACGTAACCAGGGAGGCATTGGAGAGAGGAATTGCAGCCGCTACTCATGGTTCGCGATTGGGAGACATAGGGTGGGCCGTTCAGTCCTTCGTCGAGGGAAAAGGCTATTCGGTGGTCAGGGAATACGTTGGACATGGAATCGGGAGAGCTCTTCATGAAGAGCCACAGATTCCAAATTTCGGCACTCCGGGTTCTGGTACAATGTTGAAGAAGGGCATGGTCATTGCAATAGAGCCGATGGTGAATATCGGCGGCTGGCAGACTAGGGCGCTGGAGGACAATTGGACAGTAGTGACAGAGGACGGAAGTCTTTCTGCTCACTTTGAAAACACTTTGCTCATCACAGAAGGTGATGCGGAGGTGCTAACTCGAGTATAGTATATTTGGAGTTGGGAAGCAGGCTGATAAAATAAATGCCTAAGAAACCAGGATTAGAGATAGAAGGTACAGTTTCTCAGTCTTTACCCAATGCTATGTTTTGGGTAGATTTGGCCAATGGTCATCGTATACTGGCGCATGCATCCGGCAAGATAAGGGTACACTTTATCAGGGTGTTACCAGGAGATAGAGTGTTAGTTGAACTTTCGCCGTACGATCTGACGCGTGGTCGGATTACGTACCGCTTTAAGTGATGGAGGAATAATGAAGGTTCAGGCTTCAATAAAAGTAAGATGTGAAAAATGTAAGGTGATCCGCAGAGAGCGAGTTCTGAGAGTTATCTGTGAGAATCCTAAGCACAAACAGAGACAGGGGTAGATATGAGGATAAGACATGGCTAGAGTTGCTGGCATAGACATACCAGACGGGCAACGGCTGGATTACTCTTTGCGTCGTATATATGGGATTGGTCCTGTTATCTCCAAGAGCGTTGTGCTACAAGCGGGAGTGGAGGGCAATCCGAGAGTACGAGACTTGAGTGAAGGCGAATTAACTCGTATTCGCGAGGTTATAGATCGTGAATGCGTAGTAGAGGGAGACCTGCGTCGGGAAGTAAATGGCAATATTCGCAGGTTAATTGACATAGGCACCTATCGAGGCCTGCGTCACCGACGTGGACTACCAGTAAGAGGCCAACGTACGAAAACGAACGCTAGAACGAAGCGGGGGTCTCGGAAGACCGTGGCAGGACGCCGGAACGCCGGAACTAGAAGGTAAGGAGAAGGGCATGACCACCAGACGAAAACCCAGGGCTAGAAGACGGGAGAAGAAGTTCGTTCCTCAGGGGAAGGTCTTTATTCAATCTACCTTCAATAACACCATAATTAGTCTTACGGACCTTCAGGGTAACCTTCTGTCGTGGGGTAGTTCTGGTACGGCAGGGTTTAAGGGCTCTAGGAAGGGTACGGCTTTTTCGGCTCAGAGAGCTGCGGAGACCGCGGCCAGAAAGGCTATGGAGCATGGTTTGAGGCAAGTGGAGGTATACATAAAGGGACCAGGCTCAGGTCGTGAGGTTGCTATCCGCTCTCTTCAGGGGGCAGGATTGCATGTCACAACCATAAGAGATATCACACCGATACCACATAATGGTTGTCGTCCACCAAAAAGCAGACGGGTATAGAAACTAAAAACTGTCCCAAGCCGTGAGGTGCCTTAGGGGATCTTCGGCAATGTGGGGTTCGAGGAATTTAGAGGGAGAAAGTATGGCTAGGTATACTGATGCTGTTTGCAGGCTTTGTCGTCGCGCTGGGGTAAAACTTTTTCTAAAGGGAGAACGTTGTTTTACTCCTAAATGTGCTGTGGAGAAGCGAAAAAAACCCCCTGGAAGCCAGCCTATGAGGCGGCGGCGCATATCTGACTGGGGAACTCAGTTGAGGGAGAAACAGAAGGCACGTCAGATATACGGTGTTCTGGAGAAACAGTTTCGAATTTACTTCGGCGAGGCTCAGCGTCGCCCTGGTATGACTGGGCTGCATCTGCTGCAATTCTTAGAGGAACGCCTGGATAATGTGGCATTCCGGTTGAACTTTGCAGATTCCAGGAGCCAGGCCAGGCAGCTTGTCAGTCATGGACATATCATGGTCAACGATCGTAAGGTAGATATCCCATCTTATCGAGTCAAAGTGGACGACGTGGTGGTATGGAAGGAGTCCAGTAAGGAGACTGTTTTGTTTGCCCAGATGGCGGGGGATATTCCTAGGAGGCCTTTGCCAAACTGGCTTAGCCTTGATACAGAGAAAATGGCAGGGCGAGTGATTGCTCTCCCTGAACCATCCGAAATAGATACAGGAATAGACGTGAGGCTGGTAGTAGAGCACTACTCCAGATAGCGGAGGAATACTTATATGATGCAAATAGGAATGGTATTGGAAGAGATTCCGAGACCGGAAATCAGTGTAATTGAAACCAGGGATAACTATGGCAAATTTGCGATTGGTCCACTGGAACCAGGGTATGGAACCACGCTTGGAAATCCCATGCGCAGGGTGCTCCTTACCTCAATCCCAGGAACTGCGGTGACATGGGTTAAAATAGAGGGGATTCTTCACGAGTTCTCTACTATCGATCACATGAAGGAAGATGTGGCCGAATTCCTGATTAACCTTAAGGCAATTCGCTTGAAGGCGTTGACGGAGCGGTCTGGAAAGCTGCGCTTGGAGATAGCTAGAGAAGGATCAGTGACAGCGGGAGACATCAGTGTTTCCTCAGACTTTGAGGTAGTTAATCCTGAGCTTCATTTGGCTACTCTTGATTCTGCGGAAGGAATGCTCTCTGTTGAGTTGAACGTGGAACAGGGCAAGGGGTATGTACCCGGAAGCCATACCGATGGTCTGCCTATAGGAGTTCTTCCAGTTGATGCCATTTTCAGCCCTGTGCGCAAGGTGAATTTCATTGTGGAGAACACTCGTGTTGGACAAACCACCAACTATGAGAGACTTATCATGGATGTATGGACTGACGGTAGTGTTAGTGCAGTGGCTGCGGTGAAGAAAGGAGCGGAACTTCTGATGGAACAGTTCTTCCTCTTTGCCAATGCTGACAAGGCTGGAGAGGGTACGGTTGAGAGACCGTCTTTCACGGCAACCATTCCAATGGAACAATACAATACTCCAATAGAGAAGTTGGAACTTTCTTCCCGCACCCTCAACTGTCTCAAGAGGAGCAATCTCAATAAAATAGGACAGGTATTGGAGATAGATCAATCAGACCTTCTGAAGCTAAGAAATTTCGGCACCAAATCCATGGATGAGTTGAATGACAAACTCAAGATGTACGGATTCATTAATGACGAATCTGAATCTAGTGACAACTCAGATGGAGATGGCATCTTTCTGAATGACGATGGCGGGGAAGCCACCACTGTAGAGGAACTATGAGACACGGAGTATCTGGTCGAAAGCTTAGTCGAGGAACGGGCCCGCGGATGTTGATGTTCCGCACACAGGTGACTGACCTTATTCGCCATGAGCGCATTCGGACAACGGAAGCCAAGGCGAAAGAGGTGCAGGGCATGGTTGAGAAGGTGATTACATTGGGTAAAAAGGGAAGCTTGAATCATCGCCGTCAGGCTCTAGCGTTCATAACAGATGAAAACATCGTGCGCAAGGTCTTTGATGATCTTGCACCACGCTATTCCACCAGGACCGGTGGATACACCCGTTTGGTGAGAATGGAGCCCAGAAAAGGCGACGGGGCATCTATGGCCCTTCTGGAATTGCTTCAATGAGCTTAGGCACTAGAGATGGCATGCATACAGAGCTTGATGACTTTCGTAGACTCGCTATGCTGGTTGAGTACGATGGTGCTGGATACCACGGCTTTCAAGCTCAGGATAATGCTACGTCCGTTCAAGAGACACTGGAAGAGGCCATTTTCAGACTCACTGGGGAACGTCTTCGTATTAAGGGAGCAGGTCGAACGGACGCCGGCGTGCATGCCAAAGAACAAGTGGTGGCTTTTGATACCTGGGCCACGTATGCCCCAGAAGTATTCGTGCAGGCCATAAATAGCTACCTGCCAGGAGATATCTCAATAAAGGACGCGCAGGAGGTTTCTCTAGACTTTGATCCCAGAAGAGGGGCTATAAGCAGGGAATATCGTTACCAAATCTTTAATAGCGCCACTCCTTCACCACTTCTTCAGGGGTTCGTGCACCACATTAGACAGCCATTGGACATAGAAGCTATGATGGAAGCGGCTAAACTCTTGGAAGGTGAGATGGATTTTGCGCCCTTTGCCAGTGTGTCATCCGATGGCTGGGTGAACACAAGGCGAGTGGTATTCAAGTGCTCTATAAGCAGCAATAAGAATATGGTGTTTTTGGACATGGTTGCAAATGGCTTCCTGCGGCAACAGGTACGTCGCACGGCGGGTGCTCTACTGGAAGTCGGACTTGGGAGACTGGACCTACATGGGTTTATGGACCTGGCTAAATGTGGTAAGCTCGGAGCCGTCACATGGGTTCTTCCTGCGAAGGGACTGACATTGATGAAAGTAAATTATCCGATTCAGGTGTTCTCTTACAGTAAAACAGTGGATGTGCGGGAACACGCGATCGTTGAGGTAAGTGCTGTATGAAAACTATGAAGACGTATACTACCAAACCATCCCATGTTGAGTCTGGATGGCTTGTATTCGATGCTGCGGACAAAATTTTGGGCCGTTTGGCCACGGAGGTAAGCGGTCTGCTTCAGGGAAAGCACAAGCCAATCTACGCTAGGAACATTTTGACAGGAGACCACATTATTGTGGTAAATGCCTCCAGAATAAAAGTGACTGGTAATAAGCTTGAAGAGAAGCTATACCGTCGCCACAGTCATTATCCTGGGGGATTACGTGAGACTACCATGGCTAGGATGAAAGAGAATCACCCTGACCGCATCTTTAGAGCTGCTGTCAAAGGTATGTTGCCCAAGACTATTCTAGGCCGCCAGATGCTTAGCCGTCTCAAGATATACGCCGGTGATGTTCACCCACATGGGGCGCAGGTGAAAGAGTTGGCCAGCGAAGTGATACGGGTTGTGCCGTTAGAGACGGAGAGACCTGTGCTGGCAGATATCAAAGTGAGTGAACAACCCCTCGAGGCGGTTCTTGAGAAAACCACTGAGGTCGAGGAATACGCCGAAAATAAGGTAGAGAATTAACATGACAGAACAACACTACTACTACGGAACTGGGAAAAGGAAAACTGCAGTGGCCCAAGTCAGGTTGTATCCTGGTCGCGGGGAGTTTTCAATAGATGGCAAGTCACTAGAGGACGCCTTCCCATGGCCTGCATGGCAGTCCACCATTCTGGAGCCGATGAAGGTTACCGATAATGAAAGTAAATTCAGTGTTGTTGCCAAACTCCACGGTGGTGGTGTAACCAGCCAGGCTGGTGCACTGCGACATGGCATTACACGCGCTCTTCTCCTTGCCGATGGAGAACTCAGAGCAGTTCTTAAGAAGCATGGTTTTATTACAAGAGACTCTCGCATTAAAGAGAGCAAGAAGTACGGTCTCAAACGTGCCCGTAGAGCTCCTCAGTACACCAAACGATAGTCTTTTCGTGGCATATGTGAAGTAACTTCTGCTATTGTGCCTGGCTTAGTGCGTTATTTCCGGTGAGGTTCTACGTATATATCTCAGTGAGGCTTGATGGATACGTGGTGAGTGCCGACGGCAACATTGCATGGTTTGATTTCTCCTAGGCTGAGAACTACTGTTACAACGACTTCATCCAAGAGTTTGATGGCTTTGTCATTTGCTGTGTATCTTTCGAGTGAACTCTCTGATTTGGCAATTGGCAATATCACGGAAATAACATATTCGTGTTCACGTCGGAGTTGATAGAGGCTTCGGTTCTGTGGTATTACCCATCACTTGGCAGAGAGCATTGCGAGGCTTCTTGAACACCTCTAAGGGAATGGGCTTCTCTGTACTATATATGGCTGGGGTTTGTGCGGGACGAAATGCGTCTTCTGTGAACTTGGCGCTGTGGATGTCTATGGGGCATATGTGATGGCAGTGCTTTTGGAAATCGGCATTCCTTTGTCAGTGGGTAGTGATGACCGGCATTTATTGACTTCTCAAGTGTTCTCAGTTTAGGTTGTGGGGACCTGGAGCTACAGGTAGCAGATTTCGGTATTTTGGACGTAGTGGATATAATTAGCTTTGTAATCGGTGGATTTTTACTTTTTGATCGCGTTGCCTCTCCGTATCCCACATTACCATTTGGTTCAGTGAGCCTGTGGGGTGTTGATGCCGACGTTGGGTCTGTTGCTTGGTGTCAGCGATGCGCAGATTCATCTGCATAATACCTTAGGTCGTGATAAACTATGTTGTGTTATGGTTTCTACCATAGGTTCAAGGCATACTATACAATTAACAAACGAGCCTTGAAATACTGTTGCCTATTATGCTCGAGGCATGGAAAAGTGTGGAAGTTGTCGGCCTGAATGGACTTACCATCCGGGTTGTGAAAATAAAAAGATAAAGGAGGCAGCATGGTATTCTGGAGAATAGTCAACCAGTACGAGCGTATGGTGATCTTGCGCTTTGGCAATCTCATAGGAGTGAGAGGGCCTGGCATAAGATTTGTGATTCCATTTATTGATAAGCCTATCAAAGTAGATATACGTGAGCAGGTTGATCGTGTACCTACGCAGAAATACATCACTGCAGACAACGTGGTTGTGGACATGGACTTCGTTATTTACTATAGGGTCCTTGAGGATCATGTGGATAAGGCGCTCTTGGAGATAGAGAATTTCAGAGTAGCCACGATAAATCTGTCCTTTGCTACTCTCAGGGCTGTCATCGGGTCTACCACATTGTCTGAAGCACTGTCAGAGAGGGAGAAGATTCGCGATCAGCTTCAGATGCGCATGGACGAGGTTACTGGCCGTTGGGGCGTCAAGGTGAGCCAGGTGGAGATTAACGAGATAGACCCGCCACCCGGTGTGCAGGCCGCTATGGAGCGAGAGAAGTCAGCTTCTGCCATAAAGACAGCGGAGATTACCGAGTCAGAGGGTGCCCGCCAAGCCGCGATCAACCGTGCGGAAGGTGAGAAACAAGGTGCCATTCTGAGGGCTGAAGGAGCAAGGCAGTCCGAAATTCTGACCGCCGAGGGAGATCAGCAGGCGGCTATCCTGCGAGCTGAGGGTTTCAGTACGGCCTTAGCTAGGATAAACTCCGTTGCTCAGAGTGCTGACGCCAGGACGATGAGTCTTCAGTACTTCGAGACTCTGAAGGACCTAGGAAGCGGCCCGGCCACCAAATTCATATTCCCAATGGAATTCACCAGCATGATCAAGTCTTTTGTGAGTTCCTCCACCCAGCCGCCTACCAACGATGCTGAGTAGCCACAGTCTGAAATGCTAGCTTATCTCTCCTTGTGGAGATGATGCAAAGGTTGATAGGTTTTGTGCCAGTGCATTGTGTTGTGCCAATTCCAGTTTGGGGTCCTCTTTTAAAAGGGCCGATGCTTCTTGGCGGGCCAAGGCCAAGAGGTCTTGATCGGAGAGGCGGGCCATGCGCAGATCTGGCAGGCCGCTCTGCCGTGTGCCGAAGTAGTCTCCAGGGCCTCTGAACCGCAGGTCCTCTTCAGCCACGGCAAATCCGTCGCTTATACGTTCCATGACCTCAAGTCGTTCCTGCGCCTCTGGCGACGGATTATCGGACATCAAAAGGCAACGGCTTTGGTGCTCACCTCTACCAACGCGGCCACGGAACTGGTGCAACTGTGCAAGGCCAAAGCGGTCCGCTCCTTCTATTAAGATGACAGTGGCATTGGGGTTGTCGATTCCCACCTCTATTACTGGAGTAGATACAAGTATATCCATGTCTCCGCGCTGGAAACGGGACATTATCTCTTCCTTTTCCTTGAATGGCATACGGCCGTGGAGCAGTCCCAGAGACAGGTCTGGAAACACATCAGTTGAAAGGTGTTTGAATTCTGTGATAGCGGCACGGGCCTGAATCACCTCAGATTCCTCAATGAAGGGGCAGACAATAAAAGCTTGCCGTCCCTGCCTTATTTCACGGCTAATGAATTCGTAGGCGCTGCGGCGTTGTTTAGGTGCGACCCATTTGGTCTGAATTACCTGGCGGCCCGGTGGTAACTCATCCAGAAGTGACAGGTCTAGGTCACCATACAGTGTGAGAGCCAGTGATCGAGGTATTGGTGTGGCGGACATGACCAGCAGGTGAGGTGTACCGCCCTTCTGACGTAAAGAGGCACGCTGCATGACTCCAAAGCGGTGCTGCTCGTCCACAACTGCAAGGGCTAGGCGCGGAATCTCAACACCTTTCTGTGCAAGGGCGTGAGTTCCCACGACCATATCGAGAGTGCCCTGACCTAGCATTTCTTGAATTTCCCTCTTCTGCTTAGCGCTGTGACTGCCTATGAGGATACCAACGGAAAATGGGCGTGGAAAGCCAGCGAGTTGGAATGAGCACCAGCTCCCATGGCTTTCAGGATTTGGTATCCCGTTGAGAAGCAGGGATATATTGTTGAAGTGCTGTTGTGCCAGGATTTCAGTCGGGGCCATGAACGCGCCTTGATAGCCGTTGGCTACAGTGGAGAGTAGGGCTGCCAAAGCCACCGCTGTCTTGCCACTACCTACATCTCCCTGAAGCAAACGGCTCATCGGTCGTTCTTGCTCCATGTCCCCGAGTATTTCGCTTATGGCTTTCTCTTGCGCACCGGTCAAGGTAAAAGATAGTCTAGAAAAGAAGGCATTGAGCGTTTCCTGGTTTTTTGGTAATGGGATGGCATTCATGGTATCTCGCCACTCCAGGCGCCGTGAGAAGACATAGAGTTGTATCATAAACAACTCATCGAAAGCTAGGCGTCGTCTGGCCGCGTCCTTGCTTTCTTCGTCTTGTGGATAGTGAGCCTGATATATGGCTTGCGGGAGTTCCATCAATCCAGTCCGTTTACGGGCTGTCTCTGTTAAAGAGTCTTCAATGTGTGGGCTCCAGGTATCCAGGGCATCCTTGATCAGACGGCGCACTGTACGTGGCGTGAGTCCATCGGTAAGGGGGTACAGTGGGACGAGTCGTCCGGTATGTATAAGTTCTTCACCCTCACGAAGCACTTCGTACTCAGGTGATTCCATTACCCTGTCATTCCTGAAGATGCTTAGCTTGCCGCTGAGTACTAAGCGTGAGCCCGGTTTGAATTGTTTGGCCAGATAGGGTTGGTTGAACCATACCACCCGTACATTTCCAGTATCGTCACCAACAACTGCTTGAGTAGCTTTGAGGCGCCCTCCCATTAATACTTCTCTGGCTTCCCACACATTGACCGTCACAGTTTGCTCCACGTCCATCTCAAGCTGGGATACTTTGCAGAGTTTTCCAAAGTCGTTGTGGCGCCGTGGGAAGAGATAAAGGAGGTCTCGTATGGTGGTCACTCCAAGACGTTTTAGCCGGGCGGCTTGAGTGGTGGTAACCCGTGGGAGTACTGTTACGTGAGAAGCTAGTGAGTGGCTTGTGTCTGGCCACTGCTCTTTGCGACGGGATGATTTGGAGGGCTCTGCTCTCTGTTTTGGAGTGGCAATTTGTTTGGAAGGAGATTTTGGACTTGCTTCCAGTAATTTCAACGTGCCTTCAATCCATCTCTTTCGCTGTGCACCAGTCATATAGGCATAGCCTATAGAAGGTATATCTATGATTGGGCCAACCGATGATTTTTCAATCCTGCGCGTTAGGAAGCGATCGAGCCCACCGAACACGGTAGTATCATTGAAGCCCCTCTGTTTCTCCATGGAGAGTATTTTTTTCAGGGTGTCCAAGTCTGAGTGTTGCATACCAGAATGTACAGATGTGGTCTAGGGTGCGTTTGCTTCTTGCCATTGCCTGGAGATTGCAGCCTGTGAGGTCCTTACTCTACGGATACGATGTAAGTATAATGTGACTGTCCTCCAAAGACCACCTCAACCTCTGCACTTGGGAAACGTGATCGGATTGCATCGGCTGTCTCATCGACCTCGTTTTGATGGATATCTGCACCCCAGTAGAGTGTGATAAGAGACTCATCTTCTGGAGCGGCTTTAGCTATAAGGTCCAGTATCACGGTCGTACGATTATCTCCTGTCACAACCATCTGGCTTTCCAGAAGGCCCATGGTCTGGTTTTTGGTTACCTTTATGCCTCCAAGCTCCGCATCACGCTGTGCAATGCATATTGCTCCGGAAACTACATCTGAGATGGCTTTTGTCATGGCTGATACGTTGACCTCGAATTCCCGTTGAGGGTTGAATGCCAGAAGGGCCGCGATCCCCTGAGGGATTGTTTTGGACGGTATCACAGTTATTGGCCTAGTGGAGAAAGATGCAGCCTGCTTTGCCGCAGGCATTATATTGGAGTTGTTGGGAAGAATGATAATACGCTCGGCGGTGATGTCTTCCGCAGCTGTGAGGATTTCCTGAGTGCTTGGGTTCATGGTGTCTCCTCCTAGTAACACTGAGGAAGCTCCAGAATCTAGGAATAAGTCCATTATGCCCTGACCTAAGCCCACTGCTAATACCCCCACGGGCTGAATCTTCTGTTTACGCCTGCGTGCTGCAATGAACTCCTGGTGCTGCTCATCCATGTTTACAATGCTCACCTCGGAGATAGTGCCTCTGGTCACAGCGTAGCTGAGCACTGGGCCGGGATCATTGGCGTGGACGTGTACTCTTATTAGGGTATCTTCTCCGACTACAACTGTTGAGGTTGCAATGGATTGCATGTTGTCTCTCACTGCATCGGCGTCCAATGCCTCTCCCGATATGAGGAACTGGGTGCAGTATCCATAGAGATAATCTTCTGTGGATACTATAAATGACTCGCTGATGCTATGTAGGTCTGAATTCATTTCAGGGGCGGTTAGTTCTATTCCTTCGGGCTCCTCTCCTCTGAGGCCCTTGAGGGCTCCCTCTAACAGGACTGATAGTCCCTGGCCCCCGGCATCGACTACTCCAGCCTCACGCAATATTGGTAGGAGAGATGGAGTCTTGAGCACAGCTTTCCTGGCGGCCAGGCACATGGTTTCCCATAGTGCCAAAATGTTATCGTTGGCTCCAATATGTGCCTGCGCGGCCTCGGAAATTTCTCGAATAACGGTGAGCATTGTGCCTTCTACTGGGTTGCCTACTGCCTTATAGGCCGCTGTAGTAGCTTCTGTCAGCCCAAGTGTCAGCGCCTGGCAATCGAAATCACTTTTGCCATCCAGACCTTTGGATAGTCCTTGGAAGAACTGGGCTAGGATTACACCGCTGTTTCCACGGGCTCCCATGAGCGCTCCGCGGGCCATGGTAGCAATCAGTCGTGAATCAGGAATGTCTGTGTCCTTGGACGTCTCGGCTTCCATTGCCATCATGGTCAACAGCATGTTAGTGCCTGTGTCCCCGTCTGGAACTGGAAAGACGTTGAGGGCGTTGATAGCTTCAACGTGGGTCGCAAGTGCCTTGCGACCCTGGGAAAGGATGTGCACTAACTCATGGGCGTTCAGGGAATGTATTACCGGTTTCGAATCTTTTGTCATATGCAGTTACTCATGTCACGGCTATGATGGCTTCTGTTATTGCCAAAGTCATCGTCATCTGATAATCTGGATCCCTGGATTCTACTTAATCCGCAGACATGCGTCAAAGTGACAAATATATTGTAGTTCACTGGTTGACTGTATTTATAGTACAAGATCAACTGGAACGAAGAGGAAATAAATGGCCAAGTGTCAATTGTGTAGTAAAGTAGGGCACGCAGGGAACAACGTGAGTCATTCCAAGCGTAGGACCAAAACTAGATTCATGCCAAATATCCAACGGGCTACACTCATAATAGATGGTAGCCCCCGTAGGCTAGCACTGTGCACACGTTGCCTTCGTACCAGCAACAAAGTACCCAAAATAACTGGTGCTTAGATAGCTGATTCTGCGTCTATGTTGCCTAAACCTTCTGAAGTAGTCTTTTTTGACTGTAAGTTAGCTTCGGAGTCGCTCTCCTCCACAGTCGATGTTTGTTTTGGAGTGCATTTTCTAGCAGTTGTTATGAACCCGGTGTGAGCTACCATGCGATGTACAGGCCTCACGCTGCGATGCGTGACAGACCACGGTCTGATAAACACCTCAATTGTCTCCATGAGTTCAAAGTGCGGACTTTCCATGAGTGTCTCATGTAGCTGATGTACTTGTAGAATAGTTGGCAGGTAGCTTAAGAAAATCCCTCCAGGTACCAATGCGATTGCGGCCTTCTGAACCACGTGCCATGGCTCAGGAACGTCCAATATGATTCGATCCAGATTAGTCTGGTCTATGTCATGGTAGACATCTTTGATATGTATTTCCAGGTTTGACAAGTTCGGGAGCATGTTTCCTATGTTTGCCCGGGCTTTTCCCACCAGCTCCGGCCTTATCTCGAAGGTGATTACCTTGCCGTTGTCTCCAACTGCCCTCAGAAGTGCCATGGTGAGGGCACCAGATCCCAAGCCTGACTCCAAGACTGTAGCGCCTGGGAATATGTCCCCATACATTAATATGGCGCCAAGGTCTTTGGCGTATATAACTTGGGTTGAATGGGGCATTTCTTCGACGTAATCTCCCAAGGTCGGTAAAAAGGCCAGAAACATTTGGCCGTTGGTCGTATACAGACGTGTGCCGATATCCTGACCGATTATGTCGTCATGAGATATTATGCCCATGTGAGTGTGGAATGATCCAGAAGGCGACAGTGTAATAAGATATCGACGCTCGCGTCTGTCGACTAGTAGAGCAGCATCACCTTCTGCGAACTTGTGTCGCCCAGTTGACGTGTTTGCGCGCATATCTGTTGACATGTGGGTATTGTATGGCGAAGGATGTTGCAGCGCAAACCGGCTCAGTACAAAGAGCTGAGAGTTTGAAATAAGGAAACAGCCCCATCTCAGATAGATCGATGGGGCTGTTTCCAAAGCCTGGTATTAAAATGGCCTCTAGAGTTTATCAATCTCCTCTAGGATTTCCTTTGGGTCAGGAAGACCTTCGGTGAAGATCTTCTTGAACCTTATCACTCCTTTTTTGTCTACAATTATTACGGCTCGCCTGGTGGTTCCTCGTTCTTCGTTGTAGATACCGAAGAGTTCTGACACTTGTCCCTTGGGATGGAAGTCCGACAATAGCGGGTACGGAATATTTCCCAATCCGGTGGCGAAAGCCCTCTGAGTAGCGACGTTGTCAACGCTCATGCCCAGAACCTGGGCACCCTTCTCCTCGTACCGGCGGTTCTCCTGCCGGAATCCGGAGCACTGGTGCGTTCAACCTCCTGTGAAAGACGCTATGTGGGTCTGTATGACGACTATCTTCTCTCCCAGATACTGGCTGAGTGTAACATCTTCCCCAGTGTGAGAACGTAGAGTGAAATCTGGTGCCTTGTCTCCTACATCTGCTGGCATATATACCTCCTGAAATTCCCAGTCCTAGTATAGCCTAAAATGTGTATTTTTGAACGGTTTCTATATTTGCGCACGTGATATATGTTAAGAATGTTGTTTGCTGTGGTGGTTTTGCAAGGCCGCGTGATGTTCTGTCTATGATTGTGATAATGATGAGGATAGCGGCACTGCCGTATTCGCGATGTGAATATAACGTTATGTGTTATAATTTATACTAGTTTTTGTTGTTAGCTTAGATATTTGGAGTGATCATGGAAGAAGTTTTCAAAGAAGCGTTAAATTTGTTGAACAAGGGTGAGCCATTTGTGATAGCCACAGTGATCGGGACCAAGGGTTCGACTCCTCAGAAACCCGGAGCCAAACTTTTGGTGCGTGAGGATGGCACGGGCGTTGGTACTCTTGGTGGCGGATGCGTGGAAGGAGATATATGGTTTGCTGCCAGCAGACTCTTGAAAGACGGCGGCGAGCCTACTCTCACTGATTACGAATTAAATGAAGATATCGCTGCAAGGGAAGGGCTGGTATGTGGCGGTACCATGTATTTTTTAATTGACCCAGTATTTGATCCGGCATCAGCTCTACAGCCTATAAGCAACATTGTTGGTGCTTATGATGGGAGCCGCAGCGTGGGTCAAGTTACGCTTCTGAAGCCTTCCCTGGATAAGGGTAAGATAGGCGACAAACTCTATATTGGAGAGAATGGACAGATCAAGGGATCTGTGGGAGACCTTAATCGCGATAAAGAAGTGGCCGAGGCTCTTAAAGAACTTACCGACTACGGTAGGGTCAAGACCATGGTCACGCAGGATGGTGCCGAGGTCTTCATGGAGGGTTACGCTAAGCCAGCCGCAGTAATAATTGCCGGTGGAGGGCATATAGGCAAGTCACTGGCTCCCTTGGTCAAGATGCTTGGTATGCGTCTGCATATTATAGACGACCGACCGGAGTTCGCAAACAAGGAACGGTTTCCCGAAGCCGATAGTATTATTGTGGCGGATTATGCCGCGGGTGTGGCTCAACTGGATATTCGCCCCAATAGCGCGGTGATTGTGGCCACCAGGGGGCATCGTGAAGACGATCGAGCCTTAGAAGCTGCTGTCCGTAGCCCCGCTGGCTATGTGGGTTTGGTTGGTAGCCGACGTAAGACCGTTTTGATTTACGAGGAGCTTCTTCAGCATGGCATTCCCATGGAGAGGCTCCGGGCTGTTCATGCGCCTATTGGTCTGGACATTGGAGCCAAGACACCGGAGGAGATTGCGCTGAGCATTGTTGCAGAGATTGTGGCTTTCCGTGAGGGACGTCCCGGTAAGACACTGACCATGGAGGACAGGTACCTCCAGAAGATAGCCCAAAAAGTCGGGGTCCCAGCATAATACGCAGGTGATGGACGGTATATCCGCTATCCTCTTGGCTGCTGGGGAATCCACTCGCATGGGTCGACTCAAGGCACTTTTGCCATGGCTGGGCTCGACATTGGTTGAGTATCAGGTTAAGTCTCTTCAGATGGCTGGAGTCGCCGAGGTGGTGATGGTCGTAGGCCATCGTGGAGAAGAGGTGGAAGCGCCGGTGAAGGGAATGTCTGGAGTGACGGCTGTGGCCAACTCGGACTATAAACAAGGTAAAGCCACCTCAATAAAGGTTGGCTTACGGAATATTTCCATGTCAGCTCAAGGAATCCTAATCCTTGCAGTAGATCAGCCACGGCCTGCTCAGATTGTGGAGTCGGTCATCAAAGCTTATTTGGAGTATGACGCTCTGATTACCTGCCCAGTGTATGACGGCCACAGAGGCCATCCCATCATATTTTCTTCAAGTCTGCTACCTGATCTTCTAGCTATCACCGAAGAGGGACAGGGTTTGAGGGAGGTTATCAGCCGCTATAGTGAGAATACTCACCGCCTTGAGGTGGACAATCCCATTGTGACGGTGGACGTCAACTCGCCTAAAGACCTTCAGAATGCTGAGGAGTTGTTTGTTGGCATGTAGCTGTTTGACGGTTTAGGTAAGTCTTATCTTACACTTTTCACTATTCCTAGCGACGGTAATTTAGATAGCCATATTTTCCCTTAGGGCAACGATCTCATTTTCATTCAAGCCAAGCATATCCTTCAGTACTTGGGCTGTATGTTCTCCAAGGTCTGGAGAAGGACGCTTGGCTCCCCCTGGTGTTCTGGATAACTTCACTGGGGTGTCTACCATCTTCACCTTGCCAAGACGTGGATGAGGTATATCTTTGATCATTCCACGATAATGTATCTGAGGGTTACGTGAAGCCTCTTCGATGGTGTTCACAGGTCCGCACGGAATAGCTAGGGCTTCCAGCTCTGTCAACCACTGCTGGCTGGTTTTCTTTCTTATGGCCTCTGCGAGTATCGGCTCCAGAATATCCCATTGCTGACTGCGTACCCAGCCATCATTAAAGCGGGAGTCATCTATGAGCTCAATGAGGTCAAGGGCCGAGCACAATAGAGGCCATTTCTCCTTACGCCCGTCGGCAAGGGCTATGGTAATGTAACCATCGCTAGTCTGAAATGCCTGAAAAGGAGCTGTAACTGGATGCCTTGTGCCTAGGGGTTTTGGGACATCTCCCGTGGTGAAGTATCTAGTGAAGGCGTTTTCCAGAATGGCTACCTGACAGTCCAGCATACTTATATCTACCATTTGACCGAGTCCACTACGATTGCGCTCTTGCAGGGCAGCCAGAATGCCTATGATAGAGAAGAGACCGGCCGTGATGTCGCCCTGAGAGACGCCTGGGCGTATGGGCGGGCCATCTGGCTCCCCGGTTATGCTCAAGACTCCTGCCATTCCCTGGACGATTACGTCTAAGGCCGCTTTTGTGGAGTATGGACCGTTTTGTCCAAACCCAGATATAGCGGCATAAATAATAGCGGAGTTGTGTTGCTTTATGACTGGGTAATCCAGACCAAGCCTTTTCATGGCTCCTGGTACTAGGTTCTCTATGACGACATCGGCTTTAGCCACCATTTGCAGGAAAGTCTCCTTGCCTCTGGCATTGGAAAGGTCAAGGGTAATGCCAAGTTTACCCCTGTTGATGCTCATAAAATAGGAGCTTTCGCCATCTATAAATGGGCCACTGGCGCGTGCCCGATCTCCAATTTCAGGTTGCTCAATTTTTATGACCTGTGCTCCCATATCCGACAGTACCATAGTCGCAAATGGTCCAGCGAGTACGTGAGTAAGGTCAAGTACAACGATTCCATCCAATGGGCCAAGCATTGTTTTGCTCCTCAGTTGTTTTAGTGTATGCGTTGCAATATTAGCACTACTGGCTTTGCTGTAAAAGCTCAAAGAGGCCTGTTAGATAAGATTATGTCCATACTGAGAACAGTAGGGATAGGTTATACTGTTCTCAGTTGTGATTATCAGCGTGGTTTCAGTAAGGATAATATCCGACAACATTAGAGTTGTGTCCTAGTCACGGCCTGGAATATAATGTAATTTGGTGCACTGTATGGATGAATGTAGAATATGACCAACGAGAGAGATTACTATCAGGTTCTTGGTGTTCCTCGAGATGCTTCTCAGGATGATGTGAGAGCTAAGTTTCGTCGTTTGGCTTTGGAGAACCATCCGGACAGGAACAAAGATCTTAAAGCACAGGAGAAATTCAAAGAGATTAACTCTGCTTATCAGGTTCTCAGCGATCCTCAAAAAAGAGCACAGTATGACCGTTTTGGCCACATGGGAGGTGGAGGTGCACGCGGGTCGGGTCAGGGATTTGAGGGGCCTGAAAACTTTGGAGGCTTTGGTGATGTCTTCGATGCCTTCTTTGGAGGCTTTGGTACGCGCGCTCATAAGGCCTCCCAGAACGGACGCGACATACATACTGCAACCTCTATATCATTTGAAGAATCCGTGTTTGGAGTGGATAAAGAGATGGATGTGGAGCGTGTAGAGCCATGCAGTATCTGTAAAGGTGTCGGTGCAGAACCCGGTAGTAATTCCACTCAGTGTTCTCACTGTAACGGCGTTGGCCAGGTTAAAAGAGTACAACGCAGTATCTTTGGTCAGTTCACTCAAGTGGGCCCATGTACTCATTGCAACGGAAATGGGAGCATTATAACCAACCCATGTTCTCATTGCCGCGGGGCTGCCCGCGAACGGCGAAACCGTAAGATCCGCGTGGATATTCCTCCGGGAGTTGAGGACGGCATGCAGGTTAGGCTGATGAGAGAAGGTGATGCCGGGAGTAACGGTGGCATGCCTGGTGATTTGTACATTGAACTTCAGGTGAAGCCTCACGATATCTTTTTTCGCAAAGACCATGATATATTGCTTGAGTTTCCAATAAATTTTGTACAGGCTGCGCTTGGAGACGAACTTGAGGTGCCCACTTTGAATGGTCCAGAGACAATACGCATCCCTGAAGGCACTCAATCTGGTACTGAGTTTCGCATAAAGGGTAAGGGTGTCCCTTATTCCGCTAAGGGGAGGCGTGGCGACCATCTGGTTGTTGTGAATGTAGTTACACCAAGGCAGTTGGATGAACATCAGCGACAACTGTTTACCAAGCTGGCGGAGACTATGAGTAATGGTTCCAAGGACGATAAGGGCTGGCTAAACAAGATCAAAGACGCTCTGTGTAAAGATTCTTGACACGCGTCTAGGGACCTTTAAGATTTGTTGTAACTTCGATAATCTGTAACGTAAAATGAAACTAGTACTAAAAATATGAAATGGCTTGAGCTAAGTCTTCAGACACCCACGGAGTACGTTGAGCCTCTCTCTGTGATCTTTCAGCGCTATGGCTATGGAGGCGTGGCAGTGGAGGTGTTGGGTGGCTATAATCCGGATGAAGGTGAAACACAACCGGAAGATGCCATAGCCATCCTCCGTTCCTATCTCCCTGTTAATCGCACGACAGCGTCCCGTAAGGAGAAAATCGTCATAGCTGTGGATCTGATCTCACGCCTCTGCTCCCTTTCTCCCCTGGAGGAACGTGAGATGGAAGAAGGTGAGTGGATAGAGTTGTGGAAGAGCCATTTCACTATTTTGCATATGGGACGGATTGTCATTTGTCCGTCGTGGTTGGAGTATGAGTCCAAGCCAGAAGAAGTTGTCATTGGCATGGACCCAGGAATGGCATTCGGCACGGGGCACCATCCCACTACGCACATGTGCCTCACAGAATTAGAGAAATTGGTGACACCAGGGATGAACGTGATGGACGTTGGAACAGGGTCTGGTATCCTGAGTATTGCGGCGGCCAAGCTGGGAGCAGCGCACGTTTTGGCTTTGGATATAGACCAGGACGCGATTAAGGCTACGCGGGCCAATGTTAAAATCAATGGTCTTCAGCGTGTGGTCAAGCTGCAACGCCGCACCATATCTCCTGAAGATAATATTGAGAATGAGTTTGATCTGGTTGTGGCTAACCTCTATACCAAGGTCATCTTGAGCATAGCGCCGACTTTGGTAGCCCAGCTTGCACCACAGGGGAACCTCGTGCTTTCAGGTATTCTGGCAGAGCGGGTGGGAGAGGTTGAGAGAAGCTTGGCGATGGAGGGATGTACCCTTCTTCGGATGGATCGTGAGGGTGATTGGGCTGTCTTGGTGGGAGTTAAGAACTAGGGGACAGGAAATGCATCGGTTCTTCGTAGCTCCTCAGTGTATTCACGAAGGCCAGGCCACTGTGAATGGTCAGGTAGCCCGTCAGGCGGCTCGGGTGCTTCGACTACAGCCAGGAGACAACATTGTCTTAATGGACGACTCTGGTAGTGAATATGTTGTTACACTCCGTAGCATATCTTCCTCTAGTTTGGAAGGTGATGTGATTGAGGAACGGAAGGGCCTTGGTGATCCTGGTGTAACGTTGAATCTCTACCAGGGGGTTCTAAAAGGTGACAAATTTGAGATGGTTCTCCAAAAAGGTACAGAGATAGGTATTTCTAATTTTGTTCCGGTGTTGTGCCGGCGAAGCATACCAAGGGCGTCGAAGGAGTGGGCTGACGGCAGACATTCACGATGGTACAGTATACTCACCGAGGCATCAGAACAGTCTGGACGAGCCTGTATACCTATATTGGGTTCCACTGCCTCTTTGAGCGAAACCATAACAGTGGCTTCTGGCCTGCGTCTCATGGCTTGGGAGGGAGAAACGGAGAGGGGCTTCAGAGAAACTCTCGTTGAGAATATGGATGAGATTAAGGAAAGTGGGCTCAGTTTTTTTGTGGGACCGGAAGGCGGCTTTGACCACGAGGAAGTTGAGGAGGCTCGTGATGCCGGAGTGGTGTTGGTGAGTCTGGGACAGCGCATACTCAGAGGCGAGACGGCTGGACTTGCTATGGCTGTCGCTGCAATGTACCAGGTAGGTGAGATGGGCAAGTAGGCTAATATATAGACAAAAGGTCGTCCGGTAAGCTACACAATTTATACTATTCTTATCAGGATATCCTTGTGGGAGGCCGATCATGGTTAAATCAGAAAATCTTCAGGAAGCGTACACTAGCCTGGAGCACGGTTTTGAGATGCAGGAAGAGAACACTATAGATGCGGGGTGTCTCCTGACCTTTGAGTATGAATATCCAGAACAAGAATGCGAGATAATAATAGATAGCGATGAGTTCACTGCAGTGTGTCCCTGGACAGGACTTCCAGATTTCGGCACGGTTGTTATTCGCTACGTGCCAAACATGAAGCTCCTTGAACTTAAATCCTTCAAATATTACTTGCTATCGTATAGGCAGGTGGGAATAGTCCAAGAGCACGTTGCCAATCGGATACTTCAAGACTTAGCGGCGGTTTGCCAGCCCCGTAGCATGGCTCTAACCCTGGACTACAAGACACGCGGTGGTATACACACAGCGGTAGAGATAGCTTATAAAGCTCCAGAGATGTAATTCAGGTTGTGCTGTAGCCTTATTTTTCGCTACTAGGGCCAACCAGTATATCTGATCCTTCTACCTTGACTGAGTATATCGTCAACGGCTCATAGGCGGGAGCACTTACTACTTCGCCTGTTCTCACATCGAACTGGCTGCCATGACAGGGGCACTCGATTAACTTGCCATCCAGTGTCCCATCTGACAGTGAGCATCCCGCATGGGTACATTCGTCTGGTACGGCGTAGAACTGACCTCCTATATTGGCTAGCATAATGCGTTCGTCCTCCACCTCCACAAGCATAAGCTCACCGATCGGTAAATCTGTGGTAACAGCAACTTTAATAAAATGTTCCAATGTTCAATCTCCTATGTTTATTTGCAATGTAAAAATATTAACATATGTTGGTATTAGCCAGTAAGATAACAGTGGTGGGTAGAAAGGCTTTAGAGTAGCTTTTCCATCCTAGATGTTAAGAGTTCTCCACCATCGCCGAGAGTCCAGTACCAGACGAGGTAGCTTCCAGCACCAATTAGGGCTAGATTGCCTACAACGTCAACATATGGGAACACGCGACGGAGTATCTGTGAGACCGTTTCCCTGAAGAAGACTACTGCTAGAGTGACACCTGTGAGAACCATTCCCATGCCAAGTCCATAGCTGGCGAACCTTATTAGAGATGACAATAAGTCTAGGTCTCCAAGGCGTTGTCCGGCCAGTATTCCAACCGCCGCTAAGAATACCGGGAAGGCACAACCTAGCGAACATATGGCATAGGCCATGCCAAAAAGGAACACTCCCTTTATGCCACGGTCATTGCTTGAGCTAACCCGTGAGGCTACCCAGATGCCCATGTGCCTTCCGCTTATGAGTAGCCAGAAGCCAAGGATCGCGATGGTTATGCCAACTCCTAGTCCTGCGAACGGGACTATGTTGAAGATTGCGTCTCCACCGACGGTGATGATTGATCCAACGATTAGCGACAGGATAACAAACCCTGAGGTGACCACTCCACCTAGGTAGAAGCCACGCAGCACCGCCGCCAATGGGTTGGTGGTCTCGGCGTTTCCGCTTAATTGATATCCTATATACGCCGGAAGCATGGCAGCGCCACAGGGGTTGAAGGCAGCTACCATGCCAGCGCCAAAGGCAAATGCTACCGATATATCAAATATGGAGTCCAGCATGTTCTTCTCTTTAGTTCCTTATACTCATTATACTCACATATGTTTTATGTATATACTGATGCAAGTCATGATTATGTCACCTCCACTGAGATTCATGTTTTACTACCTCAGTGCTGAAGGTGCAATAGTATGATTGCGTGAGCTACTAGGCCTGCGCTGGCGGGGTTGTAAGGTTGTTCGTTTGCCGTGTTGGGAATATGAGCCAACCGAGAAGGAGATGTATGCAAGAACAGGATAGAGAATGACTAATTCAGAGCTTGAACTAATAACCAAACGCCAACGTCTCATTCTGTTGATTGTGTCGGTTGCCGGGCATGGTCTAAAGCACATGTTTAATGCTACCTTCTTCATTCTGCTTCCTGAGATCAAAACGGGCCTTGGGCTTAGCAATATGCAGATAGGTACACTATCTACATTCCGCGGAATCGCTGGAGGTCTTGCAAATGTTCCTGCTGGCTTTCTCGGTGACAGATTCGCTAAGCGGCGTGCTGAGATTCTTGGATGTACAATTATAGTTGTGTCTTTCTTTGCTGTTGCGTTGGGTTTCGCAACGAATTTTTGGATGGCGGTGGTAGCTGCATCTCTACTCAGCGTGGCAATATCTTTTTGGCACCCAGCTGCGATTTCGTCCCTTTCCAGAGAATTCGCTTCTCGTAGAGGGTTCGCTATCTCTCTTCACGGTACCGGTGGGAGTATTGGTGAGACCTTGGGACCGGTATTGGTGGGATCGCTTTTAGCGATTGTGAGCTGGCGCCTGATACTTCAAGGAAGCATGGTCCCTGGTCTGGTTTCGGGAATAGCGATTTGGGCTCTGCTACGTAATATTCCAACAGGTGAGGCTTCTGGAGCGAGTATTAGTCAGTATATTGGCTCTGTCTCAACCCTTCTACGCAACGGCAAACTCCTGTTGGTTCTCATATTTGCGGCGGGATTTGCCGGTGGGCAGAGCACTATTCTGACATTTTTGCCAATTTACCTGAATGAAGATTTGGGCGCTTCCAGTGTCACAATAGGTATGTATCTGTCCTTGGCACAGGTAGGAGGGATTGTGTCCCAGCCGTTGATAGGCCTTGCCTCTGACCGTTTAGGGCGAAAACTTATTTTGTCTCCGAGTTTGGCACTGTTGGGACTGTCGTTCATTGGACTCAGCATTGCTCCATCGGGTTGGATGTTTGGAATGGTTGTTCTTGGCATGGGTGCGTTCCTGTTTCCGTTGATGTCTATTCTGCTTGCTTCGGCGATGGACCTGGTAGCAGTCGGAGCACAGGCCACAACAGTTTCTCTTGTATTTGGCTCGGCGGTTGTCGTTTCTGCGTTAGCTCCAGCTATAGGGGGAATGCTAGCCGACTCATCGGGCACAGAATCGGCCTTCATGTTTGGTGCGGGACTTGTGTTGACAGTTTCGTTGTTATCTATGGTTACCAGATGGCAACGAAGTGTTACTGATTAGACCAGTTGCCTTGGATAGTGAGATTGAATGGCTCGGTTGATTAAAATTGTCAATTTTTGTTGACAACGATAGCTTTTACTTACTACAATGACGACTATGTGGTGCCTACAATGACAGTTGTACATCAGCTTTACGATATTTTAATTGTCGATGTGGAAATCGAAGGATATAATAAATCCATTTCTACTATTGATGAGACATTGGCTGATAACCAACTGTTGCTGCGAACTCAACTCGTCGTGAGCGAGGCTCAGGCTAAGTTGATAAAACAGGAGACAGAACGCAAAGACCTGGAACTCACGACAGAATCCTTTCGTGAAAAGGGAGATCAGTTGGAAATTACACTCTACGGTGGTACTGTGCGCAAGCCACGGGAGTTGAAAGATATGCAATTAGCGTTGGGCCTCATTCGAGAACAACAGAAACAGGAAGAGGATAACTTGCTCCTTGCCCTGGCGGCCACAGAGGAAACAGAAGAGCGACTTGGTAGTCTTAAGAGTGCCCTTAATGAGATTCTGACGTCACGACGAAAAGAGCATGAACAACTTCTGGGAGAGAAAACACATCTGCAAGAGGACTCGGCTGTTCTGGGGGAGAAACGTAAAGTGATGTCTGCACTCGTGGATGCAGCGGATTTGAGACTATACGACTCCATTCGTGCTATTCGCCAGGGACGGGCAGTGGCAATAGTCGAAAGAGGCACGTGCCAGGGATGTCGCATTTCTCTGCCTGTAAAAGTGGTGCAATCGGCTCGTAACGGTGTAAATCTTGTGCAATGTCCCAGTTGCAGCCGGATATTGTACGTACGCTGATTACCTATGAAGGCTATAGGTTACTTTTCCGTCCGTGATAGAGCAGATGTGGATGATGTGCTTTCGGGGCAACTACAGGCCTTTTCCACCTATTGTCAGAGGCATATACACCAGCCAGTAGAGACATTTGTCGACTATGATTTGGATGACGGCGAGCACCCTCGATATCGAGATATGCTGGCTTACCTAAGGCAATCTGACTCTGAATTCCTTGTTATCATTGCAGGCTCTCAACACCTTGGGAATACTCTGGAATCCTTCGTGCGCCGTGTTCTGGAATTGGATGCCCAAGGAGCCAAAGTTATTTGCAATGACGAAGAGCTGCCAGATCCACTACAGCAAGCTCTTAAATATTGGCATAGTACTAAGAGTGGCAGTGACAGGGGAGAGCGCATCAAGGAAGCTATGAAAGCCAAAGCCATTCGTGGAGAGGGGCTTGGCAAACCTCCCTTTGGATACAAGATTGGATCCAAAGGGAAATTGGAGATTGTACCTGGCGAAGGTGCCATTGTTCGGCTCATATTCAATTTGTACACAAATGAAAATATTGGTATGCGGCGCATAGTTCACTATCTAAATGAGAAGGAGACACCAACCAGAAGCGGACGTGGTTGGAGCATAGTTACGGTAAGAGATATTCTGCGTAACCGCTCTTATCTGGGTACATACATACGTTTTGGCATGAGGGTTCCGCGCAGTCACGAGGCAATTATTGACTCCGATGAGTTCAACGTAACTCAGGAGAAAATGGCGCATGGAAGGACTCCTCGCGTGATGCATGCAAGCGAGCCGTTTCTTTTGTCAACATTTGTATATTGCGCTTCCTGTGGGAATCGTATGATTGGTGTTAGTCGCCGTCAGGGATGGAGTCGCAAGGATGGCTCTAGGACAGTGGGGCAGTATCGCTACTATCAGTGCCAGTCTAGAACCAACCAGGGGATGTGTTCTTATCATACCTGGCGATCCGATATTTTGGAAAAAATGGTGCTCTCTCATGCTAAAGAAGCGTTAGAGTCTGGAGATGCGAAACTACATTTGTCTGAGGCATTGTCCCGACGCTCCAATGATGCTGAGAAGAATGTTGAACGCCTTAATGCGCAGTTCCTGCGAGCCTTTGAAAGCGCCGCTGCAGGAGTTAGCTCTCTGGAACGACTCCGATCCACGTTGGAAGATGTGGATGCTGAGAGAGATACTCTTGCAGGTAGAGTTTTGCATGAAGGCTCGTTGTTGGAGGTTATGTCCAGCGGAGATTCGTCCTCTTTGCTGCAGAGATGGGATTCCCTGGATACGGACACCGCGAGGCATGTTTTGAGAGCGTTGGTCTCTCGCGTTTCTGTTGGCGATGATGAGGTGGAACTTATTTTCCATACAGAGGAACAGGCTTAGTGTTTAGCGCTCTTCTTTGACCACCAGCTATTGCTGGTGCTAAACTGAAATGCAGTTGATAGGTAGGCCGGGTGATCGCCCTGACATTGTCGGGGAGGAAAGTCCGAGCTCCATAGGGCAGGGTGCTGGCTAACGGCCAGGCGGGGTAACCCGACGGAAAGTGCCACAGAAACAATACCGCCTCGATTTATCGAGGTAAGGGCGAAATGGTGAGGTAAGAGCTCACCGCTCCTATGGCGACATTGGAGGCAGGGCAAACCCCACCCGGAGCAAGGCTAAATAGGGGGACAATGGGTGCCCATCCCGTCCCCGGGTTGGCTGCTAGAGGCTTCGAGCAATCGGAGTCCCAGATAGATGATCATCATCCCGGCTATGCTGGGATACAGGACTCGGCTTACAGGCCTGCCTATCAACAATGACCTCTTACGAAAAAATGTTTTCAGATCATTTAGACGAAGAATCTATCAAGCGCTGTCTTTCAACATCCATCTTGGGCTCCTTGATTGTCTATTTACACACAACGGAATCCACTATGGACGACGCGAGGAAGGCGGCCTATGACAACGCTCCGGAAGGAACACTGGTTGTGGCTGAAGAGCAGACAGTTGGTCGTGGGCGCTTTCAGAGGACGTGGGTTTCTCCACCAGGCGGGAATATATATCTATCTCTGCTCTTACGCCCAGGCCCATATTACGCTTCCCAACTGACCATGATGGCATCGCTAGCCTTAGTCAGAGCCATACGCCGTACTATCCCGGACAAAACCAATGTCACAATCAAGTGGCCTAACGATGTACGCATTAGTGGAATGAAGATAGCAGGAATCTTGGTGGAAAGCTCTCTGGCCCTGGAGGGCACGGATAATTTTTCAATAATTGGCATGGGGGTTAACGTTAACTTTGACCCCGGAGAGTACCCAGATATAAAAGATACAGCCACCAGTATTCAAAGAGAATTGGGGTATCCGATTCAGCGTGTGCAGCTTTTGGGGGCAATCATGGAGGAAATGGAAGAGCTTTACCTGTTCATTAAGCAAGGAGGCTCTGTCCGTGAGGAGTGGGCGTCGCTGCTTGATACCATTGGGCATAAAGTGAGGGTCGCCTGGGGAGATCAGGTGTATGAGGGGTATGCACAGGGCGTGGATGATGATGGAGGCCTAGTTCTGCGTCTTGCCGACGGCTCAATTCAGGCCCTTGCAGCAGGAGAGGTGACTCTCCGAACTTTTGACTAATTACTAGAACGGAAGGGTTTCGCCTGCGCCTTCGGCTTTGGCACGCTCGAATATATGGGCCGCAACAGCCACGTCTTCGAGTGCTATTCCCTGTGATTCAAACAGCGTGATATCCTTGGTGAATGTTCGTCCTGATGTCTTGCCGGTCACAACTTGACCCAACTCCAGCACGGTATCCCAAATTAGCAGTCCGGAATCTGCTGGCATTACAAGGTCAGCACACTCTATTTTGGCCTGGTCTACCGCGTCGGCAACTATAATAGAGCAACGCGTTACAGCTGCGTCATCGAGTTCACGACGGGCTAGAGAGTTGGCACCGGCAGCATTGATGTGCATACCTGGCTCAAGCCAGTCGCCGAGTATAACAGGCTCAAGTGTCCTAACATTGGTGATGGCTATGGCGATGTCAGTACCTTGTACCGCTTCCTGCCCCGATGAAACAGGCAACACTTCTATGCCCAGAGAGTCGCTCATTGTACGACAGAATTCCTCGCGGCGCTCTTGAGTACGACTGTACGCCTTGATGGTCCTGATTGGCCGGACTGCACATACGGCTGAAAGCTGTGTTATGGCTTGGTTTCCAGTGCCAATTATGCCGACTGATGATGCATTCTCGCGGGCCATGTACTTGGTGGCAACACCGCTGGCGGCTCCGGTGCGGATTTGCCCCAATGAACCTGCCTCCATAACTGCCAGCAACTGTCTAGGTTCACCTCCGTATAGCAAAACCAGGGGCTTTCCTGCACCCATTGTTTTGAAGCCAGCGACTCCGCGCTCGCCAAGAGCCGCTACCATCATGGTCACACCAATGCTTCCTGCCTGTGCACGTTCCCGAGGCAGATTGACGCCTGTTCCGTTGCCCTGCTCCTTGAATCCTTGCTCAACCATTTCTATTGCTTTATTGATTGGGAGAAGACGGACTATGTCTTCCTCACGAAGAAATATCGCCATTATGTTGGTCTCCTTTAGATTGGATAGGTTGTTGGTAATGCCGTGGCATTACCATGAGTGTGATTTAGCCGCTTCATCATGCGGGCCGACGGCTTAGTCCTCTGTCTCCAGCACCAGGGGCGTTTGGTCATGATTGGCCCACTCTCCCATAGAACCGTCGTAGTTGTGGACCTTGTCGTAACCAAGGAGGGTGAGAACGAATGCTCCGTGCGGCGCACGGATTCCTCCCTGTCATAATTCACTTCCAGTAGTTCATTCTTAGAATGTACGATCATGATTCTTTATGCGCAGATTGTATCATAATGCGGGAACGATCTTTCTGGTATATACGTGTGTGGGGAGAGTTGGGTTGCGTTACAGCACTGATTTGCCTACAATGTGCGCGATAATCACTGAGTGTCTATATTGTCCGTTCAATTACTTAAGGTGTGAATAATGTCATCTGTTGCAGATATCTTGAAGGTGATGCGGGCAAAGCATGATGACCTTAATGCCAGGATTGCAAAGGTGCCTGAGAACCGCATGGTGGATGTGGGGCCATGGGGTCGGCAGATGCCAATTCGGACTATGTTCTATTAATGAATCATGAGGTTGAACATACTGTGCATGAGTTGAAGACTCTTCGTGCCCTTGACATTGTCACAACTGAAGCTCAGCTTATTATGGGGAGACTGCAGGAGGCACGCGGGCAGTTAGAGGGGTTGCTGGTTGGTCTTTCAGATGAAGATCTGGATAAAGCTCCAGATGGTGAATGGTCTATGCGTCAGGTGCAGGAGCATTTTATGGAGACGGAAGGCGACTACGTAAATATAATTGAACAGGCTCTGGCGTAATCTTAGATTTAGCCCTATGAACATGGCAAGATAAAATGGCCGAAAGACCGGATCTGACATACGAGGTGTTCATAACCATGGCCAAACAGCAGGGGTTTGAAATGGACATGCCTCATCTTGAGGAGCTATTTCCGGAGGTGAAGACCATGGTCCAGCGCATGAAATTGCTTGACCACGTGGACACTGTCGGCATCCAGCCTGGCTCAAATTCCATTCCTACTGATACAGTTGCAATGGGATAGACATGCCAAACGAGGATCTGACTCAACTTTCCGTGTCGCAGTTGGGGCACAGTATTGAGAGCGGTGACGTTTCCCCAGTGGATGTGGCGGAGGCTTTTCTTAGTAGAATCAATGCTTTGGAACCCCAGCTAAACGCCTTTATCACCCGCGTGGATGAATATGCCATGCAGGCTGCCAGAGAAACTGAGAAAGAGATTCTACGGGATGGCTATAAGGGGCCGTTCCACGGTATTCCCATTGGTCTTAAGGATTTGTTTTGGACAAAGGGCATTCGCACCACGTCAGGCTCGGCGATAGATGGTGCTTTTGTTCCCACAGAGGACTCGGCGGTGGCTTCACGAATGAAAGCCGCAGGTGCCTACTTTATTGGTAAACTCCATATGACGGAGTTCGCCTTCGATGGTACAAGTCTCAACCTACACTACGGCCCTGCTCGCAATCCGTGGGACTTAACGCGGATGGCCGGTGGCTCCAGCAGTGGGCCAGGTGTGGCGGTGGCTAGCGGACAGGTACCGATTGCCATTGGAACTGACACCGGCGGCTCGGTGCGAGTGCCTGCTGCGCTGTGCGGCATTACAGGTCTCAAACCAACCTTTGGTCTCATCAGCAGATATGGTGTTACTCCGCTAGCATGGTCTATGGACCATGTTGGCCCCATGACTAGAACTGTGCGTGATGCGGCCTTAGCCTTGAATATGCTGGCAGGCTATGACTCTCGCGACCCTGACTCAGTTAAAATGCAACCGCAGAACTATTTAGAAGGGATGGACCGCGGCATTCAGAAAATACGCATAGGTGTGCCATCGGACTTCATCTGGGATGTGATGGATTCTGATGTAGAGAAGGCATTTCGTGCGGCGATGGTGCATATGGAGTCTTTGGGGTCGTATATTCGTGAGCTTTCTACACCAGACTTGGGACTGATCAACTCTGCTGGTAGCGTCGTACAGACTTCTGAAGCAGGCATAATCTATCGCTCGCGTGTGCTCAACAAGGGCCAACACTTTGACCCTGTTATACGCCGCCGCATTGAGAGTGGGCTATTCATACCTGCTGAGGCATATCTCCACGCGCAGCAGGTGCGTGCCAAGCTCAAAGGGTTGTTGTTGGAAACACTGGAAGAAGTGGATATACTGGCTACGCCCACTACTGCCATTGCCGCGCCTGAGATAGATCAAGAGCGGGCAGTCATACATGGTCAGGATGTCCCAATCAGGGAGGCACTGTTGCGTATCACGCGAGTCTTCAGTACGGTGGGGTTGCCGGCAATATCGGTGCCATGCGGGTTTACTGAAGGTGGGCTACCAGTTGGGCTACAACTGGTTGGGAAACCCTTCTCAGAGAGTCTTTTGTTGCGTGTGGCCCAAGCGTATCAGGAGTCTACAGATTGGCATCTTCGCCGCCCGGAGATGTGATGTTGCTTTATGAATCTGTAGCCTATTTGCGGTGCGTGACCAGCTTCAGCCTGTCTATTTATCAGCGTGGCCCAATGACCGACCTGGAGCCACTTCATCGCGGACACGCTGTTTGAGCTCTTTTGGTTCCGGGAACCGCCCCTCTTCCTTGAGCGACCACACCATATTGCCATTGGCTCTCACCTCGAATATGCCACCGCTGGATGGTATGAGAGCTATCTCTCCTATCTCCATCTGGAAGGTATTGAGCAATTCCTGAGCTACCCAGGTCGCCCTGAGCATCCAGTGGCACTGGGTGCAGTATGTTATTTCTACACGTGATTTAGATGGCATGCTTGTTCATCCGGAAAATCCTTGGTTGAAATTGTAGCAGATTAAATCTGGGGTGAACAACGTGGAGAGAGTTATGGGATGTCCATACGGCGTAGACGGCGCACAGTCAATAAGAAGAACACTGTAGTTGTTACGGCTGCGCCCACCAGCCCGGCTGGAAACTCGATGACTCTTTCTCCCAGAGGCTCGAAACTTTTGCTGTCTAATCCATGCAGTATGGATAGGGTGTAGCCTCGCACGCTGAGGTAACGTACTCCTCCTAGAAAGCTGCTGATTAGTCCCTCCCAAAGGAAAACGTAGACGAGTGCGAAGGCGATGGCACGGGTGCTAACTAGGCCAGCCCAAGTGAAAATGGCTGCATATGTGATCACTCCTGCAAATAGAGCCAGTCCAACGGCTATCGCTGCTTGAAAGTTATCGTCTAATACCAGCAACACTGCTCCAAAGCTGCTGGCCCCTAATAGCGTTGCCACAACTCCACTGGCTATCAATACAAGTCCGCCGACAATGATTGATGCCATCAACTTGGGTAGTACGATAAGCCAGCGAGATATCGGCTTCATTACAATATAACTCAATGTGCGGTCTTCAAGCTCGTTTCCAAAGGACGCGGTGGCCAATACCATGGTCACAATCGGCAGTATCCCTGCTATGAGAAGGCCATCCAACAGTGTGCTGATGAACTCTCCGTTTGAGGTGGAATCTTCGTTTAATGTGACTGAAACGAGAGCGGCCATCCCTATCGGCAATAGCGCCATTAGCAGGATGAGTATGAGCTTAGAACGGCTGGTCAGTTGGCGCACCGAAATTTTGAGCAGTACCAACATCTTAGCGCTCCACCAGATAGCTGAAAACGCTCTCAAGAGATTCGTCTAATGGCTCTACGCGCAAGAGACGTATGTGTTGCTCTTGGGCCAGTCTCGGGACAGATCGCTGAAGATCGGATAAGTTGCGAGTTATCATTTCCACGGCACCCTCGGCGTCTAAGGATACAGAGTCAACGGCCTCCAAACGCACCAGAGCAGCGGCCATCGCTCGTGAGTCGCTGCAGACTATGCGCACTTTGTAGGGTCTCTCGTCCAACTTGGCGCGTATGGCGCGGAAATCTCCGGACGCTGCCAGCTTGCCGCCGACTATCAACAGTATGCTTCCAGCCAGCAGCTCCACTTCTTCTAAGATGTGTGAAGAGATCAATATGGTACGTCCCTCGCTGGCAAGTTTCCGCATGAGATTTTGGAACTCAATGCGCTGGCGAGGATCGGTGCCGTTGAGTGGTTCATCTAACAGTAACACTTCAGGATCGTG
>CAUZMC010000005.1:0-58389 GCA_963580875.1 Dehalococcoidia bacterium
TGATATTAGAAACATCGCAATAATTGCTCATGTAGATCATGGCAAGACCACACTCCTGGATGCCATGCTCAAGCAGAGCCATGTCTTCCGCCGTAACCAGCCAGTCGGTGAGCTTATCATGGACAACAATGATCTGGAACGGGAGAGAGGCATAACCATCCTGGCCAAGAATACGGCCATTTCGTACAAAGATGTCAGAATCAACATCATCGACACGCCAGGTCATGCCGATTTCAGCGGCGAGGTAGAGCGAGTCCTGAACATGGCAGACGGTTGTTTGCTGGTCATCGACTCATTGGACGGACCAATGCCACAGACTAGGTTCGTGCTACAGCATGCCCTACAGAGGCACATCAAACCCATCGTAGTAATCAACAAGATAGACCGACCATTCGCTCGACCAGAAGAGGTATCCATCTTAGTACAGGACCTCTTCTTAGAACTGGCTGTGGATTCTGACCAACTTGACTTTCCAATACTATATTCAGATGCCAAAACCGGCTATGCCATAGCCGACCTGAATGACCCGCATGAGAACATTGAGCCTCTGTTCGATGCCATTCTAAAACACATCCCGCCGCCAGTAGCCGACGTTAATGGTGGATTCCAACTGCTGGCTACAGCCCTTGACTATGACAGCCACATTGGACAAATTGTCGTTGGTCGTATAGCTCGCGGAAAAGTGTCGGTTGGGGATTCAGTGTCCTGCATCTCAGCGGACAACGATACGACTTTCCACAAAGTGACCAAGCTATTTGTATATGAGGGCATCCAGCGCAGTGAAGTGGCAGATGCTGAGGCCGGAGAAATTGTTGCCCTGTCCGGTCTTGAAAATGTGGCTATCGGAAATACTCTTACCTCGGTAGATAACCTAGAGCCTCTGCCGGGTATTGATATTGGTCAGCCGACCATCCAAATGACGTTTGGAGTTAACACCTCACCCTTTGCCGGTCAGGATGGACGGTTTGTGACATCGCGGCAGATCAGAGCGCGTCTCTACTCTGAACTGCAGACCAATGTGGGTCTGCGTGTGGAAGACACTGACAGCGCCGAGACTTTCCTAGTATCTGGACGTGGTGAACTGCACCTGTCTATTCTGATTGAGACTATGCGCCGTGAGGGGTACGAGTTTCAAGTCTCCAAACCAGAGGCGATTGTACATATCGAGAACGGGCAGAAAGTGGAACCATACGAAATTCTTGACTTGGATGTGGGCGAGGAGAGTATGGGAGCCATGGTTGAAAACCTCTCATCCAGACTGGCACATATGACGAATATGCACAGTGATGGTCGTGGACGCCTACGTCTGGACTTCAGTATTCCAACCAGGGGGCTCATAGGTTTCCGCAGTTTCTTCCTGAAGGCAACTCGCGGCAATGGACAGATGAACAGTATATTCACCGGATACGAACCGCTACGCGGCAAGGTAGAGTCCACGCGCTCCGGGGCACTGGTGGCCGCCGAAACCGGAGTTACAAGCACCTTTGGTCTTAGCAACGCCCAACAAAGGGGAATGACATTCGTTGAAGCCGCTATATCTATCTACGAAGGTATGATTGTGGGGGTACATGCCCGCGACAACGACCTTGTAGTTAACGTTTGCAAGGAAAAGAAGTTGTCAAACATGAGGTCCTCATCGTCAGACATAGCCACCAAGCTAACTCCCCCGATAAATATGAGCCTGGAAGAGGCCTTGGACTTTATTGTTGAAGACGAGATAGCGGAAATGACTCCGAAAAACATTCGCCTTCGCAAGCGCATCCTCTCCGAAGACGACCGGGCCAAGGGAAACCGCAACAAGAGCAAGGCCGCTGCAGGACAATAAAGCTTCAGAGGTTACGCGGTAGAAGGCACTGTAGAACCAGTGCCTCACGCAATGAAACTATCTCGAAAGTCGCTGAATCCATTCAGCAAAATCAGCGAGGTTCTGCTCTACCATTCCACGCGCAGTCTCATTTGTGAGCTTTCCACCGCTGTCGAAATTGCTCAACCCTCCGGATAAACCAACGTCTCCAGATGGCATAGTGGCAGCTCTTGGAAAAACGATCACGGAACGCAACTGAGAACGAACCATCGCCCCGGTTCCTCTAGAACCACCTGCTATAGACATAATAGAAACAGGCTTATTGAGCAACACGTTGCCAGGAGGCGTATTCCTTCTTGAGGCCCAATCAATTAAATTCTTTGTAACTGCGGGAATTCCCCAATTGTATTCAGGTGTCGTAATCAATAATCCATCTGCAGCCGCAACAGATTCCTTGAAGTCGAGCACAGACTGTAAAGGCTCCGCTTCCAGATCGGCATTGAAAAGTGGGATATTTTGAATATCCAATTCTTCAATAACCATGTTCTCTGGAGCCATGGAGATTGCCGATCGGAGTAGAAGTAGGTTGAGAGATTCTTTCCGTAAACTCCCTGCAAAAGCAACAATCTTTAGAGGGTGGGTAGTAATCATAATCCTTATGTCCTCCATCGCTGTCTATAGCGATCCGCTTTGGTGCGCAAATCAACACTCGAAGAATTAATTGTAGTCTGACATCATCTTGTGTCAAGTAATCTATACTATATACTGATCACTAATCAGCATGAAAGGAATCAAACATGACACTGCGTATCAACGACCAGGCACCAGATTTCACAGCAAACACCAGCACCGGCAAGATTAGCTTCCATGACTGGATTGGAGATGGATGGGCAATGCTGTTTTCACACCCAAAGGACTTCACCCCAGTCTGTGCGACTGAACTTAGCTATGTCGCGAAACTCAACGGCGAATTTGAGAAGCGATCTTGCAAAGTTATAGGCCTGAGTGTGGATAAGGTGGACGACCATGTAAGATGGGCCGCGGACATCGAAGAACTTGCCGGTACCAAACTGAACTTCCCAATAATCGCCGATGAGGATCTCAGCATCGCCAAGCTTTACGACATGCTCCCCGCAGATGACGGCGATTCCTCAGAGGGCCGTACAGCGGCAGATAACCAGACTGTCCGTTCCGTATTTCTGGTAGGCCCTGACAAGAAAGTCAAGATGAGCCTGACATATCCAATGAGTTCTGGACGCAACTTCGATGAATTGCTTCGCGTACTCGACTCCTGCCAGGTAACTGCCAAGTACAAGGTTGGCACGCCAGCAAACTGGGAAAAGGGTCAGGACGTAATCATTCTGCCGTCCGTAAACAACGAGGCGGCAAAAGAGCTTTTCCCAGACGGTTGGGAGACGGTCAAGCCCTATCTCAGGACTGTCAAAGACCCTAGCAGCTAGAGGAAGCTCACAGTAACCAATGCAAGAACTCAGGGCTGACTGAGCGTGGCTCCGATTACGTTAGCATCGCGTTCCTCAGTCGGTCTTAAGTTCTTGAAGCTGATTGTCAATCTTCTCAGCTTGCTGAGACAACCGCTCCCACTCATCCCAGAGGGATTGTGTCTCATCTTTGATTACCCTGTGTTGCTCTCCAAAGACAGTTAACTGAGCGGCATCTTCAAACTCGTACGGCCTCGAGAACATATCCTCCAACTCCGCTATACGTGCCTCGTGATCCTCCAGCTTAGAATTTATCTCACCTATACGCATAGCAGAACTGCGTGCCTTTTTGATGAGGGAACGTCGCAGTTCTTCATCGTCGCTCAGAGATCGTCCGGAGCGCTTACTTGGAGCATCGTTACCGACAGTATACCGTCCCGAATCAGAAGTCCTTGTTTCCTTGGCAGCAGAAGAGACGTTGCCGTTCTGTTTTTGGTACAGATAGCTGTCATAGTCACTGGGAAAGATCATGGGCGCACCATTATCTATCTCAATAATCTTGTTAGCGGCCTGACGTATAAGGGTTCGATCGTGCGTTATGAAACATATGGTGCCATTATAGTCACTGAGGGCGTCCGCCAATATTTCCCTAGAAGCTATATCAAGGTGATTGGTCGGTTCATCCAAGAGCAGGAGATTGCTTGGTTGAAGCAGCATTTTTGACAGAGCTACCCGCGCCTTTTCTCCACCTGACAGCACTGATATTGGCTTGTATATATCGTCACCACTGAACAAGAAGCCACCAAGAGTATGTCTCAGGTTCTGTTCTGACTGTTCAGGAGCCGCCTCATGCAACTCTTCGATGAGGGTATTGACTGGGTTTAGAAGGTCAAGGACGTGTTGTGCGTAGTATGACATCACAACATTGTGCCCGACCTTCCTCTCACCTTCCTCAAACGGAAGAACTCCTGCGAGTATCTTCAACATAGTTGTCTTGCCGGCACCGTTGGGTCCAAGCAGGGCAACCCTCTCACCGCGGTTCAATGTTAGGTTCATTCTGCGATAAACGACGTTGTCACCGTAGAATTTGCTCACATTAATAAGGCGCATAACCTCGGTACCGCTTCGTGGCGGCTCAGGGAATGAATAACGTACCTTCCTAGTAGCCCTCGGCACCTCGATTGGTTTCAACTTATCAAGCTGTTTCAAGCGGCTCTGCACTTGGCTGGCTTTCTTCGCCTTGGAGCGAAAACGCTCAACAAACTGCATCTGTTTTTGTATTTCGCGCTCCTGCCTAGCCGCAGTCGTTTGCTTGATTTGCAGGGATCTATCACGGGCGACCAGGTAGTCATCATAGTCACCTTTTAGGAACAACACTTCGCCTGGTTCAATTGCAAGCACGCTGGTTGCCACCTGGTTCAAAAATGCTCTGTCATGAGATGTTATGACAACCGCACCACGGAAAGAGGCAAGATATTTCTCAAACCACAGGTTAGCATCAAGGTCCAAATGGTTGGTTGGCTCATCAAGCAACAACAGGCCTGGATCTTTAAATAACAACCTTGCAAGAGAGGCTCGCATGAGCCAGCCACCGCTGAACTCACTGAGAGGACGCTGAAAATCGTCCTGCTTAAATCCCAGCCCTGAGAGTATTGCCTTGGCTTCGTGGTCTCGGTTCGCTCCGTCTGCCAACTCCAACGCCAAGTCGAGCTGGGCAAACTGTTTCAGCAGTTCATTCTGATTGTCGTAGTCAGTTTCCAAGGACAACGATTCCTCTACGGCGGCAATTTTGTCCCTGAGAGTGGTCACTTTTGAAGAAGAGTCCACTACCTCCTGGAGAAGGGATTTGCCTGAAAACGGGGATGGCTCCTGCCTCAGATAACCTATTGTGACATTGCGCGACTTTGATATGTCCCCTGTGTCTGCAAAGCTATCGCCTGCCAGTATATCCATAAGAGTAGTCTTGCCAGAGCCATTTGGGCCAATCAACGCCACGCGATCTCCGCCAACCACGTTGAATGTGAGGCCACTGAAAAGAGTCCTATTGGTATATGTTTTGCTTAGGTTGGATGCGTTTAGAATTTTGTGCTACCTTAAATGTTTTTATACTCGAAACGTTATTATACTCATTGTATGCAAATGTGGGCAATTTTTGTATTTGGCACACAGAAACCGCTCTTACAACGAGTGAGTATTCCGTCTATGCATAGTATATAAACTTTTTACATTCTGAAGTCTCAGATAGATATAAATCGCAGATGAAAAACCGCACCGGCAATTCAGGACTTGACTCTCACTCAGATGGATGTCAAATTACACTAAAGCAGATAGATATTGCACGAATAGCTTCTAATACGGTTGCCACACGGCATACCTGCATACGCTGAAAGGAAATTATGCCAACAGTAAACACAGTTCTTGGCCCCGTGGATACCAACACCCTTGGATTCACGCTGATGCATGAGCACATTCGAGAGAGTTCCGCCGGCGTCCCATATACCTTTCCAGAACTATTTGACCATGAAGAAGACGTCGACCGTGGAGTGGCTGCACTCAATGAAGCCGCCTCCGAAGGAATCGGCACAATTGTCAACGTGACCACTATGGACCTTGGACGGGATATGAGGTTGTTAAAGGACGTTGCAGAGCGTGCAAAACTCAACATAGTCGCCGCAACTGGCCTCTGGCTAGATATTCCACGCGCCATAGCCAATGGAGCAACACCTGACCAACTTGCTAAAGCATTCATCAGAGAAATCGAGGTTGGAATCGAAGGGACAGGCATCAAAGCTGGTGTAATAAAAGTGGCTACCGACGTGGAACACACAACAGGGGATGTGCTTGCTCCAGCCAATGAGCTTGTCCTACGAGCGGCGGCACGTGCCTGCAACCACACCGGAGTGCCTATTACCACACACACATCCTCACTAGCCAAGACAGGAAACTACCAAATGGCAATTTTCGAAGAAGAGGGTGTAGACATGCACATGGTCTGTATTGGCCATAGCAACGACACAGATGACCTTGAATATCTGCTAAGAATCATCAACAAAGGATGTTTCCTTGGCATGGACCACTTCCCTGGTGGGGCAAGAGGAGGTTTAAACTGGGAAGAACGAACTAAACTGGTGAAACAACTGGTTGACCTGGGACACGCAAGTCATGTGACCATGTCTCACGACTTTGGAGGTTGGCGTCCAGCTCTTCCGGAAGTTATTGGAAGACGAGGGGCCAACAACCCAGACGGTTACTGCTTCGTCAGTCGCAATGTGATTCCGCGGCTGCGTGAGCTAGGTGTAAGCGAGAAGGATATTCATCTGATGACCGTCGATGCGCCACGACGCTTTTTTGCTGGACCCGACCTAGTATAGACCAAGCATGACGAGGTTGAGGCTACTGCCAGCACGCGTGTCACACGCGTGTTATCTGGTTAATCCTAACCTGAAAAAATCTCTTCCCCGTACAGTCCATTGGTCAGTTCAATATACTGCTGCTTCGTTAGCAGCGGCGTGTGGTTTTCAACAATATCCCTCCCAACCTTTGCCCCATCGCTCAACAAGTCTACTACCATATTCGCCATTGCCTTGGCCGCAGTGATAACCGCGAGCGAATAGTCATGCACCAAATAATCAACCCCATGCCCCTGTCCAGTTGCAGCGCTCACATAAGGATGCAACGCAGGCATAAGATGGCTAACATCTCCCATATCCGTAGAGCCACCTCCGTGTCCTCTCTCACCAACATTGTCAGTCCCCACCAATGTTTCCGCGTTTGTTCTGTATATAGAAACCATCTCTGGATTGTTGACCAACGGTAGCATTTCTCCAAGATTGATAATCTTAACTCTAGCACCAACCGCCAATGCACCGGCACGTAAAGCACGATCCACCTTTGCGTTGGCCTCAAGAATTGCATCAATCGACCTGCCACGCACGTATGTCTCTATATGCACAGCATCGGGAACGGCGTTGACCGCAGAGCCTCCCTTTGTGATGATGGGATGGACACGAATACTGTCCTCGTCTCTAAACGTTTCACGCTGCATATGAATTGCCTGAATCGCCAAAGTTGCAGCGTTCAGGGCATTAATGCCGCGCCACGGAGACCCTCCGGCATGAGAGGCATGCCCTATGAATTCAGCCCGTTTGGCCACAAGCCCATTGCTACCTGTTCCTGTAAACAGGCTCCTGGATACTTCACCAACCGCCAATGCACCGGCACCAGTGTCGCTGTCCAAACTCGCAGAATGGGTCATTACCGCCAGATCAACATCGTCAAATGCCCCCAACCTGATGAATTCACCCTTCCCAGTTAGGAACTCAATCTTCCCTTGCAATCTGAGCTGATTTCGAAATTCAAGTTCGATATATTCCTCTGCTGGAACTGCCATAAATACGATCCGTCCGCTGAGTTCTTCAAGGACCCCAGGGGCCAATATTCCCGCCGCGACAGCAAGCATATTGCCTATTTGAATATGATGTCCGCAAGCATGTGCAGCGTGGGTCGATATATCTTCTTCAGGGTGTCCTGGAACTACCATTGAATCCAGTTCACCGATGACCGCTATTGTCGGACCGTCACCAGCTTTCCCATTCACAACTCCCTTTATGCCGGTGATCGCAAGGTTGTCTGTGTACGGAATACCCAAGTCTTTGAACCAGCTCTGCACCGTTTGTGAGGTTTTGATTTCCTTGAATCCGGACTCCGGATTCTTCATGATGTGCTGAGCCGTCTGAATAAGGCTTTCGCTACGCCTATCGATTTCCTGATTTACTTTTGCCTTTAGCTCCTCACGGGTTGCAACCATTTATTGTCCTCCATTTTCGTCTGACGGCTTGCATCAAATAGGCTAAGGACTTAGAGTGATTCTTAGCTTACACCAGCCTTAATTTAGATCTGATAGGAACAGTACATGCTGAATGTCTTTTTCAACGTCATTATGCCTGTTTTCTTAGTGGCTGTCATCGCTGCTGGGTTTCAACGGTGGCGCAAGGTAGAAATTGGTCCTATAAGCCAGATTAGTCTATACCTGCTTTCACCGGCGCTCATATTCACCGCACTGGTACAACAGAACATAGCCGCCTCTGTATCCGTCAAGATTGTAATCGCCACGCTGCTGGCAACCGTTCTAATTCTAGTAACCAGCGTAATTATGAGCGCAGTACTACGACACGACCGCCCCATGAGAAGTGCGTTTATGCTGTCTACTGGGTTTCCGAATGCAGGTAATATGGCACTACCCGTCCTGCTGTTGGCCTTTGGAGATGAAGGACTTGCTGTTGGCGTTATAGTCTTCGTGACCCTAGCAATCATGGGCCAGTCCCTTGGCATTTTTATTGCCGCCTCAAGTCAGATGGACGCTATGCAGTCCCTAAAACAGATCTTCAAACTTCCATCCGTATATGCAATTGCAGCGGCGTTTACAGTACGATCAATAGGGATAGAGTTACCGCCGGCCATCTTCGAGCCGATAAAGATGTTGTCTAATGCATCTATTCCAGTGATGCTAGTGGTACTTGGTATACAGCTGGCTGGTGAGTTCCGTTTAGAGAGGATATTCAGCCTACTGACGGCGCTTGTACTCCGTCTGCTGATATCGGTGCCGCTGGCCTATGCAGCAACCTTACTCTTTGGGCTGGATGCCCTTGCACAAAGCGTGGTGATAATTGTATATGCCATGCCAGTGGCAGTTTTCACAATCATTCTTTCCACAGAGTTCAAAACAAACCCAAAATTCGTCACCAACGCCGTTGTGACAAGCACACTTGCCAGCATGCTCACCCTGACCGTTGTTATTCCATTGGTCAAGAACTTCATTTTAGAGTGAAGTTTAGCTGCTTAACCGGAGAGTTGGGCTAGCGCCCTAATCCGTATGGCTTGAAAGATCAATTCCTACAACATTCCCAGAAGAACCCATCAGATCCTCTATATATATCTTGTCGAAATCTCCGTAATGCCCATTATTGACATCATCTTTCAGGTGTTCTGCCCACATATACCTGACATCTCGCCAATCAATTGGGAACTGTGGGTTATCGAAGAATGAACTGACGGCACCAAAGGGTTCATCTGCTTCCACATAGCCCATCATCTGAAAATTTTCATACACGTTGCCACTGTGCGCGAGAAAATCACCTTTCATGGCTGCCAACACGATGAATTTCGTCATATTCGTACGGTGTTATATTCTGCTTTACTGTTTTTCAATCCGAATATTCTTACCGTCAACAGTAATTTTTATGTCAAGACCAGTTTCGTTAGATATTGGAAAGGACATTGCAGGTATAATTGGAGCAGGGCTTAGTTTCATTGCCTTGGTTTCCTTATCTTTAATGTCAATTGTTTGTATAGACATATATCTCCTTACTACTTACCCACATGATTAAGTATTGGCTAGCAATATATCATGGAAGATACCATATCGCTAGATTAATGCACTCTCAAGGTATGAAGTAAGAATATTTTTCTAGGAGCTCAGACAGAAGATTCATCATTGACTCATTCCATTCCAATGTTAGACTCACGTTAGTTTGCATTGCCACAATACCATATGCCCATTGCGCACATGTACGAATGCAATCGCGTATTAGGCGCATTATAAAGTGATTTCGATTGGCAATACTGTAGACAAACTCTCCCACACTCATAACACGTTTATCAGGAGAGTCTGCACCCTAATGATTATGGTGTTAATAGTGAATATTAAAGTGAACAGATGAACCAGCCTGTAACTCCACAAAAACTCCCCATTCCACTGCCATCAGGAATGTTCTATGGTTGGGTCATCGTCGCAATCGGATGGGCTGCCAATCTGGTAGCCGCCACCATGAACCCAGTGGTTTTTTCTATCTTCATATCCCCTATGAGAGAAGAGCTCGGACTGAGCCTGAGCGGCATGGCATGGGTCATCAGCGTCAGAATGTTGACAGCAGGACTTGCGGCGCCATTAATTGGCCGTCTTATAGACACTTATGGTGCGAGGTGGCTAGGGCTTGCTGGTGGGTTCGTATCAGGTGGAGTTCTGCTAAGCCTTTACTTTGTACACAATATCTGGCTGATGTACGGTCTATTCGCTATCAGCGGAATATTTGGGTTCGGCACATTTGGCGGACAGTTGCTTACTATAGTCCCAGTGTCTAACTGGTTTGTGGCAAAACGGGGCCGTACAACTTCTATTGCAGCCACTGGCCTTGGCATGGGAACTGCCCTAGGAGTGCCAATAGCCATGCTTCTCATCAACACTGTTGGTTGGCGATGGGCTTGGGTGGCATTCGGGCTGGCAATATGGATCGTCATTATCCCAAGTTACGGCTTCCTCATGCGCCGCCGACCTGAAGACCTTGGGCTTACTCCCGACGGCGCACCTATACAGAACAACTCTAATCCTGCACCCGATCAGGCAGTGGAAGAAATAAGCTGGACACTCAGACAGGCGCTACGTACGCCAGTGCTATGGCTTTTCCTGACCGCCCTGACAATACATATGTTCGCTTCATCCGGCATACTTTTCCTTCGAGTACCATACTGGAATGAGCTCGGAATATCTTCCACGGCCATCGCCCTTGGTGTTGCCGCAGACCCGTTCACTGTCATCTTTGGAATGCTATTCTTCGGATTCTTGGCAGAACGGTACCCGGTGAGGTTCATGGCAGTAATCGGTGGTATATGGAGAGCACTTTCAATGGTACCGCTGCTGATAGGAGGCAGCCACGCCTCTTCCGTTTTCATGCACAACATTTCATGGGGAGTAGGATCAGGAGCTTTTGCAGCTGCTCAGAACTTGATTATTCCGACCTACTACGGACGGGTTGCCCAAGGGGCCATCAGAGGAATTTCATTGCCTCTGATGATAGCCGCAGGGGCGTTGGGAGCCCCGGCCACAGCATATATGATAGACTCAGGCATCAATCCATCTTTAATTTGGAAATTAGGATTTGTGCTTATGCTATTTGCAGGATTGATGTTCTTCTTTATAAAGCCACCCAAAATGCCCAAAGAAGTTGCCACCGATGTTATCGTTGCGGCCGGTGTTACTGTTGTCACCGATGTTACCGAAGCCGCTCCAGCCACAGAAGACAACTCCGAGTAGATACTAACTAATTGAGTCCGCCTTTACACGAAACAGCCCAAACCTGTATTATATTATCGTTGAAAATTTCCTCCGTGAAAGCACCAATATCTCCAATAGAGAGGTGAGAAATATGGTAGCGTTACCCATCGTTTACACCATTCAGGGCTGTGACGCATGCGTCAAGTTGCTCAACAAATGGAATACTGAGGGAGTGCAATTCGAAGAACGTCGAGCCGATCTCAGCCAGGAAATCATGGATGAGGCAAGAAGGTACGGCAACGTTGTTCCAATCATACGATATCCGGACGGAAGAACTGAAGAAGGTTTTGAAGGAGGGATCGGCTGCTACATAGGCTAGTCGGACCGCCATAGTACAATGGTAATTAGATCTAAACCAAGGGTGGAGGGTAATTATGACTGACAAAACATCGGTAGTAACCACGGATAGATTCCAACAAGGGTTCACATACGCGGATTTCATAGCACAGATTAACGTCAATCAGGATCGTTTTGCGCAGAACGACGTCACTGCCATGGAGGCCCTCACCGACGATGATGGCGCATTTTTCAAAAAGGCAGTTGAAAATGGCTGCAAAGTTCTTGTACTTGGGGAGGACTGGTGCCCGGACGTCTACCGTGGCATGCCTGTCATAGCACGTATCGCCAAAATTTCAGGCATGGAAATGCGCGTGTTCCCAAGGGACTTGAACCTAGACATTGCAGACGAGTTCCTCAACAATGGCGAGTTTAGGTCAATACCGACTGTTGTTTTCTTTAACGCCGACCAGAAATACCTTGGTCACTGGGTGGAACGGCCTGAGCTCGCACATAAAGAGACTGCAGAGATAACCAAGGAATTGGAACGCGACATGCCAGGACAGAACGAAGAAGCCATCCGTGATGCCCGCAGAGAACGTGTAAACGCACGCTATCCCGCATGGCAAAAGGATACAGTACGCGAAATACGGGAGTTACTTGGCGAGAAGCTAGGTATATAACACCAACATTACAAGTTCGCACTTGTAATACAGCTTAAGACAGAAACTGGGCCGGTTATTCTATTGGTAGCCGCCCAGTTCTTTATGTAACAAGTTTCTCCTCACGTGTTGCGAAATCCCTTATAACACGGCGCGAGCCGGTCTCCGGAATAAGCAACCCACCTACTAGCAGTGTCAGCGGGAAGACCACTATGCTCAATAGCCCTATTTGCAGGGAACCTGTGATCTGCTGTATGGCACCTACAAGAAGCGGTCCCATTGCACCCACAATCGGTATAAGCGTCATAGATAAACCAGTGGCCACAGCAGTTTCCCTAGGAGCCAATCTAAGGTCAAACGGAATTGTCCGCATGATAGGAACCCATATCATAGCATTCCATCCTGCAACAAGAAGAAGAATACCCGCTAATATCGGTAACTTAGTTATGAAAAGAGCTATGTAAAGAGGTGGCAATAGAATACCAGGCACCCATAGGAACGGCTTCCTACGGCCAATGAGATCTGAGAGGGGTCCAGCCAGAAAAGAGGCAGCTATGCCTCCTGCGGGAAACATGGTCATGACCATGCCAACCTCAGTCAATGAGAGGCCCAGAGAATCTAGCGCATGTGTGGGCCAGAATGTCATCACTGAACCCCATGCTAAGGCAGCGCCAGACGGGGCGATCGCTAGCACCCAAAGAAACTTGTACCGTCGCAAAACATTTATCGGAGACCTCATTCTAGAGATATCAGATTTCATAATATTAGCCTGCACCTGTTCCCGTGCAATAAACATCCACAGCAAGGCACATATCAGCAATAGAATCCCCATCCCAAAATACATGTTGCGCCAACCTGAGAAAAGGAGCATAAGATGAGGGGTAAGGCCAACGGCCGCCATCTGCCCAATAGAAACCACTCCTATGGATATGCTGATGACCAGAGGAATCTGCTTGGATGCGAACCATTGCTGCATTAGCAATACCTCTGCCTGTACACGGCTCACAGCGGTTATGACAAACAGGAACCGAGCTACCAGGAGAATCTCAAAGCTAGGCGCCCACCCATGTATCAGAAGGGTTATGCCTGACAGAAAGACGCACAGTAAGGTTATTTTCTTGGGACTATATTTAGACAGCCATATGCTAGCTGGAAGTGCCACCAGCGCCGAGCCCAAGAATCCCGTGGCGCCAAGAATGCCAGCTTGCAAAGGGGTGATATCCAACTCTTCGCTCATGGCAGGCAACATCACTCCCAAGGAGAGGATCGCAAATGGTATCATTAGGTTAATGGCCCAAATGGACCCCATAACATACCAGCCATAGTTGATAGAATAGAATCTACCCGCTTTGACTTGCTCAGATGCGCCGTTCATATTTGCCAATTCTTACCTAATTTTCGATAAACAACTATAGATTGATGCTCTGGAAATAATGTATGGCGATTTAGCCTTCGGCTCATCCGTTGCCGAATACACCATATCACGTAAATGCCAGTATGACACAGGTTCATATCACATACCAAATACTTCGATTAAAGTAGATATAGAGCGATGTAAAACCGAAATCACCCACAGTCCAAAAACACTTCCGCATCCTACTCACGATCTTGAGGTAATCTGCTGACAATGATTGTATATTCTTTAAAGGCACGCCCAAAATAGTTGACAAGCTTTCGTAATTGAGACTACGATTGCCCCCGTTGTTAACTTAACATGCGTATTTCCGCGTTGAGAATTATAGCTAATAAATATGCCTGACAAAACTTCATCCACCTCAGAAAAGACTGAAAAGCCCAGATTTTATTACGGCTGGGTCATAGTCCTTATCATAGGTCTGGGCGGGTTTACACAAAGTGCTGAATCATATCCGATTCTGGGCGTGTTCATGAAGCCAATAACCGAGGAGTTCCAGTGGTCACGCACTCTCTTTTCTGGTTCTACACTTATAGGCACACTTGCTGGTGGAGTTGTGGCAATGTTCGTAGGCCCGATGCTAGACCGCATCGGAGCGAGATGGACTCTCACCGTAGCTTTCGCAATCCTAGGAAGCACTCTAATCCTCATGGCGTTCATCAATTCCCTATGGCAGTTCTATCTCCTGCAAATTGTCGGACGCGCACTGACCATGGGAGTCCTAGCTCTGGCATTGGGAGTTGTGGTTCCCAAATGGTTCGTAGCCAAGCGCGGGCGCGCAGTGGCTATGGGAGGTCTTGGACAGAGAATTGGCAACGCTGTTACGCCATTGTATGTGCAGTTCCTGGTATCACATGGCAGTTGGCGACTAGCAACAGCTGTGGCTGGTCTGCTTATGTGGACAGTTTCCATGATTCCCGTGGCAATATTCATGAGGCGCAAGCCAGAGGACATGGGACTGCTGCCAGACGGAGTTAACCCAGAAGAAGCACAACGACGCGAGGAATATGCACAGGCGCATCCAGAGCAACGGCCAATGGAAGAGAAATCCATGACCAGGGCACAGGCGCTAAAACACCCGTCTTTCTATCTGCTCATTGTCGCTTTCTCGCTGGTGTTCCTAGCAGCCCCAGCCCTAAATCTCCACATGATTCCGTACTTAACCGATCAGGGCATTTCCGAAGGCTACGCGGTTACAGCAACGGCATTGCTTTCCATCTGCGCTGGCATAGGTTCTCTGGCAGCCGGGTTCCTATCAGAGCGCATTACCGCACGACGTACACTGATAGGTATATTGGCGATGATGAGTATTGGCTGCGTTGGTCTACTGCAGGTACACGTAGCCTGGCAGGCTATTGTATGGGGCATCTACTACGGACTTTCTTTCGGCGGCATGTTCATACTCCTACAAGTCATTTTCGCCGATTTCTACGGACGGGATAACGTGGGAGCCATCCGAGGAATCGTGTGGCCGATCCAGATGGTATTCAATGCCACAGGGCCATTTATAGCTTCCATCGCCTTCGACGTCCTGGGCAGTTACACCATGATATTCCTAATCTTTGCAGTCCTTGTTATGATAGCCAGCGTACTCATGTTCTTGGCCAAACCACCCACACAACAGATGCGGAACGCCTAACCAGACCTGCTGGACGCCATAACTGTCCTCTAAAAGCCCTCAGGATCACAGCTTAACAACAGCTACGTTTGAATCAGATAACCCACTTGCGCTCATGCCCTATTCGCGTTGTTCACGTATCAGTGGCAGAGTAAGTGACAGCACAGCAGAAAGCACGGCCAAGAACAGCACACCCAGGCCCAGAGAGTCCGTGGCATCTCGGATAATACCAAGCAAGAACGGTCCTCCGAACCCACCTATTTCTGCCGCTGCAAAAAAGAGACCTCCAGCTGCACCCATACGCAACGCACCAACACCACGTGTTTCCATCAACATCAACGTTAGGACAGGCATCATAGGAACTCTTACAATGCTGGATATCATAAGAGTTCCTATCAGAGATGTATCGTTAAGTGTCGCAAGCCCAACAGTCGTGGCAGACGCAATAAGGAGTAGGACTGCCATTGTCATTGCCCTATAGCCATGACGCGCCATTGAAGGGATAAAGAGCAGGCCAAAAGCTCCAACCAACGTGGAAACCGCAGTCCATAAACCGGCATGTGTCAAAGTCATATCTCTCTCTTGCAGTAGAGAGGGAAGCCAGTTATTGAGGCCGTGGTTCAAAAGGAAAGTTGCCACTGCCAGAACAACTATTACCTGGACGTTCCGTATACGCAACAAGATTCCGAGCGTCCCCATAAGAGACTCGGATTCACCAGATACTTGAGCGGCATTTCCTAAATTTGGCTGAATATCTCGTGCAAAGATCCACCACATCACCATAATCACAAGGATCACTCCGCCGTATATAATGGATATGCCGCGCCACGACCCAGTCAGCGGCATAACCACACTGGCAGCAGTAGCCAAAACTATTGCGAATCCAATAAGAGGCCCTGTTGTGTATATACCAGCTGCAAGCCCTCTTTCGTTCCCCTCAAACCATAGAGATACCACTTTCGGCGCTCCTATGGAGATGATTGGCCCACCAACACCGAACAGTGCCACTGCCAGGAAGAGCGTTGTGAAATCACCGGCCACTCCCCTCAATATCAGAGACAACCACACCACGAAAACGCCGACACCCAACGAACGGCGCACACCAAATCTATCTATCAGTGTACCAAGTGGATATGCCGTCACTATATAGACAAGTTGCCATGCCCCAAGTACCAGTCCCATCTGGCTATACGTCATATTCAAATCATTGACGATTGGGCCAACCAATGGAGCTATGGTCCCTGAGGTAATACCAAAGGAAACGTAAAGCAGCCACACCAAGCCCAGCATCAACCAACGTAAACGGCTCTTACTTGGGACAAAGGTGGGGGCTTGATCTGAATTATTCATAGTTACGAGGAATTCAATGCCCTGTAGTCAACTGATAAATCACAGTAGATATGCCTGCACAGGAATTAACGACTGACTCAGGTACCATATATCATACAATACTCTACCAGCGTTGCTGTTTATATCAAGTAGCTGAATACAGCCCAATACAGTTACCTAATCATCCAAGACCTCAATCGAATCCGTCCCAATCGCTACTTAAACAAAGCACACCACCCGGACTTCGTACGGGTCTACGGGATGAAGTCGATCAAGATAAACCACATTCCCTGAGGTCCAGCATACCCAGACTAAGGCTAACATTATTCTCATACACATCATCTGAATATCCTGAAAGATGAATCTAACTGGCATCGCCTACAATGATTCCAATACAATCCTCATGACACTCCATCTGCTAGAGTAAGCAAAAATGGGATTGCATAGCAACGTATCATGGGTAATACTTATTGCCTTGGCAATATGTGCGCCGTTCCCAATCAAACCCAGACATTCAGAAGGTGTTACATGACAGTCAGATTGGTTGTAAATATGGAGGCAGCAGCAGGAAAACGTAATGAATTTGTCGCGGCTTTTACCTCGTTATGCCCAAGCGTACGAGAAGAACCTGGCTGCCAACAATACGAGCTGTACCAAAGCACCGATAGACCTGACCACTTTGTGCTTATGGAGCGATGGTCCGACTCTGAGGCTCTGACTGTGCATAGCCAGCGTCTCAAGGAAAGCAGGATTGACTTAGCTTCACTGAGCGCCGGTCCATCAAAGATTGAAAGATACACGGAATAGTTTCTGCAATACCACGGCCATAACGTGATTGGAGGATGAACGTGAGTAACCAATACAATCCGCTCACTCAGGAAGAAAGCTTCGTTATAGAACAGAAGGGCACAGAAAGACCGTTCTCAGGCGAGTACGACGACTTCTATGAAGTAGGCACCTATATCTGCCGGAGATGCAACGCAGAACTTTACAGGTCCACTGATAAGTTCGACGCCCTCTGCGGCTGGCCGGCCTTCGATGATGAGATACCTGGGTCCGTGAGACGATTACCGGACCCAGACGGAATGCGTATAGAGATTGAGTGTGTCAACTGCGGAGGACATCTTGGGCACGTATTTCTCGGTGAGTACCTGACCGAGAAGAACACCCGTCACTGTGTGAACTCCATATCAATTAAGTTCGTGACAGGTAATAAAGGGTAGAGAATACCGTCATTAGGCAGCATCACATTTCCCGGAATTATTGGCCAGGTTTCACGCCACCACATTTGTTGGCAGCCCTTGCTGCCAGTTATAGATGTTCTGTATCGCTATCGCCAGTCCAGCTCGATTTGCCTCCAGCGTGTTAGCAGCATTGTGAGGCGACAACACCACGTTATCAAGGTTCTTGAGTGGATGATCATACGGCAACGGCTCCGTCGAAAAGACATCCAGACCCGCGGATGCTATTCCACCACCTTGCAGAGCATTCACCAAAGCATCTTCGTCCACAACTGCCCCACGACCCACATTCACTAGTATGGCCGAAGTCTTCATAAGACTCAGCTGGTGTGAACCGATAAGACCCTCGCTCAACGGGCTTAATGGCAACTGAAGAGACACCACATCTGCCACGGTCAATAGATCATCAAGAGATAAAAACCTCACCCCGTATTCACTGGCCCGTTGTGGAGATGGGTTAATCGTCCAGGCAATTACTTCCATTCCAAAGCTCTTTCCAAGAGCTATCACACGCTGGCCTATTGGGCCTGTTCCAATCACACCAAGTGTCTTACCATGCAGTTGACAGACGGTCTCCTGGGGCCACCCTCCATCTCTGATGGCACGGTCAAACTGAGGTATTTGATGGACAGCCGCCAGTGCCAGCGCAATGGCCTTCTCAGCCACAATCGACGCTGAATACGCGGGTGTGTTTGTCACAGTGATTCCACGCTTGCAACATGCATCCAGATCAACACTATCCACACCTATGCCAAAGATAGCTATGTGCTTAAGCCCCGGGCAACTATTCAATACCGACTCGGTGAAGCCGCTTCCTCCAACCGTTATTGCTACGTCGGCTCCAGATAGTCTTTCAACCAGCAGGCTCTCGCTGTCGGCAGGAGAGTCGAAGACCCGTATCTCTCCAAGTTCTCTGAACTCCTGCTCCAGATTTGAGCTTGCCATAATACCTGGGACATCGTCTGGGATTACAATAATCATGCGCATACCTTCCGTTGTTTTGTTATTCTTCAAAAGAAATCGATACAAATCTCATTCTAAATCATGGAATACGAGGTTACATTCTCCAATTCTGAATATTACCCTCGACTAGAGTTAAATCTGGGGCTAAAATAGCATTCTACAGGAGGTGAAAGATGCAAACGCTGGTCATGGGTGGCACAAGGTTCAACGGCCTGCACTTAGTACAGGAACTGGTTCGCTATGGACATAATGTTACCATACTCAACCGTGGAGTCACCGAGGCTCCTGTCCCTAGAGAGGTACGACGCCTCTACGCCGATAGGAAGGACCATCAGCAGATGAAAGAGGTGCTGGGTTCCGAGGAATTCGACGTGATTTTCGATATCAGCGCCTATGTCCTGGAGGACGTACAGAGCATAGTTGACATCTTCGAGGGTCAGGCTGGACACTACATTTTTGCCAGTTCCACAGTGGTATACGCCGCCACCAATATCCTACCCATCAATGAGAACTCCCCTGTGGACAACACTTCCCAGCAGTCAGATTACGGTCGCAACAAGCTCATTTGCGAAGATTACCTTATGAAAGTATATCGCCAACGCCATTTCCCCATCACATCGGCACGTTTCTCAATGGTGTTTGGACCCGATAACGGGATTCTTGACCGTGAACAGAGAATGTTCATTCGGCTGTTGAACGGTCGCAAGGTACTGATACCCGGCAGGGGCACAACCCTTGGACAGATTGGTCACGTGGACGACGAAGCGAGGGCACTGCGAATGATGGCACTAAACCCACGAACTTACGGAGAAATCTACAACGTCACTGGCAAGGACTACTTCAGCGACGAAGGATATGTGGACACTTGTGCCAGTGCCGTTGGAGTGGAGCCGCAGAAGGTCTTTGTGCCCGCTGAAATCATGGATGAAGCCTCGCCGGACGAACTTAGACCGCTGATTCAACGACTAGCCCCATACATCCATAACTGGGATGAAAGCACCATATTCGGCATTGGTAAGCTGCGTGACCACCTTGGCTACGAACCATTTTACACCTTTGAGACGGCTATGCAGCAGACCTATGAGTGGTTCATGTCCCAAGGACTCGACAAGAAACGCGAGTACGACTTCTCAAAAGAGGATGCTCTAATAAACCGCGTCATATGATCTAAGCTGTAATCTGCAGGCCATATTCCTGATCCACAGCGTAGAATTAGTCGTAGGCTTGATTGAAGCCGTGGATGGTAGTCTCCCAGTTGGAGATATCCAAGCTTGAATAGGTTCGTATGATGGATTTCCTGTGGTATCAAAGTTGCCACAGTGATGATAGCCTGATAAGTAGCTACTATCAGTCCTCCACTACAGCAAACAGGATATGGTAGGCTACTGAAATCCTTTATAGTGGCTCACTCCTATGAGAATGTTTATTTAATGAACAAATTTGGAATTCTAACAGCACTAAAGCACAGGAATTTCAGAGTCTATTGGCTTGGATTCGTTACTGCTGTTTCCGGCATGCAGATGTTCCTGGTCGTACAGGCCTGGTTGGTGTTTGACCTGACTGGATCAGCCCTTCAACTGGGACTGCTCGCTCTCGCCAGAGCACTCCCCGCAGTGATTCTCGGCCTGGTTGGAGGAGTCTTCGCAGACAAGGTAGATCAACGCCGACTCCTGATGGCAACGACATCAGGAATTGCGATTATATACCTAGCACTGGCTACAATAACGTTGATTGGAGTTGTTCAAGTATGGCACGTCCTGGGAGCTGTATTCCTGGTCGGCGGGCTTCAGGCCTTCGACCAGCCGTCCCGCCAGGCAATCTTTCCAAACCTTATAGATCGCCGTGACATGATGAGTGCCGTTGCCCTCAATTCAACTGTCCATCCCGGCACGCGTATATTAGCGCCCATTGCAGCAGGGCTTATGATTGATTACATCGGTGTTCCGCGAGTTGGTGCTGCCATAGCAATCTACGTTGTCGCCGTGGCCTACGCAATATTCAGCTTCATGCTGTTCAGAGTCCACATGCCTACTGTGGAGCGCTCCGTCGGCAACAGCGGCATCCAAGACCTCAAGGATGGCATCAGGTACATCCTGTTCCGACCAATCTTCCGCCTTCTCATCCTCACAAGCTTCGTCAGCGCCTTTTTCGGCATGTCGCACATTACCCTGATGCCGATTTTCGCCAATAAGCTCCTCGGCGAGGCTTCAGGCTCGGCTATCTCTTTGCTATTCTCAGCAACTGGTGTTGGAGGACTGATGGGCGCCCTTATCGGCGGCTCTCTAGGAACAATGCGAAAAAAAGGATGGCTGATTATTGGCGGAGCGAGTTCCTACGGAGGATTGCTCATCGCCTTTGCATTCTCACCCTGGTACGGCCTTGCACTGGCAATAGAGTGGCTTGCTTCGCTCTGTCTTCAGATTTTCACTGTAACCGCTCAAAGCACACTGCATACCTTGGTCCCCAACGAGTACCGTGGCAGAGTTATGGGGATATGGGGCATGACACACTCCCTCATGCAGCCCATGGGTGGCCTAATGATGGGTGGGGCTGCAAGCGTAATAGCAGCGTCTATGGTTGTAACTATTGGAGGTAGCGTGGTAACACTGTTTGGACTTATTGGTACTGGGCTCAATAGTCAGGTACGCAACATAGGCAAAGAAAATGCCTCACCAGCACCGTCTGAAACTGTCAAAAGGTATCTCCCTGACTCTAGATAGAATAACTATATATCAGTAAAATGCTGAACCTCAGTGGTATACCGTAAATCTCAAACACAGTATAATGTCCTATGAATCCCACACACTAACGACAGGAGACAAAAGCCATGAACGTCACAGAGGCCATTGCGCGAGTTTTGAAATCTGAGGGCGTGGAGTGGATGGCGTGTTTTCCATCAAGCCCGCTCATAGAGGCTGTTGCCAAGGAAGGTATCCGGCCAATATCGTTCCGTCACGAGCGTGGCGCAGTAATGGCGGCCGACGGTTTCAGCAGAATGAGCGACCGCAATAAATTTGGTGTGGTTGCCGTGCAGGATCAGGCCGGAGCTGAAAACGCCATGGGCGGCATAAGCCAGGCCTTTGCAGATAATGTGCCTATACTCGTGCTCCCACGTGGTTCAAGCCTAGAACGAACAGCTGTGCGTCCATACTTCTCAGCATTAAGGACGTATCAGAGTATTACCAAACAAGTAGAGATGATCGCCAGACCAGACATGGTCAACGACATCATGAGGCGTGCTTTTCATGCACTTCGCAATGGCCGTCCAGGCCCAGTTGTGGTTGAAATGCCCTCAGACGTATGCGAGCAGGAAGTCCCTGAGGGAGTACTGCCATACCACTCCCCAAAGATCTCCATACAGGTACCATCGGCCTCTGACATAAAGGAAGCAGTCAAAATATTGCTGAAGGCTAAAAAGCCTGTCATATGGGCAGGAATGGGAGTCCTACTATCCGGCGCAACGGAAGAACTAAGGGAATTCGCAGAGCTTATAGAAATCCCTGTCTATACCACAATGCCAGGCAAATCCTCCATCGATGAGAGACACCCACTCGCCCTTGGCGGAGGCAGCAGCGCCACTACGCTAGCAGCCAGTCAGTGGCTACAGGAGTCGGACGTGCTGTTCGCGGTTGGATCCAGCATGACCAAGACCGGCTATGGACAACCGATTCCTCCCGGCAAAACCATAATCCACAGTGTCGGCAGCACGGAAGACATCAACAAAGACTTCCCCGTTGAAGTTGCATTGCCAGGCGACGCCAAAGCAACTCTACAGGCAATGATCGAGGAAGTCCTGACACAGCTCGGTAAAAACGGGCGCAAGGATAAAACCGGTGTGCCGGCCCAGGTGGCAAAGGTCAAGGAGGGTTGGCTAAAGGCTTGGATGCCTCTGCTTACCAACAACGAAGAGCCAATCAACCCATATCGAGTGATCTGGGAACTGAACCAGAACATTGACCTTGAAAACAGCATAGTTACTCATGACGCAGGATCTCCGCGCGACATGATGGTCCCATTCTTCACAGCAACCTCACCACATAGCTACATAGGCTGGGGCAAATCGACTCATCTAGGCTACGGGATTCCTCTCATGATCGGTGCAAAGATGGCCTACCCTGACAGATTCTGCCTAAACTTCATGGGCGACGCCGCATTCGGCATGTCAGGATTGGACATTGAAACTGCAGCACGGGCAGGAGTGCCAATCACCACCGTCGTACTAAACAACGGTGGAATGGCAACGTACCCAGGCGGATTCCCAACCGCTCGTGAGGTATACGGCGTCTCACACATGATAGGCGATTACGCCAAGATAGCCGATGGCATGGGAGCAGTCGGTATCACTGTCACCAAGACAAACGAACTGGCTCCTGCCATCAAAAGCGCTCAGAAGCTAAACGCAAACGGCAAAACAGTCCTTCTAGATATCCATACACGCCCAGATGACAACAGGTCGCCAAAGGATAAATAACGCCCGGACATACATACAAGGACTTTTCATTATAGTTCCTAGCTGATTCCGTGTCGGTACACAGTGTAACTGCTAAAATCTACCGAATTTATATTGATGAGGCCACAAGTGACAATTGAGTTTGTGACAATTCAAGAAGTAATCCAGGCAGCGCATCATAATCTGAGCCAAGGAACGTGGGGCTATCTATCAGGTGGTTCAGAGTCAGAAACTACCTTGAGGCGTAACCGACTAGCCTTCGATCAGTTGGCCTTCCGCCCTCGTGTTCTCGTAGATGTATCTAACATAGATACATCCAGCACTCTCCTCGGTCACAATATGCGCATTCCTGTAATACTGGCCCCAGTTGGCTCACAACAGGTATTCACACCCGATGGCGGTATTGCAGCAACCAAATCAGCAGATGAATTCGGGATACTGGATGTCATCAGCTCAGTTACCGAGCCTAGCCTCGAGGATATTGCTTCAGCAGCCACCAATCCAAAGGTTTTCCAGCTCTACCTGAATGGAGACTGGGATTGGACTAAGGAGATGATTGCTAGGGTGAAGCAGTCCGGCTATTCAGCTCTGTGCATAACCACAGATACAGCACGTCCGAGCCGCAGGGATAGAACTATGCTGGCACGGTGGAGTCCACGTGATAATTTCCTTGGTTCCGGAGCACCAAACAAACACCAGGTGTCCGGCGGTAGAAACGGAGGCCACGCTTCGTCAGTAACATGGGAAACAATTGACAGGATCAGGGAATTGGCTGGCCTTCCATTCATGCTCAAGGGCATTGCAACAGCCGAGGACGCGGTTCTGGCGGTTGAACACGGCGCCGACGCTGTCTGGGTATCAAACCACGGTGGCCGACAACTGGACCACGGACGTGGAACAATAGAGACTCTACCTGAAATCGCCGACGCTATAGCAGGCAGAGCAGAAATCATCTTGGATGGAGGCATCCAGCGCGGCAGCGACGTGCTGAAAGCCTTAGCGCTCGGAGCAAATGCAACGGCAATCGGAAAGCTCCAATGCTGGGGGCTGGCGGCAGCTGGTACAAAAGGCCTTGTACGGACACTGGAGATTCTGGAGGACGAAATGATTTCTGCAATGGGACTACTCGGAGTCACGTCAATCGACCAGCTTTCTACAGCCTATGTACGCAAGGCAGACGCCGTCACTACTCCCCATGAGATGAGCAGTTGGGTCAATATACCCGAGAACAGAATACTCTAAGGTTACACACCAGCAGAGCTAGACCACACCACCTTCGGCCAGTACTGATAAGTCAGCATGGGACAGCCCCAACTCTCTGCAGAGTATCTCTTCGTTATGTTCCCCAATGAGTGGCGCACGCCGTGAGATTTTCCAGGGCGACCCGTTCCAAATCGCAGCAGATCCGGGATATTTGAAGCTGCGTCCAAACTCAGGATGTTCCACTTCTACCCAAAATCCACGATCTTGTAGGTGTTCATCTCCAACCAATTCATCTGGAGCGCGGATAGCGCCCCATGAGAATTTCCGATTCTGAGATTCCAGATATAACTCTGTCGATGTAACGTTCGCAGCGAAGTTAGACAATACCTCAAGGACATGTGGGGTATTGTCCTTAACAACATCAGGATCATCGTACTTCTCATCCAATAGATCATCCGCCAGACTGTGACTGTCCATCCACTCGGCCAGCACACGCAGGTTCTTAGGAGTGAGACGTACACCAATCGTCGCGTTCACCCATCGGCCATCGTTGCAAAGGAGTTGGGGCCTACCTCGAGTCATGACCCTTCCTGTGTAGATGTAGTTATTTACGTGTCCTTCTGTAGTGAGAGCACAGGAATCATGAACGGAAGTATCAATGGACTGCCCTCTTCCAGTAACATCTCGATAGCAGAGTGCAGCCATGATGGCAATGTACGAATAATGGCTCCCCATGTGCCATGCCTGCCCACCTCCCGGAGCGATTGGTGGGGCAGCCGCCAACTGTTCGTCTAGGTACCCACACATGGCCATCTGACCTCCGGCCGCTAGGTGTGTCATGTCGCTGGTGGCGTAATCCCGCCATGGTCCCGTCTGGCCGAAGTCGGTGAGCGAACACATGATTAAGCGAGGATTCTCCTGCTTGAGGTTCTCATATCCCAGTCCCAAAGAAGGAAGATAACCTGCTTGAAATGTCTCCAGGATGATGTCGGCGGTCGAAGCCAGACGGCGAAACAAGTCCCGTCCATCTTCAGTTTCTAGGCTAAGGGTTATCCCTCTTTTAGAAGTATTGTAGTGCCAGAAGGAAAGGCTCCGCTCCCTATTCGGAATATCTTCGTAGAACGGACCAGCTGTTCTAGTCAACTCACCACCTGGAGGCTCTATCTTGATGACCTCAGCACCAAGATCGGCCATGAGCTTACCGCACCACTGCCCCTTCTTGTCAGCCAACTCCAGCACCCGTAAGCCAGACAAAGGGCCGTGAGGGGTAGCATTCCTCTCAGTAACGCTTTCTTGCTTGACAAAACCGTTGGAAGATAAAACGTGCGTTTCATTGTCCTTACTAAGAGTATTCCGTATTATCTCCGTCACGTACGGGTAGAGATCAAGGCTAATGCTGTTCGGCCAAAATGTGCCATCCTCATATCCTGCCACAAGTTCCGAATGACTAAGGCCGAGAATCCCCTCGAACACTTCGCTGTTGTGCTGGCCTATCAGCGGGCCTGGACGGCTGTTGAACGCAGGTGTCTCAGACATCTTGAATGGAGCGTTTTGAAGCTTACGGATTCCGAGGACTGGGTGTTCCATCTCAAGATACATCTCTCGATGGCGAAGCTGAGGGTCGTGCTCCACCCTGTTCTCAGAGCTTTGCACAGGCATGGAGCGCACTCCGGCAGCCTGGCACAATTCCATAATTTCATACTTGTTCAAAGCTATCGTCCAACTTTCAATCTCCTGATCCAATTCTTCTTGGTGTTCCAAGCGGCCCGCCATGGTAGCGAACTTCTGTGAAGCGGCCCATTCTGGAGAGCCCATCACCTTCACAAAACTCCTCCACTCTTCATCAGAGTGGCATATGATAACGCACCAGTCGTTGTAGTCTGCTGGGTTAGTTCTATACGCATTATGTGGAGCGACGGTTGGTCCGCGGTAGTTGTTCAAAAGTGGGGTGTTGGGCCAGTGCGCACGGTTGCCAGGCGGGTAACCCTCACGACGTGAAGCGCGGTTGTTTATTGTCGTATCTAGGATGGCAGATCCTGTTAAGGTGATGCCCATGATCATCTGTGCCAGGTCCACATATTGGCCTTCGCCAGTCGCGTTACGGTGGTGCAGCGCAGTGAGAACCGACATCGCTCCGTACATACCACCTGTGTCATCCAAATATGACCATCCCCATCCTGCTGGGACTTCACCGGGCAGGCCAGATAGGAACGTCTGACCAGATAAGGCCTGAGCGGAAGAGCCGAAAGTAGTGTGATAGTGATGACGTCCCGTATGGCCTAACCCTGCCATAGACACGTAGATAATATCAGGGCGCAACTTACGAAGTTCTTCGTAACCAAGGCCCCAACTCTCCATCACTCTGGAGCTGAAATTCTCGATTACAACATCTGAAATGGAGATGAGCCGCTTAATTAGTTCCATTCCACGCGGAGTTCGCGTATTCAGGCTGATACTCAGTTTATTTGCATTGGTGTCGTTGAATTGACCCGACGTATTAAGGGAGTTCTCTATGTCCGGTGGAGTAGTACCGATATTTCCTCGAAGAATATCGGGATTCTCGGGCCACTCCACTTTGATTATCTGAGCGCCCAATGACCCAAGCCATCGGTTGCACCAAGGGCCAGCTCTAACCCAAGTAAAGTCGAGCACCCTGATACCTTCTAGGGCTCTCGGCGTAGTTGCCACTCTCGTTTCAGGTTGAACCATTTCCACACCTCCTATTAAAGATGCAGGCACGACATGAATCTACTGTCAGCTACGGATGCCGCAGATTATCATGACATATATTTCCTGTCAATGTGCTGCAGTGACATGGATAGTCCAGCACCAAATAGCATTTTACATGATCACTCTGTCACGTAGTTCTGGTAGCAGTCGGCGCATAATGAGCATAACAATCAGACCACTGCCTGCCATCAAAGCAAGCGCCTCCTGTGTGCCCACTACTTCCGCCAATCCACCCATCACCGCCATTCCCAATGGACTGGCTCCAATACCCAGGGCTATTGCCCCCATGGCGCGTCCACGCATCTCCGAAGGCACAACACGCAGTGCAATGATTATCTGCATAGTGGCGAACCCCGACGTACCGAGTCCTGCAACAAACAATAACACGATTGATATAAGATACACCTCAGAGAAAGCAAATAAAAAGAGCGCCCCAAGCATAAGGCTAGCCCCCATAATGTAAACTGTTCTCTGATGAGATATCTGCTTAGAGGCAATAAGCAAGGAGCCGATCAGTGCACCCATACCAGCGGCTGACATAAGGACTCCGAAAAGTACCTCATTAACACCAAGAACATCCCGTGCAATCACAGGCACCATCTGAATGTATGGAAATCCGAAGAAATTCAAAGCCACAGTCACCAGAAATATAGACCAAAGAGCTCGGTTAGCATGCACCATTCGCACAGCATCGGCCACCTGGGAAATTATATCTTTCTCCGGAGCAGAGCTGCGCTGAATACCGTCCTTTATCAATGGTAATATGACCATAAGTCCCATGAGGTACATTGCAATCATAACCGCGTATGTGCCTGAGAATCCAACCAGCGAAATCAGAGTACCTCCCAGAAGCGGGCCAAACATCATACTGCCCGTCAAAGCCGCCGTATCCAGGGAGACGGCGTTGATCAATCCAGCAGGAGTAAAAAGCTCTGAGTAATACGAACGACGAGCTGAGAAGTCCAGAGTCCAGCCGCTACCAGTTAGAAAAATCGCCAAGTAGATATGCCATATCTGGATATTATCGAAAATCAAGAGTGCCAGAACAAAGCAGCTAACAGACACATTTAGCAGTTGAACACCAACAAGCACTACAACCTTTGAGAACCGATCGGCCAGGCTACCGGCCACAAGCCCCAGCAGAAACATCGGCAGCATACGGCTCACGCCAACAAGAGCCACGCTTAATGGAGAGTCCGTTAGCTCAAGCACCAACCAGGAAAGGGCAGTCAGTTCCATAATCCTGGCTACGTATAATAGCCAGTTAGCTCCCCATAACCTCGCATAGGCAGGATTGCTCAATGCCCGAAAAGTCTGGACTTTCGCAGTCAGCAATAGAACTTGAGACAACAAAGAATTGCGCAAATTGCACTCGCGACCTTGCTGAGGATACCAGCATTCTACATCGCGCTTAACACATTGCCAATGCAACTTTTTTCAAAAACCTGATGCCCTCTCAACTTCTCAGACAAATCATGTAATACCAATATTGCAACACAGCATGACCGCATTAATACATATCCAATGTATTATATTCATAATAGTTACGAATATTGCCACAATTAAATGACATACTTGACTAAAGCGATTATTGAATTTAGTCTGGAGCGGTAACTCAATGGACTCAGCATAAACATCAAGCTTTCAAACCGCGAATCGAATAAGAATAGAGTAAAATCGTCAGAACTTTCATGACAACCATTTTGGTTTAATATTCCTAATATTCTATAATTTATGATATGCTTGTAGTGAAATTCACAAACTACAAAAGTACCAGGAGGGTTGAGCGATGAAGACCCATAAGCTTTTCATATTAATGCTGTCGATACTATCCATGATCTTCATTGTGGGCTGTGGAGGTGGAGGCAGTGGCTTCGCACCGATGTTAGAGGGCCGAGGAGAACATGCAGCAGCGCTACTCAACGACGGCCGCCTACTGGTGGCCGGCGGACGTGGATCATCAGTGCTCGTCTCCGCAGAGGTGTACGACACGACCACCGCTGAATGGTCGTCAGGCGGTAGCATGGCGAATGCACGATATAAGCACACGCTGACGACATTGAACGACGGCAAAGTATTGGCAGTTGGCGGCGGAGCTGCAGCCGATATTAGCGCATCTACGGCGGAAATATACGACCCATCCAAGGGCACATGGTCATCTGCTGGTAGCATGATATGGCCACATGGCATCGGACATACTGCCACACTGTTGGACGACGGCAAGCTACTGGTAACCGGCGGTTTGACTCTGGTCGAAGGCACAAAACGAACCGCCGTATTTGCAGAATTGTATGATCCATCCACAGGAGAATGGTCACTTACCGGCGATATGACCGAAAAACGAGAGAAACATCAGGCAGTACTGCTGAAAAATGGTTCAGTACTAATCGTTGGAGGAACATCGTCGGATTTGTACGACCCAACCACAGGTATATTTTCCAAGGCTGGCACATTTGAAAAGAGCCATGATGAGGATTTCTCAGCTACGCTGCTGAACGACGGGAGAGTCATTGTGGCCGGCGGCGGTACCAAAGGGCAATACGCGAGCACGAAGCAACTGAGCCACGTCGATATATACGACCCGTCTACCGGAGAGTGGTCGTCTGCCACTGATATGACTACCAAGAGCTGGGGCCACACTGCAACAGTCCTAAATGACGGCAATCTCTTAATTATGAATTACAAGTCAGCCGAGTTGTATAACCCGGATACGAACGCATGGACATTTGTTAATAATCTGCCACAAAAACATGGTGATTCACCAGGTGGCAAGTCACACACCTCAACGCTGATGGCAGACGGCACCGTACTCATAGTCGGTGGCGGCGATGTCAAATACACCGTTAATGGATTTGCACAAGAACGTAATGGCCTGGTTGAAGTGGATGTATACAACACAGCCATACCGTGGCCAACAAAATAAAGGACTAGTCTAGTCACTAGCGGCTATAAACGATTCAGAATGCCATGTGGCACAGTGCTGTGTCGCATGGCATTCTGAATATACGACATTCGAGAGCCCTTTGCCGTAGCCCATTACAAAGAGCTCCAAAAACTCAATTAAACAAAATTATGCCACAACAAATCCGTCACTTTATTAAACAAGCCCCATCCCATACAATTCCCACAGCCTATTGTCCCAATGAGCATTCTACTCATGGGGACAGCTAAAACCTCAACCTGACATTTCCTAGGAGATATCACAATGAATGCCTTGGTAATCGGTGGAACCGGACCATCTGGCCCCCACATCGTCAATGGCCTGATAGAAAGAGGATACGATGTGGCCGTATTACACGGTGGCCAACACGAGGCAGAATTCATACAACCTGTGGAGCACATCCATACCGACCCACATTTCGCTGAAACACTTGAATCCGGCCTAGGAGGCCGTACATTCGATGTAGCAATAGCCACTTACGGGAGAATACGTCTAATTGCCAACGTGCTCAAAGGCAAAACACAGCGGCTCATAACAGTAAGTGGCGGGATGCTATACGCAGATAGAAACGACCCTCGATGGGGCCCATTGGGAGCGCCAACTGTCATCCCAGAAGACAGCCCTTTGACTGAAGACCCAAACGGTCCTCGGCTTCCATACATGATATGGTTTACAGAGCAGGCGATCTTGCAAGCTCATAGTGAAGGCCACTTCAACGCAACGATATTTCGTTACCCAGTGATCTACGGCCCCGGTGCTCCAGCCAACCCTGAGTGGAGCATCGTACGGAGGATACTCGATTCGCGCAAACGCATCATAGTATCCAGCGGTAGAGGACTGAGCAGACGAGCCTCCGGTCAAAACGCCGCCCACGCAGTCCTGCTGGGCATAGACAAACCAACTGAATCAAGTGGGCAGATATATAACGTTGGAGAGGAAGTCCAGTATTCACAACGTCAGATTATCGAGTTCATCACAAATCTGTTGAACCACGAGTGGGAACTGGTTGAAATACCCGCTAACTTAGCACACAGAGCCTACCATGGAGGTAGTGCTCAAGGAACTGGCGGCGGGTCTGACTTCGATATCACAAAAATACGTACCCAGTTGGGATACAATGATGTAATATCTGTATCCGAAGCTCTCACCCAGTCCGCCGAGTGGCTCATGTCAAACCGTCCAGAACGCGGCGGGGAGATTGAGCAGCAACTTGGCGACCCATTTGCTTATGACGCTGAAGATGCGCTAATAAAGGCGTATATAGAAGGCACGATCCAGGCAGAAAGCATCCAATTCCCGGAGATGTATTCCGGCCATATGTATCGGCATCCCAAGCAACCTGGCGAAGCTTGGTCTCCACAATCGCCCCGTTAATCACGCACGCCTTAAAGTATTCCAATCACAAATCCCGTCGCTGGAGGAATAAAGGAAATGAGCAAACTATTCACACCCATAAATATCAGAGGCGAAATCATAAGGAACCGCCTGTTCGTAGCTCCAATGTGCCAATACTCCGCTGAAGAAAAGAACGGCCATCCTACATCATGGCATATGGCTCATTTGGGGAGCAGGGCCGTAGGAGGAGCCGGGCTGGTGATGTTCGAAGCAACTTCCGTAACTCCTGAAGGGCGGATAACTCCCTGGGACCTGGGAATATGGTCCGATTCACACATAGCCTCATACAAGCCAATAGCGGAATTCATCACATCACAGGGAGCCACACCAGCCATACAGCTGGCACATGCAGGAAGAAAAGCATCGCATAACCGCCCATGGTCAGGTAACAAGGCGCTCGGTGATAGTGAAGGAGGTTGGCAGGTGGTAGGGCCAAGCCCCATACCCTTCAACACGGATGAACCAACTCCACGTGAACTAACCATCGACGAGATTCACCAGATTGGAGACGCATTCGGCTCTGCTGCAAGGAGAGCCGTTGAATCTGGCATCAAGGTGATAGAACTACATATGGCCCACGGATACCTGGGGTTTGAGTTCCTATCCCCGCTATCAAACCAGAGGACAGATATGTACGGAGGCTCTTTTGAAAACCGCACGAGATTCCCAACCGAAATAGTGGACAAAGTACGAAATGCAATCCCAGATGCCATGCCGCTATTCGTCAGAATATCTAGCACTGAATATATGAACGAGGGATGGGGCATAGAGGACTCAGTGTTGTTCTCAACACAATTGAGAGAACATGGAGTAGATCTTATAGATTGTTCTTCTGGCGGCAACTCGCCTTCGCAACAAGTCAAATTATTCCCCGGATACCAGGTGCAATTCTCCGATCAGATTCGCTCCGGAGCCAAGGTGATGACTGGCGCGGTTGGGCTAATAACAGAACCCAATCAGGCAGAAGCGATACTGCTAGAAGAGCAAGCAGATGTGATTCTCATGGGACGGGAACTACTGAGGAATCCGTACTGGCCACTCTACGCACAGCAAACTCTAGACGAAGAGCCCCCCACATGGGCCAATCAGTATTTACGAGCGGCGCAGATCCAGTCAAGCACTGCACCACCCCGCTAAAGACATAACTCACCGAGTGTCAAACTGACTTTGGTATTTACAGACGGCACCTTACCACAGGTGTTTACGTCTGTCCGTTTTACATCTACGGTCGGACTGGCTGGCAAAGTGGTTGCGGTTGTACAATTTTGCGAAACTGGATAACCCCAAACACCTAGTAACGTTAATAAATGAATCAGTAGTATATGGCCGATGCCGCTTCAGGCTTCAGCTTATCCATGTATTCTTTGCGGAACTTAGCGACCTTCGGAGCAATTATCACCTGACAGTACGGCTGATACGCGTTCGTCCGATAGTACTGCTGATGATAATCTTCCGCCACAAAGAATGTTGTTATACTGGCAATCTCAGTCACAAATGGCTGGCCCCATATGTGTGCTGTTTGCATCTCAGCAATCACTTCTTCGGCTATGGTCTGCTGTTCCGGAGTGTAAATAAATATAGCCGATCTATATTGCGGACCAACGTCCGGGCCCTGACTGTTCATCGTCGTTGGGTCATGAATGACGAAGAATATCTTCAAAAGATCCCTATATGAAATAATGGATGGATCAAAGGTAATTCGGACAGCCTCTGCATGCCCCGTACGACCACCGCAGACCTGTTCATAGGATGGAGATGGCACATGTCCGCCGACATAGCCAGATTCAATCAGAGCAACCCCTTTAAGCTGTTCGTAAACCGCCTCCAGACACCAGAAGCATCCTCCTGCCAGCGTCGCTATCTCTCTGTTATTATCATTCATGGACATCTACACTCCTAGCTCAGGTGCATCAAACACAGTTTACATATCATTCAAGCACCAATAGAGACTATAATTATCAACCAAGCGATCCAAATTGGCAATCTCACTCATTAATCCTATCCATAACCGTCATGAACTCTCAGAAGAGAAGAGGAAATTGAACCAGAACAATCTGTTTGATAATGTTTTCTGGGAAGAGTTTGTGAGTAGTACCAGCGAACTCAGCGACGAATCATACACTCGCGAGCAGCTTGTGTACCGGTTCCTGGGTCAATATCTTCCTGCACTCCTCGCAGCCAAAACCCAGGAAAACCGAGACCGCGCCTGGAGGGCTCTCTGGAGTTACATGACATCTCCAGTCACTATGGCAAAGCCCTTCAGCCTATCTTATTCATCGGCTGATGACCTGATAGCAAATATTCAGGAGCAGCTTAGTCGCCTGGGTATTGAACTCCAGTAGTAAGCTGCAATTAATGCGCTGACAAAAAACTCAGAACACAAGCATTGAAAGCCTGTGGTTGTTCCCGCTGCACCTCATGCCCTGCTCCAGTGAAGATCTTCAACTCAGACATGGATATTGACTCATGGAGTCTCTTTCCATGTTCGGGATTGACCCAAGGATCGCTTTCACCTTGGATGATGAGTGTCTGGCACGCAATTCCTGACAGATAATCCCGCACTATATTCCCACCGCTCTGATAAAGACGCTCCGAGGCATTTACATACTCAGCTACCAGTTCACGCCAGTAAGGATCGCCGTGACTGCGTGCCAGTGCAGCCTGAAACCCTATAGGCAATCTATCAGATGGAGCCCATTCCCGAGTGGTTTTCATAGTCTGTTCGTCCAGCACCATCAGCCCTCCTATCAAAACCAATGAGCGAACCTTATCCACGTACCTGCCGGCCACCATCATAGCCACAATAGCACCGTCGCTAAACCCGCAGAGGTGTACGCGTGTCAACCCTAGGTGCCGCACCAAAGCGTCCACATCCTCCGCGTCCCGCTGATGAAAATGCTCGTCGAAGAAATCCCTGTGTCCAGATTTTCCATAGCCAAGCAAGTCTGGAACAATCACCTTATAGCTCAAAGAAAACTCGTCTATCTGCTCACGAAAGTGTGCCGTCCCAGTGCCAAGGGCTCCATGCAGTAATACCAAAGGATCACCCTCCCCTTGAATTACGCAGTGCAGCCTACCGTGTCCGGTCTGAACATCTATCTCATTTCGTGGAATATTATTTATCAAAACAATCTCTCTTAAGTTGGGTTGCACAGATAAACACGAGTGTATTAACGGCTTCCTAAACTGTCAACAGCCAGTCGTTTCTCACAACCGGATACTCTTCTCAAACCACTTGCGCAAGAAACCCACTAGATAAAACAAGACCCCCACTGTATGATTGAATGTGGAACTCCTACCGATGGAACCGACCTCCAAGCGTATCAGAGCTTATTCATTTGATCGGCCCCTGTTCTTCAGTCGGCTCTGTGACTACGTTATAATTACAAGGTGGAATTTTTGAGTAACCAATTTTGAGCACCGAAGGGCACCTAGAAGACCAACATACGGCTTCAAATACCTCAATGCCTCACACCTCTGAGCGTCAGTTGCCATATGCTTGGGTGGTGATGGGCAATCTATGGGGCATGGATCTGGCGAACGTGTTCGTATTCATGTCCATAGGAGTCCTCATACCTATTTGGAAAGATGACCTCGGTATGACCCCACTGCAGGCCGGAATCATGGGCTCAGCTGGATTCTTTGGGTTCGGTATCATGGCGCTCCCTGCCAGTATCTGGCTGACAAAATACAACCCCAAGCTTGTCACATTTGTGAGCGCGCTGGCCATGGCCTGCGCCGCTCTGCTACATGCCGTTGCACCCAACGTAGCGGTACTCATCATTGCCAGATTTGCCTTTGTCGTGTTTGCAGTCAGCAGAATACAAATGCAAATTATCTTCATCCAACAATGGTTCCAGCCACGTCTATATGCTGTAATCAACAGCCTTGATTTTAGCAACCGATCTGTTGGGCAAATGATTGGAATAGCCGCAGCACCATCACTTGTAATACTGCTGGGAGGATGGAGAGCCCTCTACGTGGCAATCGCCATAGTTCTAATACTTTTCTCCATCTTATGGTTGTTCATTGGCAAAGAACGGCTCCGCACCCAAGCAGAAGGTGGCCCTGCTCCCCAGGTTGGCAGTCCGGCCGGAGTCTTACGCCGCCATAAAATACTGTGGGTCGTAGCAGCATCCCAGGTTGGAGCGGCAGTGGCCTTCGCATCATTTATGACATTCTATCCCACGTATGCTATGGATCACCTGAACATATCCCTTACCACTGTAGGCATCGTCATGGCAGCATTCCCAGTGGGAGGCATCCTAGGTTCCCTCTCTGCTGGCACACTTTCTCAACTCATGGGAAAGAGAAAACCGTTCATATGGGGACCAGGATTGTTTCTCCCTGTCTTCTACTTTGCCCTGCTACTAGTGAACTCCGTCCCCCTATCTATGTTACTGCTTTTCGGAGCAGGCATTTGTGCCATGGCCGTGCCACCTATCCTCGCAACCATCCCCTTAGACATGAAACTCCCTCCCAGAGAAGCAGCGGTATCAATTGGACTGATGCGTACTCTGTTTCCAATGGGAGCAACTCTTGGTCCTCTGATAGTGGGAGCCATAGAGCAAAGCACAGGCTCTCTGTTCCTAGGGTTAAGTATAGTGTCACCACTGGCTTGCACTCTTTTCTTTTGTGGCAAATTCCTGCCTGAGACAGGATCCAAAAAACGTTGAGACTTCCGTTACATGCAACTAATGGGCTCATGAGAGTCTTGCCATTTATCCATACAACTTATCATAATACGACCCATATGCTTCCAATTTACACTATCACTCTAATGGTAAGCTACCAGTGTTTATAGACATGCACGTACACTCAAAACAGTCCGACGATGCCGGAGGGACTGTAGAGGGATATCTGAAGTGGATCAACGTCCTGCGCAAAAAAGGATATCAGGTGGATGGGCTAGCCCTGACAGAGCATAGGAGCTTCGATTTCGACGTAGACTATTCATCCCTGGCGAACCAGTACGATGCCGTAGTCATAAAGGGAGCGGAAATCGAGACCGACCTTGGGCACGTTCTAGTTTACGGTATAACCCAAAAACTGATGAACCAATTCAACTTCAAAGACATAACCCTTCCTGCTACTGAAGTATACAAAGCTGTCAGAGACACAGGAGGGTACGCTATAGCCGCACATCCCGGGCGACCCAAAATCGGCCTTTGGCAACACATCCAAAATGGAGCTAAGTTGGATGGCATTCAGACTGTCGAGAGGTTCAACGGAGGCAGCAACGCTGATGAGAACGACATTGCAGGCCAGGTTGCAAGAAAATATGGGTTTCATTGCGTAGGCGGCAGCGACTCCCACTATGTAAGCACAATCGGCAAGTGCATCACCCGCTTTAACAGGCTCATAACCAGCGTTGAGGAGTTGGTAGAGGAGCTTTCCCTGGGAGACTTCGACGCCGCACTGCTTGAAGATACTAGGGACTAGTCGTTTACGGAAGGTATTCCTTCACGAGCTCTTGGATGCGCTTTCAAGTACTCTTTGCGTGACTGTGCCAAACTGACATGGGTGTATATTTGCGTAGTCGCTGGAGAAGAATGTCCAAGTAGCTCCTGCACAATACGCAAGTCTGCACCGCCATCCAGCATATGAGTCGCAAAACTATGGCGTAGCATATGTGGATGCACTTTTGTATCTATGGAAAGCAAGCTGTACCGCTTCACCATTTCTTGTACGGAACGCTTGTTAAGACGATCTCCAAATCTATTTAGGAATAAAGCCTCAGTTGCTCTATAACCCACAATCAGAGGTCTAGCTTCTTCGATGTACCGTTGTAGCGCCTTCTGAGCAGGTTGTCCCATGACCACCTCACGCTCCTTAGATCCCTTACCAATCGCCCTTACAAGTCGACTCTTCAGGTTCAAATCCTTGAGATCTAGGCCGGATAATTCGCTGACGCGAAGACCAGTGGCATAAAGAAGCTCTAGTATAGCCCTGTCACGAACCTGCATGGCGACTGATTTCGGCTTCCCAATGACGTCCGGATTGTCCGGTGTGACTATGAATTGTTCAATATCTTCCTTACCAACCACCTTCGGCAGTGGCTTTTCCGCCTTCGGTATAAGGACTCTAGATTGGCGACTCCCACGCTTCCATAGTGGATCTGGAGGCACTATCCCCTCAGAGCTGAGATAGCGGAAGAAGGAACGAAGGGAAGCAAGATGACGTGTCACGCTGGCCCTATCATGACCGCGTCTCCACTGACCATGCCCCATTTTTATTGGACGGCTAGACATGAGCCAAGAAACGTATCTCCGCAGAAAGGCACGGTCAACCATGGCAAGAGATTCTACTCCTTGAAGTTCCATAGACTGGAAAAAAGGAGTCAGATCATCCAAATAGTTACGCACCGTATATTCAGACAGATTACGCTCTCCACGAAGATGTTCGCTGTATCCCTGAAGATTGTCTCTTGTCTCAACCAAGACAACACTCAAACGGTTCCATCTTCCATATCAGGTTCCACCTCTGATTCTATCTCCGGAATCGCTCCCTTGTACTCACAGGCAGTGCAACGTGCTCCGTCCTCCACTGATACTACAAGAAGCTTCTCGCATTCTGGGCAGGGCTCTTTAAGAGGTTTTTGATTCAGTAATAAATCACAGGTCGGCTTGCCTTCAATCAATGGATAATAGTTGGAGCATCCGTAGAAGACAGTTCCTCGTTTTTTGTTACGTCGCGGCATTATATCGCCAGCGCACTTAGGACAGCTGACCCCAGTTGACGGCATTGGCACTATGTAATTTCTCGCGCCAGGACAGTTAGGGAAGCCTGTACACGACAGGAAAAGGCCAAACCTGCCACGCTTAAGCACCATTGGTTTTCCGCAGAGTTTGATTTCACGATTCAATTCATTTTCCGTAATGTGCCCCGTATATTCACAGGCGGTGTTACCGTTGCCACCAGTGCAACCTGCTAAACCCTCCCCTGATACTACACGAAGCTTCCCACATTCAGGGCAGGGCTCTTGAAGAGGTTTTTGATCCACTGTGAAATCACATGTCGGTTTCTTTCCAATCAATGGGTAATAGTTGGAGCATCCATAATACATCGGGGCACCCTTTTTGCCTCGTCGCTGCACTATATCACCAGCGCACTTAGGACAGCTAACCCCTAGCTCCTCCCGGTCACAGATCTCATCCGTCAGCTCATCTGGTACCGTAACCTTTACTACATTAAGTGTCTCTTCTATGGACTTGGAGAGATCACCGTAGACATCCCTCAGAACAGGCACCCATTCCCGCTCACCACTAGCAATATTGTCCAGTTCCTCTTCCATCTGGGCAGTGTATGTGGCGTTTATTATGTCAGGGAAATTTTGAGTTAGAAAGTCACTCACAGTAGATCCCAGAACTGTAATCTTAAAACGTCCATTCAGTTTTGAGACATAGGTTCTCCGTTCAAGAGTTGAAATGGTTGCAGCATAGGTACTTGGCCTGCCTATACCTTCCTCTTCCAACATCTTGATGAGTGAGGCGTCTGTGAATCTTGGAAGAGGTTGCGTAAAATGCTGTTTTGGGTCTACTCCAAGGCAGCCCAGAACGTCTTTTTCCTTGAGGCTTGGCAAAGTAGCCTGATCTCCATCATTGGAAGATTCGTCACTGTCCTCCATATAAAGCACCCGAAAGCCTGGAAATTTAAGCACGCTGCCAGAAGTCGTAAATAGATACACCTCTCCTGATGGAGCGCTTGCGCTTATATCCAGTGACGTGGAATCCAGCAAGGCATCTGACATCTGACTGGCAACCATGCGCTTCCATATAAGATCGTACAGCTTGAACTGTTCCGCTGACAGATACTGTTTAAGTTTCCCCGGAGTTCGCTCCACGTCAGTGGGGCGAATAGCCTCGTGGGCTTCCTGAGCTCCCTTGCTCTTGGAGGGGAAGATCCTTGGCGATTTAGGGGCATAATCATCACCGTAGCTCATACGAATAAAATTTATGGTCTCTTGAATGGCCTGAGATGATACTGTTGTGGAGTCTGTACGCATGTACGTTATCAAACCTACTGGATCATTATCGCCTAGCGGAAGCCCTTCGTAGAGCTTCTGGGCAACCGACATGGTTCTCCATGCAGCAAAATTAAGCTTGCGCCATGACTCTTGCTGAAGGGAACTGGTGATGAATGGAGCTGCCGGACGCTGTTTAATCTCGCGTTTCTTTACCTTAGTGACCTTGTAGATAGACCCATTCAGATCGGTCACAATGGCGGCGGCCTCAGATTCCACCGATATGTCCAGCTTCTTTTTTTCTCCATGCAACGAGTGCAGGTTGGCACTGAAGCGGGTATCAACTTCTGAAGCCTTCTCTAGTTCTACTGCAATGCTCCAATACTCCTTAGGCACAAATGCCTCTATCTTTTTTTCTCTATCAGCGACAAACTTCAAGGCCACAGACTGGACTCTACCCGCTGAGAGCTGCCTTATTCTTGCATAGTAGTGCGCTACCTTACTCCATAGCACCTCACTTATTCCGAATCCCACAAGTTGATCCATAATGCGACGCGCCTGTTGAGCATTCACCAGATTTACATCGATGTCTCTTGGCTGCTGAAAAGCCTCGTTGATGGCCTTCTCAGTTATCTCATGGAATACCACACGCTTAAGATTCTTCTTAGCAAGCCCAGCCACCTCTACAATGTGCCATGCAATGGCCTCACCTTCCCTATCAGGGTCGCTGGCCAAGTATACGGTTGTGGCACCAGCGGAGTTCTTTTTAATATCCTTGATTATCTTCTCTTTATCTTTAGACACTTTATAGGAGGGCTCAAAATCATTATCCACGTCTACCTTGTCTAGCTCACGCACATGGCCAACGGAGGCCACAACCACGTAGTCGCTACCAAGATATCTGCCAACTGTCCGAGCCTTGGCAGGGGATTCAACAATAACAAGATTCTTTGCCATATATATTCACCTTTGGGAAATTAAGTGTTTCGCCCGAGCTTATCGCGTCCTTATATAATTCAGACAGTCAACCTGTAGCACAAACCCTTTTATTTCCATAATAGCCAGAGAACTTCTGCGCAATAACATTGACAATTCAGAAGGCATTTGTATATCGACTATAACCACTCTAGCATATCACAGCCATATAACAGAATGAATTGCTTGACCACATCTACAGTTAATGGTACTGTGTCTCTGTTCCCATAGCTAAATTTTACAAAATATTCATCAATGACTGAGACAGTGTCTCATGCAACTTTCCATAAAAGCACAGCCGGATCTCCTTGCAACCCTAGAAGACCGCGGGTACCGCGTCACACAACCCAGACGCGAGATCATTGACATGTTGGGAGAGAAACAAGAGGGATTTAGTGCCAGAGAGATATGCACTGATCTTCCTGGAGTGGGACGAGCCACGGTCTACAGGTCAATCAAGCTCCTGCTAGAGGCCGGAGTTATCTGCAAGCTTATATTGCCCAACGGCGAGCAAAAATATAGCCTGGCCCGTGGCGAGCACCACCACCATACTATCTGCGTAATGTGTGGGACCGTCGGAGAATTCAGGGACTCCACTGTTGAACGGGCACTGAAAACCATAGGAGCAGATATCCCGGGAAAGATCGTAGGCCACCGCATGGAATTCTACATCACTTGCCAGGATTGCCTGGATACTTCCAAGAAGTAGACTGCGTGCAAGACATGATATTACCTGTGAAGCCAATGATAGATAAATCTACGTCATTAATGATACGTAATATCAAGTACGCTAAGCATAGCTTAGCCATATCGCTGCTCATGGCTTCCATAGTAATCATATCGGTTGCCTGTAACACTGAAAGTAGCGATAACACCGGTACGTTGGTTGTCACAACGATATACCCCCTTGAATATTTTGCACAGCGGATTGGAGGGGACAAGGTCTCCGTGACGAATCTACTCAAACCGGGAGTAGAGGCACACTCCTTTGAACCAACACCCGATGATATACGAAAACTGGATGCTGCAGACGTGATCATATACAATGGTTCTGGCTTAGAGCCTTGGGTGGGGCGCGCCCTATTGGCCATGGGAAATGATAGCAATCAACGCCTCATCATTGAAACCAGCTCTGAATTGACGAATGAAAACGACTACACAGAAATAGACCCCCACATTTGGCTGGATCCGCTAAAGGCAATCGAGCAGGTGAAGCTCATAAGAGATAGTCTAATCAGCGCCAATCTTGAGGGAGAAGACACCTACACCGCCAACGCCGAAAATCTGCTGACGGAAATCCTGTCTTTACACCAGGCATATAGCAACGGGCTAGTTAAATGTGCAACTACCCAGTTCGTTACATCCCACGCGGCATTTGGGCACCTAGCAAAACGTTATGGTCTTGAACAGATACCAATCTCGGGCCTGTCCCAAGAGGTGGAGCCCGGCCCGGCAGACCTCGCACGTATTATAGACACGGCCCTGAAAATTGGGGTGCACTATGTGATGGTGGAGCCAATCATCAGTACCTCGTACGCTGAGACAATGGCCTGGGAAATAAACGCCAAACTACTGCCTCTACACCCTCTTGAGAGTCTGACATCAGAGGAGTCTGATAGGGGTGAGGACTATTTTTCCATCATGGAGACCAATATGGAAAACCTCAAGCTGGCTCTAGAGTGTACAGCATGAGCAATGAAACCAATCAAGTAAAACCTCCGAACTCCGTGTTGGAATTCGACCACGCTTGGTTTGCCTACGATGGAGAGCCGGTGATAGAGGACGTAACTTTCGCCCTTGAAAAGGGTCAATTTGCAGCCATTCTAGGTCCAAACGGAGGAGGCAAAACCACAATGCTGAGACTTGCTCTCGGCCTGGCCAAGCCCAGCCGTGGCAGCGTTTCCCTCTTCGGAGAGCCTCCTGCTAAGTTTCGTGCCTGGGGACGCGTTGGCTACGTGCCACAGGCCACCGAAGGCGTACAAACCAGGTTCCCAGCCACAGCTGAGGAAATCGTAGCCCAGGGCTTATACAGGGGTTTCGACCCCCTCGCCGTTTGGCGTTCCAGCGGCCATCCTTCAGTAATGCAAGCCATGGAAACCGTAGATATCGCCGACCTTCGGGGCCGTCGAATTACATCTCTCTCTGTGGGCCAACAGCAGCGCGTTCTGATCGCCCGGGCCTTAGTCAGGGATCCGGAACTATTGATGTTAGATGAGCCACTTGCAGGCATAGATGCCGCCGGCCAAGAGCAGTTCCACACTCTATTGCGTCGTTTAAACAGCGAAATGCACATGACAATCCTACTGGTCTCACACGACATAGGCGCCGTGATGCGAGAGGCTACATCAGTGGCCTGCATCAACAAGAGCATTGTATTTCACGGGCCTACCCACACGTTAACTCAACCTGAGCTGGCCGAGCTTTATGGATTCCCTGTAGACGTCCTTGTACACGATGCGCTACACGAGCACCGCTAAATACATGCCATCAATATTCGAATACGAATTCATGGTCAGAGCTATCATCGGCGGAGCGATGGTAGGAGCACTAGCACCTGTCCTTGGAATGTTCCTTGTCCTGCGCCGCTTTGCACTCATCGCAGACACTCTCTCTCACGTGGCTTTCATGGGTGTAGCCATAGGTCTCATCACCAAGATTTCCCCACCATTAGTCGCACTTGGAACCACATCAATCGCTGCGATTGCAATAGATCAACTCCGGGCGCGCCGCATGATGCCAAGTGACGCTGCACTAGCCGTATTCCTGTATGCGGCACTGGCCATCGCAGTTGTAGTAATCAGCCTGGCAGGGGGATTCAACGTAGACATGTTCAGCTATCTATTCGGTAGCGTCCTAACCATCAACACCACTGACCTATGGTTAGTAGCAGGCCTGATGGTTGTGGTCATCGGCTTCGTAGGGATGTTTTTCTCGGAACTTGCACAAAGTTCATTCGACGGCGACCTTGCCCGTACCAGCGGCGTTCCTGTGGGATTGGTCAACCTCATTCTAGCCGTGCTAACAGGTGCGACCATAACCCTATCAATGCGCATAGTGGGTGTCCTGCTGGTAGGAGCGTTGATAGTCATACCTGTGATAGCAAGTTTGAGATTGGCAACAGGGCTACGTACCGCCGTCATTCTCGCAATGGCCTTCGGTATCTTCAGCTCCCTGACGGGATTGACCATAGCCTATTACGCCAATGTAGCCGCAGGTGGAGCGGTAGTACTAACCGCTGTTGGGCTGCTGGTACTGGTCGAGATCGGAATGGCGTTAAGGGAACAGTTTAAACACGGCAAATGGCATAATACTGACACTCCTACATAAACAGAGCAAAAGCAGCTTATTGCGAGGTACAGAGCATACCCTGGTTTAGTCTGTTCCTTAACAGCAGCGATAGTAACACTTGAGTAGATTAATGGTACTGGCGCTTATCTGGCAAACGGATAAAGACCTAGAGTCGGCGCGTACATGGGAGTGCGCAAAACTACTGGGCCTAACTTAAACAATTTGACGTTTCTTAAGGAAAGGTCAAATTCACCACAAGTACCTGAAACGCAGATCCTCTGTAGATAGACGTTTCCGCTGCCTGTAGCTCACCATAATGGAAGCTGATCGTCTTTCCATCCAACGCCCAGTCGTTAGGAGCAATAATGATGGGCGAATAGCTTCCGTTAAATACCTTAGAAGGTCTGGACCGCCACCATTCCACCCTCGCCTCAATAAATGTCCCATTAATAGCTGGTTGTCCTCCAACTGTAATATTGCCTGAAAACTGGCTGAAAAGTAACGGGCGTCCACCTAAAGGCGTTGCGATAGGCGTAGGAGTTGGGGTCATTGTAGGAGTGGGGGTTATTGTAGGAGTGGGGGTTATTGTAGGAGTGGGGGTTATTGTCGCCGTAGGCCTTGGAGTTCTCGTTGGTGTGACTGTAGCCGTAGCGATAGGTATCGGCACAATCGTTGGAGCTTGAGTAGGACTAGGTACAAGAGTGGCTGTCGGAAACGGCGCAACAGCAGGTGCTGGTGAACATGCAAGCATCATCAGCATTACCAATAACATCAAACTTATGTAAAATTTCATCATTACCACAGAGATAAAATAGCGCGTATAAGATACCATCTTCTCATAACGCTAGCAAGTAACCCCCAATCCACACCTGTAAGAACATGTCTTTATCACAATATCATGAGCATCTATATTTAGTGTTCCTGGGTAAAATCGCGTTATACTACTGCAATAAAGAAAACTAGAGTCTCTAAGGAGGGGTACTATTACAGACAACGATGAGCTTAACAAGGTACGGAAAGAATATTCCGCAGCGATAGCTGACTACCAGACAGTGACTGATACACTGAAGCAATTCGATAGAGACCTATTTGATGGACCAGTGCCGGAATTCCATATAATCGTCCAGGAAGGACAGGAGCTTAAGGCAATGGAAGAAGCTGCATATAGGCGTATGAGCAGAGCACGTGAGAAGTACGGTCAATTACCACGCTAAGGCAAAGACTAGCTTTGGAGCAAGCGCATCGCCAAATCCATGCCATAAGAACCCCACACTAACCGCTCATCATCACACTCTTGCTTCTGCCATCCATATATCGGCATAGCAATGATTGACAAGTAGAACCATCATAAGCATGCGAGGAAAACATCGATCTCATAATCTTCTGTGTTTTTTGCAAAATCTGATATCCTCAGTTACAATAAACTGAAACCTTGAGGAACCATTGATGGAGTCGCCAGTTTGGAAAACACGGTCGTCATATACACCCATCCGGAATGCAGCTTCTCCTCTGCTGCCAGGGAAGATTTATGGGTACGCAACATCTCCTTCCGAGAAGTTGACCTCAGCATAACCCCTGAGGCATGGGGAGAAGTGGAGCTACTGACTGGTGGAGACCGAATAACTCCGGTAATTGTGGAAGGTGAGTTGGTGACAGTAGGATTCAATGGCGAGGGTTGAGCGTTCTGAACGGAGGCGGTCAGCCTCCAATATAAAGAGGAATATTAACAACAATCTTTGCACACGCATCTCACGCTTCTGAAAATCCCAATGACGGGATTTAGTGTTTCGTCCCAAAACGGCCCGGTGGTGTAGTCTGGTTTAACACGCCGCCCTGTCAAGGCGGAGAGCAGGAGTTCAAATCTCCTCCGGGTCGCCACTATCAGGATACATAAAGGACCAGGAAGTATTTCCTGGTCCTTTATCTTTGCTGGGTGGTCTTGTTATCTATAGATACAGAAACACGTTTAGACAAGTCAACTAGCATCTATGTGCTTTATTTTCGCGGCAGTATCTAGTATTCCGGATAATACAGACACATAGTATCCAGGCTTTAATTTACCAAGGCAATGAGGGGCAAGATGCCAATATCACACGAATTCATTGCCAAAACCAGCGGCAAACATCCATGGCTAATACTTCTAGTTTGGCTGTTAGGCTTGGCTGGATCAGGATATTCTCGAGCTTAGATAAGTGTAAGTGATCCGTCGGCTGGTAGTGCGAATGGCACTGGAACTTCTTTATCGGTGGATACCGCGTATGTTCACCCACGGTATCCTTATAATATGGTTTAATTGGGAGATGTTGTAATGGTATACCAGTAAACCTACATTGGCAGTATTGGCCCTGATGCAATACTGGACTAGCCTGTGGAATCAGTACCCGGGAGCACCTGAAGTATTTATCTCAGTATTTCAGGTGAGCTGATAGACAAGTCCTTCCGTGGCAATTGTCGTCGCCGTAGTAAACGGAACTGATTGTAATGTATATTCCTGCCGAAATTAGCAGCATTGGGATATAGAGAGTTGGAGTATTTGTGAGTGCACACGCTAATGTTCCAAGTCACAATAAAAATTATGGAAACCGCGTTGCACAAGTCCTATGTACTGTAAATCAGCGCTAAATGTCCAAGGGTCGCCAGATTATTATCTGACGACCCTTGATTATTTCTGAGCACCCCAATTACGACTGCTCAGGGATTACCTAGTTTGGAAAACCAGAATTACCAGCCACCGCGCCCACCACCACCACCAAAGCCACCGCCGCCGCCGCCGCTGCGACCGCCGCCGCCATATCCACCGCCACCACCACCATATCCGCCGCCGCCACCACTGCGACCGCCGCCGCCATATCCACCGCCACCAGACCCACGCTCCTGACGAGCTCGCGCCTCGTTGACTGTTAGAGTACGACCGCCCATTTCCTTGCTGTTTACAGCTGCAATACCAGCATTGGCTTCCTCAGCTTTTGGCATTTCCACAAATGCAAATCCCCGAGATCTACCAGTTTCCCTGTCACGCACAACAGAGACTTCCTGCACTTCGCCGTGGAGCTCAAAAGCTTCACGCAATTCCTGTTCAGTTGTCTCGTATCCAAGATTCCCTACGTATATCCTCAAACTATCTCCTATAATTAGACTGATCTCCACACAGTTGCATGTTAATCAGTCTGGTCAGGTGAGGGGTATTACCCCCCACCTTCCAAATTCTAATATAACTTCTTACCAGCCAGATGTTCGTGCAGCTGGACGCCTTTGACTAAAGCAATCGCTGCAATAGACCGGTCGATCGCCACGCGGAACGAACGGTACTGTGGTTTCCTTGCCACACTCAGCACATACTACTGGGTGAGCCTCACGCGGGCCTTGGTCATATCCACCATTCCGCTCGCTACGTCGCATCTGACGGCAAGAGGCACAGCGCTTTGGTTCGTTTGTAAACCCTTTCATCGCATGAAACGATTGATCGTCAGCAGTGAATGTGAACGACTGTCCACAATCCTGACATGGCAGGGTTTTGTCTGTGTATTCCATCATAGTGATCTCCTTTCTCCTAATTAGTTGGCTAGAGACTGGTCACCGATACCGAGGATGTCAAGACAAGACGTTCCGGTGGGCGCCAAGGACACCATTTAGGAGCCGAGGAGGGCACAGGGGACGCGATGATGAATCTGGGTCTGGGACTCAAAACAATGCCACCGAGATATATTATACCACAAGATGCAAATAATCACACTAATACACACAATCACCATATCTGAGCCTAGTATCCAAGCATGTGTGGTTAATCTACAAGCAACTATATAGGCCTAACTCCCCAAATGGCCGACCCCAGCCTAATCATGGTTGCGCCTTCTTCAACAGCAACCTCAAAATCATCTGTCATACCCATTGAAAGCCCCAGTGTAGCCTCACGATAATGCTCAAGCTGGCACACCCCGTCACGCAGATCCCTGAGCATCCTGAAGTATGGTCTCACTGCCTCAATATCCTCAATATGTGGAGGAACAGCCATAAGTCCAGCAAGTTCAAGGTTCCCACACGTAGCTACAAACTCAGCCATCTCCGTAACCTGGTTCGCCCTTACACCTTCTTTAGTTAATTCAGCACCTAGATTTACCTGAATGTAAATTGCTACGCGTTTATTCAATGCACCAGCAATGCTATCAACCCTAGAGGCCAGGCGAACGCTGTCAACCGACTGAATAACGTCGAACATCGCAACAGCAGATCTCACCTTATTGGTCTGAAGATGCCCTATTAAATGGAGGTTGACCAGTTTATCCGGCCTCGCAAACCCCTTGAACTTGGCCTCAGCCTCCTGTATCCAATTCTCACCCACATGACCAATCCCTAAATCTATGGCCTGTATAATCCTTTCCAGCCCCACCTGCTTACACGCACCAAGCACCGTGACTAGGCTCGCGTCGCGCCCAGATCTATTCGCAGCTATGGCAATTTTTTCGTAAATCACATCTATACGACTGCGCATATCTTCGTGTGTCATAGTTGCCAACCAGTCACCAGAAATTTTACTCGATTACACATATATGACCTCAAACTCTATGGTATAAGAAGAAGCTTCCCAGTTGTCAAACGCCCCTCAAGTTGACGGTGTGCCTCAGCGGCATCACTCAACGAGAACTTACCATGGATGCGAATGTCAAGCTTGCCGGATTGGACCCATCCCAGTACATCACCTGCCCGTTGAAGCAACTCTTCACGCGTAGACGTGTACACTCCCAATGATGGACGAGTCAAAAATAGCGATTTCCTAGCAAGAATAGACGGTGAGATGTCAGGTGCTGGACCGCTGGCCTGACCGTACAAGGCCATACAGCCACGTGGCGCAAGTGACGCAATGCTCTTATCGAACGTCGTAAGACCAACAGCATCGTATACAACCTGCACGCCATCTCCACCTGAAATTTTATCAACCTCTTCTGCAAAGTCCTGTTCAGAGTAATTAATAACGTAGTCGGCACCTGCAGCGGCTGCCAGCTTTGCCTTCTCATCTGTGGAGACGGTTGCAATCACCCGAGCGCCCAGAGACTTTGCCATCTGAGTCAGCAGCAGACCGACACCTCCCGCGGCCGCGTGTACAAGGCAGGTATCTCCAGGCTTCAGGGGATATGTGGAGTAACAGAGGTAGTGAGCAGTCATACCCTGAAGCATCACGGCTGCAGCCGAATCAGCACCCAAGCCTTCCGGCAGCTTCACCAATCGCCACGATGGTACAACCACCTTCTCCGCATACGACGCCCCGGCTCCCGTGTAAGCCACCAAGTCGCCAATCTGAACCTCTGTGACACCTTCTCCGACCTGAGCAACCACACCTGCCCCCTCACCTCCCAGGATAGCTGGAAGAGATGGAGCAATCAGGCCAGATCTGACATAAACATCCATATAATTAACACCAGAAGCCTTAATATCCACCAGCGCCTGTCCAGGCCCGGGGCTGGGGTCCGCAACATCGGTATACTTGAGAACCTCCGGACCACCGACCTGTGTAATCTGTATTGCCTTCATTTTATCCCGCCTTTCTCATCTGCATTGAGCGATCGTTAGATCATCATGATTTTTTGGCAGTAGATTATTCCCTCATCACCGACTCCACAACCTCGAGAGCCGCGTCTATGTCGGATTCATCTATGCCGTAGTGGGTCACCATCCTCACTTTGGGCCCGTATGGGTGATGACCCTGTACACCACGCTCTTCAATGCGGTGCAAGAAGCCGAGAGCATCCCCGTCGGCCATTTCAAACATAACAATATTGGTCTTAACCATGGCAGGATCCAGGATGATGCCTGGAATACTACTCAGTCCTTCCGCCAAACGCCGAGCGTTATGGTGGTCATCTGCAAGCCGTTCCACCATCTCCTCCAGAGCCACAAGAGCCGCCGCCGCAAGGACCCCAACCTGACGCATTCCTCCTCCAAGGCTATTGCGAACACGACGCGCCCCCTGAACAAAATCATTGGTCCCACAGATGATTGAGCCTGCAGGACAACCAAGTCCCTTAGAGAAGCAGAACATCAGCGAATCCACAGATCGCACCAACTCCCTGGGAGGTATTCCCAGGCTCACCGCTGCATTGAACATGCGGGCTCCATCTAGGTGTACAGAGGCATCCCACTTGTGTGCAATCCCTGCAATTATGTCAGTGTATTCGGGAGTAAGGACAGCGCCGCTGCACCTGTTATGAGTATTTTCAAGGCACACCAAAGCGGTACTGGGAAATCTTGGTGACAAGGGACGAATGGCCGCTTCCACCATATCTGGGTCAAGAGTGCCATTCTCGTCATTTGGTAACTGACGGTACGCCACTCCTCCAAAGGCAGATGCACCACCATACTCGTAGAGGTAGACGTGGGACTGGTCACCCACAATAATCTCATCTCCACGCTGACAATGGCTCAACACAGAGGCCAGATTGGCCATTGTGCCACTCGGCACAAAGATGGCAGCTTCCTTGCCAAGCATCTCTGCCACAACCTCCTGCAAACGGTTCACCGTCGGATCGTCGCCCCAGCCGTCATCGCCTACATCAGCGTTAGCCATAGCCTGACGCATAGCCGGTGTAGGATGTGTAACAGTGTCGCTGCGCATGTCAATCTGACTCATAACCACCTCCTCTAAAGAGATCCATTTTAACAGCATACCTTTCCATGTGCCAGGCAATCCAACGTACCATCCTGTGTGCGACCGGCACGAACTGGCATGGTAAATACCGTAACTGATATACTACCGGCAATAAGCTGGTACCAGCGCCCTACACGCGGCGCCCGTGAGTGGCTACTGCACTTTCGCCTGAGCGCCCGTACAAAGAGAATCCTCATTCACAATCGGCCCAGAATCAGGGCCACGGACTTGGATTAAACGTGTGAACAATAAAAGAGAACGCGCACTTTATTTAATAGGTATTCCGGCAGGCCACGGCGCAGTCGACGCAGGAACCGCCGCGCTCTGGATAATTGCGCCAGCCATCGCCGTAGGAATGGGGCTCAGCTCAACCCAAGTGGGGCTTATATTCACAGTAATCGCTGTCTCCGCAGGAATCTCCCACATCCCCGCCAGTCTAGTTGGGGAGACACGGTTCCGTGGAGTTTTTCTGCTCAGTACCTTCTGGTGGGTGGCAGGGGCATATCTAGCGGCTTCCCTGGCGCCGGGCTATTTGGCACTGCTAGTCTTCGTTGCACTAGCATCATCGGGAGCCGCGTCGTGGCATCCGGTTGCCATGGGCACACTGGTAGAACATATGCCGGGACGGCGCGGTGTCGCTCTGGCAGTTCACTTTGTCGGTGGATCAATCATGGAGGTACTGGCACCAATTGTCGCAGGGCTGCTTCTCGTCGTTATGGACTGGCGCAGTGTAGTTCAAATCATGGTAATACCGGCTCTGATTATGGGCGTACTCTTCCTACGCCTACACCGCTGGATACGCCCGCCAACAATGGGTTCCGTGTCGCTGAAAGACCTGAGGACCCAGGTCAGGTTGGTCTGGAAACCAGCCAGCATGGCGGGCCTGGGTATCCTGGGACTTCACAGTATGGCGATGGTAGCCCTGTGGAGCATGACCCCATTATACCTGATTGAAGAGCGTGGACTCTCATCCGGCATGACTGGAGTGCTATTCTCAGTCATGGTCCTTTCTGGGAGCCTGGGCGCTGTGCTTCTTGGTCGTCTATCGGACAAGCGAAACCGCAAGATTATGACAGTAGCAATCCTTGTGGTTGGTGCGACCTCACCTATTCTAATACTGTTGGCCCCAACACTTCCGGTGCTCATAGCTGCCCTAATGCTGGCTGGATTGATAATTATGGGCCTATTACCAACCCTTATAGCGACTGTCTTAAGCATCGTTGGTGGGCGTCAGATGGTAATGATTGGCCTCATCATGGGTACGGGCGAGGTGGTAGGTGCTCTGGGGGCATTGCTGGCAGGAGCAGCCGGAGAGACAGACCTACGTCTGTCTCTCCTAGTGGTATCTATCATAGAAATCAGCTGCGCATTCCTCGCATCCGTCCACCCATTCACACCAGTCATGACAGATAACACGGCTGCCGAAGCCCCGTAACGCTCAGCCCTAAAAGGAACATTACTGACAAAATACCGCACACTACTTACATGTTATGGTCTGTGAATTTCTCCTGATCTGGGTCCTGCAACCCAGCCTCTTTGAATTCCTGACTGTAGCGCTGATAATCTGCCGAAGTTTTCTCCATACGCTGTAAATGATGCTCCATGACAGTGCTCCGCACCTCCGCAGGAACACCAACAACAAGGGAATTCTGAGGGATTTCCACACGCTCAAGTACCACTGCTCCAGAGGCGATTAATGAGTGGTGTCGAATATTGGAGTACCCATTGATCGTGGCTCCGTTACCAATCAGGCAATGATCTTCCACGGTAGTAGCATGACACATAACGCTATGTCCTACGGTCACGTAATCCCCATAAGTACAGTTTTCGTCAGCATGGATAACGCTATTGTCCTGAATGTTTACGAATTTGCCTATTTTTATCTTATATCTATTGGCTCGTATGATCGTTCCTGGCCAGATGCTTGAACCCTCCCCTATCTCCACATCGCCAACAACATAGGCTGCTTCACTGACAAAAGCCGTTGGATGAATCCTTGGGGTTTTATCTCCAAAGCTTCGTATCACTGTGCCCTCCTTGTTAATTCACTACTCATCTTAATGCTCTGCCCAAGTTCACATACGTAGATACACAAAAATTATCACATCCCTAAAGTTGCTCTTGATCTGTAGCCGGCTGTTCCTGGTAGTAATCCGCAATCTGTCTGAGCTCAGCAGGAACAATATCGTCCCAATCTATACTTTGAGCCGTTTGCCTCAACATTCCCACCATCAGAACGATTTCCTGAGTTAACTTACCGCTTTCGCTATCTAAAGCAGTTTCAAACCACACCACTGTTACCCTCTGTGCGCGGTCATCTGCAAACAAACCCTCCAGTACAACCATGATGTAACCATGTAAAGTCCCAATATCAGCGCTGTTCTGTAAATCTATCCCATTCGACACCATACCAACAATTGGGTCTTGAACGGAGTCGCCAAACTGTGTGCCAAGATACTGGACCTGACCAGCTCCTCCGTATTCTCTCAGGGAAGCATTCACACTGCTACCTATCCATTGCTGGTAAACCTGGTCTTCAAGAACGGCAGTAGTATCACTGGAGTCGCCATCGCCGTCCAATAAGCCCAGCAGTGGCAACAAAGTAGCCCCTATAAAGGCCAAGAACATGAGAGCCCCGCCGATCTTCAGAATCGATATACCAGATTTCCTCGGCGATGAATGCAGATCCTCCAAATCTTCTATATCCCGAGGATCAGGATATTCCCAATCCTCATACTCATCGCCAGGATCCGAACGTTTATTTAGCATAGTAAGGTTTTTCTATTAAACAATGTGTGGGCACAATAAAAAGGCCTTTACTAGTGCCCCAATGCCTTTAAAATCTCGATAAAAATTCCAGCCTGTAGATTCACTTAAATAGAATCCATACACACGACAAGTTTGGGTGATTTTGGTCGGGGTGATCGGATTCGAACCGACGGCCTCTACGCCCCGAACGTAGCGCGCTACCAACTGCGCTACACCCCGACGTTCCATATTATACTCCGCCTTCTTCTATAACTTCCACCACTGATGAATCAGATGCAGTATTCTTTGCAAGCTCTTTTCCCTCCAGCATTGATATATCAGCCCCATACATGTCCCTCAGAACGTACATAAAGGCCATCAACCCTGGACTGTAGTACTGCGCTCGCCGAACCATCACTGAGGTAGGAAGCGACACCAAATGTCCTTCCTTCAAGGGTATGAGGCACAGACTGCCACGCTCCAACTCATGCTTCACGCTGCTGCGTGGCAGAAAGGATATCCCCATACCAAGCTCAACTAAGTGTTTGGTCGCCTCTATGCTGTCTAGGGTCATCTCAACTCTTGGTAATATGCCAGCTTCTCTGCACACTTGACCAATAAGCACAAAGTAGGAGGAGTCCCTATCATATAGAATCAAGGGCTCGCGAGCGACTTCGTAAATGCTCGCCTCGCCTCTCATAACAAATGGATGCTGCGGACTGGTGGCCAAACAAATATCTTCGTCGTAGATATGGATTGTCACCACGTCCGGATGAGTCAGCATACGCGACATCCCAACATGCACTTCTTCATCAGCTACCATCTGAAGCACATTGGATGAGCGTCCTATATTTATCTGCACCTTAATATTTGGATACTCTTGGCGAAACCTCTCCAGAATGGAAGGAAGTGTATATGTGCCTATTGCCCGTGCCGAGGCAATGTGCAGCACGCCTCCGAAGGCATCCCGCTTGGTGTCTATAACATCGCGCCCCTGGCGCAGGGTCTCGATAGCGCGTTCAATATATGGAAGAAAAGCCTTGCCCATCTCCGTCAAACGCACGCCACGACCCATCCTATGAAACAGATGAACCCCCAACTCCTGCTCCAATGCATGCACTCTGGCACTCAGAGAGGGCTGCGATAAAAACAGTGACTCCGCAGCTCTGCGAAAACTCCCCCGCTCCGCAGCCGCCAAAAAGGCTTCCAGTTGTGCCAGTTCCATTAGATTCCCTCCTGAGCATGAAGACACCATGCCCATTTAATCTCCATACACTACATCAAACATTAATCCTACAAGTTATAGCTTAGTGATAGCTTTAGGCTATCACTGCAATAGAAAAGACCGTCGTTGCATTATAGCTCACATACGATATACTCATATATCGAATGTATCTAATGATTCATACACTTTTTTTCATAGATAGATGTACGTGGATAAAACTAGCTAACGAGAGATGAGAGAGAGGATATCTAACATGAGTAACAACGACTCGGATACTGCCAAACAGGTAGCGGATCTCAAACAACGCTGGGCCACAGACCCGCGCTGGAAGGACGTCAAGCGTGACTATACCGCAGAAGACGTAGTAAAGTTGCGCGGCAGCGTAATGATCGAGAACACATTGGCAAAGCGTGGCGCAGAGCGCCTGTGGCGTCAACTGAATGAAGAAGGCTACATAAGAACCTTCGGAGCATTGACAGGAGCACAGGCAGTCAACATGGTCAAGGCTGGCCTACAGGCTCTCTATCTAAGTGGATGGCAGGTCGCTGCAGATGCCAACCTCTCATCACAGACCTTCCCTGACCAGAGCCTGTACCCTTCCAATAGCGTCCCTGCAGTGGTCAAGAGGCTCAATAACGCCCTCATGCGCGCCGATCAACTCCAGACCCTTGATGGAGGGACAGACATAGACTGGTTCGCTCCAATCGTGGCAGACGCTGAAGCTGGCTTCGGAGGAGCCATCCACGCCTTTGAGTTAATGAGAGGCATGATAGAAGCCGGAGCAGCGGGCGTTCACTATGAAGACCAACTTGCTGCGGCCAAAAAGTGTGGACACATGGGCGGCAAGGTACTAATCCCAACCAACATGTTCATCCATACTTTAAACGCGGCAAGGCTAGCAGCGGACGTCCTTGATGTGCCAACCATACTGTGCGCTAGGACAGATGCACGTGGAGCCACCTTGCTCACCAGCGACATTGATGACAGGGACAAGGAGTTCACCACCGGAGAACGAACCCCAGAAGGCTACTACGTAGTAAGAGACGGATTTGATGCCGCAGTAGCCAGAGGACTAGCGTACGCTCCATATGCAGACATGCTGTGGTGTGAAACTTCAGACCCGGACTTGGACGAAGCCATTGCTTACGCCGAAGCAATCCACGCTCAGTATCCCAACCTTATACTGGCATACAACTGCTCGCCTTCATTCAACTGGAAGGGCGCTCTGGATGACAAGACCATAGCCAAATTCCAGGACGAACTGGGCAAGGCAGGCTACAAGTTCCAATTCATAACACTTGCTGGCTGGCACATGGTCAACCTGAACGCCTTTGAGTTGGCTCATGAGTACCGGACAGAAGGCATGTCTGCTTATGTGAAGCTACAGGAGCAGGAATTTGCTAGAGAAAAGGACGGCTACACTGCTTCCAAGCATCAGACAGAGGTTGGCGCAGGCTACTACGACGCAGTTCTGCTTAGCATCAGCCCTGACCTTGCCGCCACCGCTGCCTTGACCGGCTCAACAGAGTCGGCCCAGTTCAGCTAGGCCATCGCAAATAGGCAACTCTCTATATAAGCAAAAAGGAGGAGTCAGGCAAATTGCCTGACTCCTCCTTTTTTGCATAACAAAAAAGGAGATTACTGTGCCCCAAAACAAACAGATTTCAGAGGATGAACTCTATGAAATCGAAGCTCTAATACTAGCCTTCTATAGCCACGGTTGCGACACAAACCTGAACATGAAGGCTCTCGCCGTCTCTTCACAGTCGCAGATGAGACATAGCATTACCAAGCTCCAATAAACCAAGTAGTGATAACATCTAAAGAGCTACCTCACCCAGTCCTCCACGCATAAATCATCTTGACAACCATATACTCATTTCCTATACTGATTAACAGTATTAGCACTCTACAAGCCAGCCTGCTAATGCTTCACTAGTTAATAGAAACATACTAAAAGGAGGAAATAATGAACCGAACATATCAACCATATGGAGACCGAGTTCTAATTAAACCCGCCGATCGAGAAGCAGTATCCGCTGGAGGAATCCTTCTTCCCGACACAGTTCAGGAAAAGCCTCAGGAGGGCAAAGTAGTGGCCGTAGGACCTGGACGTACTGCCGACGACGGAAAGCGCATAGCAATGGAATCCAAGGTTGGCGACCTTGTGGTCTATTCCAAGTACGCAGGAAGCGAAGTTAAAGAAGAGGGCGAGGATTATCTGCTTCTTAGGGAAAATGATATCCTTGCAAAGATATCTTAATCATAGCTTGTTGAAGTTGAGAAGGAAGGAATAACATGGCAAAACAAATTATTTACTCTGAGGACGCTCGGAAAGCCCTTAAGGCAGGGGCAGACAAACTGGCAGATACCGTAAAGGTAACTCTAGGGCCACGTGGTCGAAGCGTCATTCTGGACAAGTCCTTCGGCGCTCCCCTAGTTTGTAGCGACGGTGTAACAATCGCCAAGGAGATTGTCCTTGAGGACCCGTACGAGAACATGGGTGCACAGCTCATCAAAGAGGCATCAAGCAAGACAAATGACGTGGCAGGAGACGGCACAACCACCGCTACGGTGATGGCTCAAGCCATAATCAACGAAGGGTTCAAGAACGTCACAGCCGGAGCCGATCCAATGGGAATCAAGCGTGGAATCGACAAGGCCGTGGCAGCAATAACAATTGAGATAAAGAAAATGGCCATCCCTGTCGAGGGCAAAGAGCAGATTGCCCAAGTTGCTGCTCTTTCAGCCCATGAAGATTCAATAGGCGAATTGATTGCCGAGGTAATGGAAAAAGTTGGCAAAGACGGGGTCATAACCGTTGAAGAGTCCAGGGGTCTCCAGTACGAAAAGGAGTACGTGGAGGGAATGCAGTTCGATCGTGGTTACATCAGCCCCTACTTCATCAACAACACAGAACGGATGGAGTCTGTAATAGAAGACCCATACATTCTCATTACAGACAAGAAGATATCTGCTGTATCAGATATGCTCCCTGCCCTAGAGAACGCCCTCAAAGTTACAAAGAACATAGTCATCATCGCTGAGGACATAGAGGGAGAAGCACTGGCAACCCTAGTTGTGAACAAGCTGAGAGGCACCCTTACCCCCCTTGCAGTCAAGGCACCCGGATTTGGCGACCGCCGCAAATCCATGCTAGAGGACATGGCCATTCTCACCGGAGCCAGCATAATCAGCGAAGAAACGGGTCGTAAGTTCGACTCCGTAAGCATTGAGGACCTTGGACGAGCTCGCCGTGTGGTATCTAACAAGGAAGAGACCACAATAGTAGGAGGCGCAGGTTCAGACGAGGATCTACAATCCCGCATCAACTCAATCAAGAGTCAGATAGAAGAATCGACCTCAGACTACGACCGAGAGAAGCTTCAAGAGAGAATGGCGAAGCTAGCCGGCGGTGTTGCCATTATCAAAGTGGGAGCAGCCACAGAAATTGAGTTGAAAGAAAAGAAAGCCAGAGTTGAGGACGCCCTATCTGCCACAAGAGCAGCAGTAGAAGAAGGCATTGTACCCGGTGGTGGAGTGGCCATAATACGAGCGCTGGATTCTCTCGGTGACCTTAAACTCACTGGAGATGAGGCAACCGGAGTACGCATTTTGCAGAAAGCCCTTGAGGCTCCAATCAGGCTCATCGCTGAGAACTCCGGCTTTGAAGGATCTGTGATTCTTAACAAGGTACGTGAAGGCAAAGGCGACTATGGCTTCGATGCTGACAAGGAAGTGTACACAAACCTCCTAGAGCACGGCATCATGGACCCAGCCAAGGTAACCAGAGCGGCAGTTGAGAATGGTGCCAGCGTGGCAACCATGATTCTCACCACCGAATCCTTAGTGTGCGATATACCTGAGAAGAACCCAGCAAGCCCTAGCATGCCTCCAATGGACTACTAGGAGAACCTAAAAACACACTATTAGACCACTTCTAAGAAAAGAGAAGGGCCACTCCATAATGGAGTG